>JAIRMW010000129.1 GCA_031258415.1 Prevotellaceae bacterium
AGACCGTCCTGCGGCGTTGAACGTTGAACATTGAGAATTGGCCGAAGGCCATTCATATCAATAGAATGGGTCGCCCGCGCAGCCCATTCCCCGTCAGGGGATTCATGTCCTACGGACAACGGTTGAGGATGGGGGGCGTGTTGTTTTCTATTGCTATGGTTGCCCTGACGGGCAACGGTTCGCTAACGGCGCTCTGTGCCTCTCTGTGTACCTCTGTGTTCTCTGTGTTCCTTTCTTCTTGCACAGAGGGCACGGCGGTTGCACAGAGGAGCACAGAGGAATGGGCGCCGCGGAGCGCATTTCCCGTCAGGGAGCCCATTTTCCGTAGGGTTGAATGGCCTGTGTCGAACATCGCGCATCGCGCATCGAATGTCGAGTATCGAGCGTCGCCGGAAGCCCCTATTGTTCGGTTTCAAAAAATATCGTACATTTGCAGCCCAAAATAAAGAAAGAACATGTATTTCACACACCGATTTATCACGCCGCAGGAAGCGGTAAAAGCAGTAAAATCAAACGACCATGTCCACCTGAGCAGTGTCGCCTGCGCTCCGCAGACGCTTATCAAAGCGCTCTGCGAACGGGGCGACAACGGCGAACTGCGCAATGTCCACATTCATCACTTGCATACCGAAGGGCCGGCGCCCTATACCGACGCCCGGTATGAAGGCATTTTCCAGCACGACGCATTCTTTGTAGGCGCCAACACGCGGAAAAACGTACAGGCCGGCTATGCCGACTATATCCCCGTATTCCTGAGCGAGACCCAGAAACTCTACCGGAGCGGCACGCTGCCCTGCCACGTGGCGATGATTCAGGTATCGTCGCCCGACAAACACGGATTTGTCTCGCTCGGCACCTCGGTCGACGCCACCCTGGCCGCCATCGAAACCGCCCACCACTCCGGCGGGAAAGTAATCGCGGTGGTCAATCCACAGGTGCCGCGCGCCTGGGGCGACGCCATGATCCCGCTGCGCCTGATCGACTTTTTCGTGGAAGACCATACCCCCCTCGAACCGGCTCACTTTTCCGAGCCCAACGACGTCGAAACGGCTATCGGTAAAAACTGCGCCGCCCTGATCGACGACGGCGCCACGCTGCAAATGGGCATCGGCGCCATCCCCAATGCCGTGCTGGCGCAGTTGGGCACCCATAAAAACCTTGGGATCCATACGGAAATGTTTGCCGACGGCGTATTGCCGCTGGTCGAAAAAGGCGTCATCAACGGCGCCAACAAAGCGATCGACCGGGGTAAAATGGTTTCGACCTTCCTGATGGGCTCGCAGCACTGCTACAATTTTATCGACGACAACCCGATGGTCGCCATGATGGACGTCGAATATACCAACATGCCCGCCGTGATTGCCAAAAATCCGAAAGTAACGGCCATCAACTCGGCGCTACAGGTAGACCTCACCGGGCAGGTAGGCGCCGACTCGCTGGGGACGGTGTTCTACTCCGGCGTAGGCGGGCAGGTCGATTTCATCTACGGCGCGTCGCTCTCCAAAGGCGGGAAGGCCATCATCGCCATGCCGTCGGTAACCAACAAGGGCGTAAGCAAAATTACGCCGACGCTCAGCCCCGGCACCGGCGTGGTAACCACCCGCAACCATATCCACTGGTTCGTTACGGAATACGGCGCCGTCAACCTCTATGGAAAAACGCTTCAGGAACGCGCCCGCCTCCTGATCGGCGTCGCCCATCCCGACCATCGGGAAGCGTTAGACAGAGCGGCGTTTGAACGCTTCGGCCCGCATTTTCACTTTGTCGGAATGCCGGCCTGAGCCAAATGCATATGCCCAATCAGGGAAAATTTCCTACCTTTGCGAATAAAAATAAATAAATAGACTATGGCAACAACAGCAGATTTCAAAAACGGCCTGTGTATCGAATACAACGGCAAACCCTGTTCGATCGTATGGTTTCAACATGTGAAACCGGGCAAAGGCGGCGCCTTTGTGAAAGTCAAAATGCGCAATCTGGAGAACGGACGCATTCTGGAAAATACCTTTAACGCCGGGGAGAAAATCGACCTTGTCCGAATCGAACGACATCCCTACCAGTTCCTGTACCGCGACGAAAGCGGCTTTCATTTCATGCACAATGAAACATTTGAACAGATCGACCTCGCCGCCGACATGGTCGATAATGCCGACCTGATAAAAGAAGGACAGTACGTCGAAATGATGTTCCATGCCGACGACGAACGGGTGCTCTCGTGCGAACTGCCGCCGTTTGTCGAACTGGAAGTAACCTACTCCGAACCGGCCGTCAAAGGCGATACCTCCGGCTCGACCAATGCCCAGAAACTAATCACGCTGGAAACCGGCGCCCAAATCATGGTGCCGCTCTTCGTCCATCAGGGCGACCGTATTAAAATCGACACGCGCAGCCGCGAATACGTCGAACGGGTAAAATAAAAACGCCGGCGCCCCCCGGACTCTTACCCCGGCGGCGGCGGCCAATCGCCCCCTGTGTCCACGACTAACCAATATGCAAAATGAAACGCGACATTCAACTATTCGAACTGATTAAAAAGGAAGATCAACGCCAGTTGCACGGGATCGAACTGATCGCCTCCGAGAACTTCGTAAGCCCGCAGGTGCTGGAAGCCATGGGATCGGTGCTCACCAACAAATATGCCGAAGGCTACCCTGGCGCACGCTACTACGGGGGCTGCGAAGTGGTCGATCAAATCGAATCCGTCGCCGTCGAACGCCTCTGCCGGCTGTTCGACGCGGAGTATGCCAATGTGCAGCCGCATTCCGGCGCACAGGCCAACATGGCCGTCTTTATGGCCTGTCTCAAGCCCGGCGATACCTTCATGGGGCTCGACCTCTCGCATGGCGGACACCTCTCGCACGGCTCGCCGGTCAACGTATCGGGGATGCTCTACAGGGCGGTTTCCTACAGCGTCAGAGAAGATACCGGACTGATCGACTACGACCAGTTGGAGCAACGGGCGATAGAATACCGTCCGAAACTCATTGTAGGCGGCGCTTCCGCCTACTCCCGCGAATGGGATTATGCCCGCATTCGCGCCATAGCCGACAGGGTAGGAGCGATCTTTATGGTCGACATGGCGCATCCCGCCGGGCTGATTGCCGCCGGACTGCTCGACAACCCCGTGAAACAGGCGCATATCGTTACCTCGACGACCCATAAAACCCTGCGCGGCCCCCGCGGCGGCGTAATCCTCATAGGCAAGGACTTTGAAAACCCGTGGGGCATTAAAACGCCGAAAGGAGCGCCCAAGATGATGTCGGCGGTGATCAACTCCAGCGTATTCCCCGGCATTCAGGGCGGCCCGCTTCAACATATCATTGCCGCCAAAGCCGTCGCCTTCTACGAAGCGCTCCAACCCGAATATCGGGACTACCAGACGCAGGTGCGAGACAACGCCGCGGCGATGGCCAAAGCGTTTATCGAAAAAGGCTACAAGCTGTTCTCAGGGGGTACCGACAACCATCTTATGCTGATCGACCTGCGCAGCCGGTTTCCCGAACTCACCGGTAAGCAAGCCGAAAAAACATTAGAGATGGCCGGTATTACGGTAAACAAAAATATGGTGCCCTTCGACACGCGCTCGCCCTTCCAGACGTCGGGCGTCCGCGTAGGGACGCCGGCCGTTACCACCCGGGGGCTCAAAGAACGCGACATGCTTCCGATTGTAAATTTGATAGACCGCGTGCTCTCTAATATAGAAGATGAAAAAACAATAGCCACCGTCCGCAAGGATGTCAACAAAATGATGGGCGGGTGGCCATTGTATGCTTGGTAATTTTTTTTAGTAATTTTTTAGTTCGACTTAAAACCGCAGGGCCATATCTCTGCGGTTTTTTTGTGTGTCGCGCCCGCCGGTGGGTGCAGGCGCATTCAGGCTTTGCCGAACGCCAGCAACGACCACGACTGCCGCGAACGGCGACCGGTCTCTTTCAATCCGCAGGAGCGGGCTTCGTCGGCGATACGGTCGGCGTCGGCGTCGTAAAAGCCGCTGACGAATAGCTGTCCCTGCGGTTTAAGCCCCATGGCATAGACGTTCATATCGTCGAGCAGCACATGGCGGTTGATATTGGCGGCAATCAGATGATATTTCTCCCGCTGGACAAACGCGGCGTCGCCGACTATCGCCCGAATTTTTTGCGCCACCCGGTTGCGTCGGGCATTGCCGAGCGTGCTGTTTTTCGCCCACACATCCGTGTCGATGGCGTCGACAAATTTCCTTGCGCCGCGTTTGGCCGCCAGTATTGCCAATACGCCCGTGCCGCATCCCATATCCAGCACTTGCGCGTTTTTGACCGGCGCGTCGAGCAGGGCTTCCAGCATCAGCTGCGTCGTAGGGTGATGCCCTGTGCCGAACGCCATTTGGGGGTCGATGATCAACTCGTAGTCGGTTTTTGGCAGTCCCTTATGGAAAGGCGCACGGATCGTGCAGCGCTGCGCAATCACCACCGGCTCGGAGCCGGACTCCCACAAGCTATTCCAGTTCCGGTCGGGGATAAATACCGCCCGGTACGCGATGGTCGCCTGCTTGCGATACGGGTAAAAAAGCACCTTGAGCGTCCGCTCGTCGTAGTCGGGGCAGGGGATATAGGCCGTAAAGCCGGTCGCCGTCGCGATAAATGCGTCGTAGCGATACTCGGCCAGCTCGGCAATCAGCAAATCGCAAATCGTTTCCGAGTAGGGCTGTAACTGCACCTGAAGTTCGATATAGTCCATCGGCAGGGAAACTGCGACCTCCTCCTACACGAAGGAGGCCGTAGGGATAGGGACGACAACGGCGTCGTTCCGGGCGGTGGTCAGAAAGCGTTGGCGATGGCGATAAAATCGTCGGCCACCAGCGACGCGCCGCCAATCAGCCCGCCGTCGACGTCGGGTTGCGCAAAGAGCTCGCCGGCGTTGGAGGGCTTGCAACTGCCGCCATAAAGGAGGACGGTATCGTGGGCCAGCGCGCCGAATTTTGCGGCCAGCACGTTCCGTATATAAGCGTGGATTTCCTGCGCCTGCCCGGCGGTGGCGGTTTTGCCGGTGCCTATGGCCCACACGGGTTCATAGGCGATGATGATCCGCTCAAAATCGGCCGGCGACAGCGGGAGAATGGCGTCTTCTAATTGCGTACGCACCACGTCGAAATGACGGCCGGCTTCGCGTTCGGCCAGCACTTCGCCAATGCAGAAAATCGGATGCAACCCGACGTCGAGCGCTTGCCGGACTTTTTTCAGCAGGACGGCGTTGGTCTCGCCATAATATTCGCGCCGTTCGGAATGGCCGATAATACAATATTGCACCCCGATCGACGCCAGCATCCGGGCGGAGACTTCGCCGGTATACGCGCCTTGCGCTTCGGCGGCGCAATTCTGAGCCGCTACTCCGACGCCCGCCGCTTTCAGGGGGGGCGCAAGCGCGGAGAGGTGGGTAAACGGCGGCGCTACAATCAGCAGTACGTCGCCGGGCGCTTCGCCTTTTTTGCCGACAATCGCGCCGGCCAGTGTTTCGCCTTCCTGAAAGGTAGTATTCATTTTCCAGTTTCCGGCGACCATTTTCTTTCGCATAGTTTCTTTGTTTTTAATAAGACATTTGTTTTGCGCGGGCAAAGATACGTGAAAATTTTGAATGTACATGACAAAACGAAGAACTAAAAAGACCGAAGGTCTTACTATGAATAACCCCCAATGAAGCGAAGCGATTGGGGGTAACGAATACGGCGGCGGTACGTGGGAGGAACAGACCGGTTAGCGCCGTTCCATTTCCCGGCGCAAATCTTTCTCCTTAATACTTTCGCGCTTGTCATACGCCTTTTTGCCACGCGCCAGAGCGACGTCCAATTTAGCATACCCGTTGTCGGCGATGTAGAGGCGCAGGGCGACGATGGCGAGGCCTTTTTCTTTGGTGCGGCGGTGCAGTTTGGAGAGTTCGCGGCGGTTGAGCAGCAGTTTCCGGTCGCGGCGAGGGTCGTGGTTCAGGAGGTTGCCCCACCAGTATTCGGCGATGTGCATATTTTTCACAAACAGTTCATCCCCGACAAAGTAACCGTACGCATCGACCAGCGACGCCTTGCCCGCCCGGATCGACTTGATTTCCGTCCCGAGCAGCACGACGCCGGCGGTGAAGGTCTCCAGCAGTTCGTATTCAAACGAAGCGCGTTTGTTCTTTATTTCTATCCTTGTTTTTGGTCGTACCATAGTGCGTAGTTCAAATAATTTACAAAATTAGTGTAAATTTGCCGTTCAATGAAATATGACTTACTGACCATTCTTGGCCCGACGGCTGTCGGGAAGACCGCGGTCGCCGTACGCGCGGCGTTGCACCTCGACGGCGAGGTGCTGTCGGGCGATTCGAGGCAAGTATACCGGGGGATGGACGTCGGGACGGGAAAAGATATGGCCGAATATACGGTCGACGGCACGACGGTGCCCGCACATCTGATCGACCTCGCCGACGCCGGCGAAAAATACAACCTCTACCGCTACCAGCGCGATTTCCTGTCCGCCTATGAGTCCATTCGCCAACGGCGGAAAACCCCGATCCTCTGCGGCGGTTCGGGGCTCTACATCGAGGCGGTTACACGCGGTTATGCCTTGCCCGACGCGCCGCCCGACGCCGCCCTGCGACAGGCGCTGGAACCCAAAAGCGAGGCCGAGCTGACCGCCCTGCTCCGATCGTTGAAAACCCTGCACAACACCTCCGACTACGGGTCGCGCCAACGCACCATCCGGGCGATTGAAATTGCGCAGTACACAAAGGAGCATTCCGCGAACGCGAGCGCCCTCCCCGCGATCCGCACCCTCTTTATCGGCCTCACCCTGCCGCGCGAACAACGCCGCGACCGCATTACGCAACGCCTCCACGACCGCCTCCAAAACGGCCTGATAGAAGAGGTCGAGCGCCTGCTCCGGCAGGGCGTCCCGCCCGACGACCTCATTTACTACGGATTGGAATATAAATGGGTAACGCGCTACCTGCTGCGCCAAATCACGCACCGCGAAATGCGCGAACGCCTCACGATCGCCATCCACCAATTTGCCAAACGGCAAATGACATGGTTTCGCGGCATGGAGCGCCGGGGCGTCCCCATCCGCTGGATCGACGCCGCACGGCCAATGGAGGAAAAAGTAACGGCAATCGTCGCCCTCATGTCTGATGAAAAAGAATGAAATGCGCGAGCGCCGCCCCTCCCGTCCGCAACCCCTTTGCAGCCCGCGCGGCCGCCCCACCGGTCAGGCGAGGCGCCGCGCCTGACGATATAGCGGATTTTTAGTACCTTTGCGCCGACTTTTACCCGCGTTCCAACGGGACTTCGACGCGGCGTAAAACCGGCACACACCAAGCAGTCCCCTTTAAATACGAATGTAAAACACACAGACCATGACAAAAATCTTTAAAGTATTCATCGAACTCTACGCCCTGCTGTTTACCGCACGCCGGGACGACCGCTGGGGGCGCGTAGTACCCACCGGCTCGCTGAACGTCGACGACCTGATAGCGATAGCCGTTACGCGGCGTTCGGACATCAACGCCGTAACCATGAAAGCCGCTTACGAAATCCTCAAAGAAGTCGCGCTCGAAGAACTCTGCAACGCCAAATTAGTCGAGTTCGGACTCGCCCACAACCGGCTTAGCGTCAGCGGCGTATTCGTCGGCGACCACCCCGTCTGGAACCGCCACGAACAAAGCCTCCAGTTGCTTGCAACCGCTACGGCCGAAGTCCGCAACGCCATCGGGAACATCGCCGTCGAAGTCCTCGGCATGGCGCAGTCGGGCTTGTATATCAACTCGCTGACCGACGTAACCTCCGGCGACGTCAACACCCGCATCACCCCGGGCGGAGGCGTCAACCTTGCCGGCGTCAAAATCAAAATCGCCGGCGACACGTCGGACATCGGGCTTTTCCTGACGGAAATAAATACCGGCACGGTAACAAGGATCCCGATGACTTCGATCCCCGTCAACGACCCCTCGAAAATAACGTTTATCGTCCCCCCCGATTTGAGCGCAGGCGACTACAGGGTAAGCATCGTTACACAGTACCTTCCGAACGCCACCTTCCTCAAGACGCCGCGCACCTACCTGTTCGATCCCATACTGGCCTGTCCTTAAGCAACGGTTGCGACGCTCGCACGCTCCGAAATGCGCTCCTGCCGGCGGGAGATGGTCTCTCCTGCCGGCGGGAGATAGTCTCTCCGGCTGGCCAGAGATGTTCTCTCCGGCCGGCGGGAGATAGTCTCTCCTGCCGGCCGGAGATAGTCTCTCAGGCCGGTGGGAGATGGTCTCTCCGGCCGGCGGGAGTGGCTTTGCGCTCGCCGGAACGAACCGTTCGCGTTGCCGAATCCCTCTTTCTTGGTTTCGTTGCCATTTTCAATTAGTATTCCTCCGGACTCCCTTATTTAATTCCTTTTAGTATTCTGAATAAATTACTACCTTTGTAGCCTTCGAATGGGTAAATAAATATGAGCACATCTAACCATAAATCATATACGCCGACGGCTTCCGAATCCATCCCTAAGATGGTGGATATGGAAAAAATTATTGCGTCGAAAAATCCGGCCATTCTGAAATGGACGCCCCGATTTATTATCAATTATATCAAACGGGTAATCCATCAGGATGAAGTAAACTATGTGCTGCACACCTATGGCCATTTGCGCGGACTGGCGTTTAACGACGCCATCATCAAGGAACACTGGCATTCGTGGTATCAGGCGCACGGGCTGGAGAACGTCCCGACCGGTCGCCGGTATATCTTTGCCTCCAACCACCCGCTGGGCGCCTTCGACGGCCTCATCCTGATGAGCGCCATCGGCGCGCGCTTCCCCGAGCTGCGCTTTATCGTAAACGACCTGCTGCTCTACCTGAAACCCTTCGACCCCCTCTTTATTCCCGTCAACAAGCATGGCCGGCAATCGGCCGCCTATGCCAACCAGATCGAGGCGACCTACGCCTCCGACAGGCAGGTGCTTTATTTTCCCGCCGGCCTCTGCTCGAGACGCTACAACGGCCGGATTACCGACCCGCCATGGCACCCGGCGTTTATCCGCAAAGCCGTCCAGTACAAGCGCGACGTCGTACCCGTATTCTTTGAAGGGCGCAACTCGAACCGCTTCTACCGCATAGAAAGCATCCGCAAACGATTGGGCATAAAACTCAACATCGGCATGTTTTGCCTCCCCGACGAGTTCTTCCGGCAAAAAAACCGCCTCTTTAACCTCTACTTCGGCGACCCGATTCCCTGCGAAACATTCGACAAAAGCCGCACCGCCGCCCAATGGACGCAGGTGGTCCGCGACGCCGTATATGGCCTGAAAGAGGAGCGCCGACAGGAACCGGACAGGGAAAAAGAACAGGCATGCGTTCGACAAACGGAGAACGATCGAGAAGCGCCAACGAATAGACGGTAGCCCCCATTCGACGACGCCTGATGTATAAATAGCAAATAGCAAACATTAATTATCAAAAAATATGGAATCAGTCATACAACCCGTGCCGCGAGAAATTCTGAAGGCCGAATTAACCAACGAGAAATTCGTTCGCTATACGAACAATGGCGGCAATAAATTATATGTCGTTACCGCCCACGATTCGCCGAACATCATGCAGGAAATAGGCCGGCTGCGGGAAATTTCGTTTCGGGCTGCCGGGGGAGGCACAGGGCAGCGAGTCGATATCGACGAGTTCGACGTCAGCCATACGCACCCCTACAAGCAACTGATCGTATGGGATCCAAAAGCCAAGGAAATCCTGGGCGGCTACCGCTATATCCATGGGGCGCTGGCCGAAATCAAAGACTTGGCGACCTCCGAACTGTTTTCCTTTTCAGATACCTTTATTAATAAATACCTGCCACGCACCATCGAATTGGGACGCTCCTTTGTGCAGCCCAACTACCAGAGCACCCGCCTGCGCAGCAAGGGTCTCTATGCCCTCGACAACCTCTGGGACGGCCTGGGCGCGCTGGTGCTGCGCTACCCGGAAGTCAACTACTTCTTCGGTAAGGTAACCATGTACCTCTCCTACAACAAGGAGGCTCGCAATATGCTCCTCTACTTCCTGCACAAACATTTTGAAGATAAAGACAAGCTGGTGCTCCCCTACAAATCGTTACAGACCAATATCAACGAATCGCAAATGAACGCGCTGCTTACCGGCCATAACTATAAGGAAGACTACCGCATCCTCTCCAAAGAAGTGCGCGGACTGGGCGAAAATATCCCCCCGCTGATCAACTCCTACATGAACCTCTCGCCTTCGATGCGCGTGTTCGGCACAGCGATTAACGAAGGCTTCGGCGGCGTGGAAGAGACCGGCATCCTGATTAAAATCAGCGACATCTATGCCGAAAAGATCGAACGCTATACCGCCCCCCTGCGCCGGATGGCGCAGCGATTGAAAGTCCGCTGGTGGACGCAACGATAACAACAGTAGAAATGGACTTTCTTGCGGCGGTTACAGCAAATTTATACGCCCGTTACCGGGAAAAGATTTCAGACTTATGCCTTGTATTCCCAAATAAGCGGGCGCACCTGTTTTTCTCCCGCAACTTAGCGCGTAGTATCGACCAACCGCTGTGGCAGCCGACCTATAAAAGCATTGAGGAACTAATCGGAGAAGCCTCGCCGTGGCGAGTGGCCGACAACTATACGCTACTGGCGGAATTATATACGATCTATTGCGCCGAACGCCAAACCGGCGAACCTTTCGACCACTTTTATCATTGGGGACAAGCATTGCTTCAAGACTTTGACGAGATCGACAAATACCTTGTTGATGCGGCTTCGCTTTTTACCAACTTGCGCGAAAGCAAAGCATTGGAGGGCGATTTCTCCTTCCTTACGCCGGAACAGATTGCGTACATCCGGCAATTCTGGAGCCATTTCTCAGATACCGGAGCAACCACGTTACAACACGATTTTGAAACCTTGTGGGAAACGCTCTACAGGATTTACCACCGTTTTCGCGCAACATTAACAGCCGGTAAAATGGCCTACGAGGGAATGATCTACCGCTACGTAGCCGAAGCCATCATCGCCGGCGAAGCCAATGATTGGTTCCCGAAACACTACGTATTTATCGGCTTCAACGCATTAAGCAAATGTGAGAAAACGCTTTTTCACTTCTTGCAAACCCGGCAAAAAGCCGACTTTTATTGGGATTACGACGCCTACTATCTGAACAATAAACAACAGGAAGCCGGATTGTTCTTGCGTGAGAATGTAAAAGATTTTCCTTCCCCGCTATTCGATCCGCTATTTTCACCTTTTTCCGAAGCAAAGAAAATCACCATTATAGCAGCCCCGTCTAACATCGCGCAAGCCAAAGCCATCCCGCAACTGCTCGACGAACTGGCTACCCCCCCCGACGAACGTACCGCTCTGGTACTGGCCGATAAGCAACTGTTGATACCAGTGCTTCATGCACTACCGGCCGTCAAACAGGAAATAAATATTTCGATGGGCTATCCGTTACGTCAAACAGGCGTCTACTCGCTCATCGACCTTTTGCTGTCGCTTTTCGGAAGCCAGTCGGCCAACATTCCGCCTGCAACGGTAACCGGCAAAAGCCAAAAAGACGCGACCCCCGACTACCGAAATTACTATTACAAGGACATTTTGGCATTGCTGGCTCATTCGTATATTAAGCAACTGGCAGACAATAATGCTAATGAAATAAGTAACAAGTTAGTTAATTATAATAACATTTATGTTTCTAATCAATTCTTTTCAGATTACCAGTTACTTTACGATTTATTGAAACCACTTACCGATTATCGGGAAATAGTCGACAGGCTCTTGTTTTTGATGGACAATTTAAGCCGGAATGCCGCCTTACATAAGGCCGAACCTTTTCTTCACGGCTACATACAACATGTTGTCCGCGTACTAAATAAATTGACAGGAGCCTTACAAAAAAGCGGATTAGACATATCCGTAAATTTATACATCAAGCTACTACGCACGGTATTACAACTGGAAAATATCCCGTTTACCGGCGAACCATTAGCCGGTATTCAAGTTTTAGGCCTATTTGAAACCATTGCTATTGATTTTGATAACGTCATAATCCTGTCAGCCAATGAAGGTATTTTGCCGCATACGACACAAGCTGTTTCATTCATTCCCTACAACTTGCGTCGCGGGTTCGGCCTTCCAACACAAGAACAACAGGAAGCGATACTGGCCTATTATTTCTATCGCTTATTGCAACGTGCAAAACAGGTTACGCTGCTTCATAGCACGAAAAATGACGGCATCCGTACCGGAGAAGCCAGCCGCTACCTCTGGCAACTGAAATTGGAAAGCGGCCATCCGGTAACAGAAAAAACACTTGTTTTCAACATCGAGATTCCCGAAAACGAACCGATTGTAATCGAAAAAATGGACGCTATGCTGCGCCCATTTTGCGAAGACCGCCGGAGCGATGAGGCGGAAAAGCAAAAAAGGGGGTTATCGCCCAGCGCAATAAATACTTATCTTGCCTGTTCTCTGCGATTTTATTTTCGCTATATCGCCCGAATCAAAGAACCGAACGAGGTGTCGGAACAGATAGATGCACGGCAGTTTGGCACCTTGTTGCATAAATCTATGGAGCTGCTATATAAGCCTTTGTTAGGGCATGAAGTAACCGACGTGCAGTTAAACTACCGGTATCACGACTTGGCATTTATTCAGAAGACCGTACAGCAAGCCATTGCTGTTGAGTTTTATAAAAGCGATTCGTTGCCGCCCGATTTTTGGGAAAATGGCGATTTGATGATGGTCTACGACATTATTTGCCAGTATGTCCGGCAATTGTTAGCTATAGACAAAAAACAGGCTCCATTTACTCCCGAAAAACTTGAATGGGAGACAGGTCAAGTGTTTTCGTTTACAGCTAACGGCCAATCTTATCACATTCGCATCGACGGTATTATCGACCGAGTGCATAAAAAGGGCGATAACTGGTATATTGTAGATTATAAAACAGGAAGGCCCGACAGTGAGTTTGAAAGCATCACCGACCTCTTTGGCGATAACCCAGCCAGGCGACACGACGGCATTTTGCAAATACTCTTATATTCGCTTATTCTTCAAAATGATAAAAAGCAGAGAGTAACCCCTCTTATCTACTTCCTCCGCGACAGCCACAGCGATAGGGCCGACGTTGCTATTTATGATAAAAGCGCGAAGGATAAAGTAGTTGATATCTCTATTTACGCAGAAGAATTACAAGCATTACTGCTGAGTAAGCTAAATGAATTATTCGATCTCTCCGTTCCGTTCTCTCAAACCAAAGATACAGATACTTGCAAGTACTGCCCGTATGTCGCTGTTTGCGGAAAGCAGGCAAATTGAAGAAGAGAACTCATGTTAAAGAAGAGAACTCATGCGTAAAACACATTAGATGATAGTGAGTTTTTAACAACTCAATACATGATCGTTCTATTTTTAACCAGCTATAAACTAAATTATTCTATTGTTATCAACAAGTCATTAAGCGTTATTATTAACTTTTTGTTAATAAGTTAATTTTGCTGCTATCTTTTTAAATAGAAAAAAAGGTTTTATCTTTGCTCCCCTGAAGATAAAGAA
This sequence comes from Prevotellaceae bacterium, assembly GCA_031258415.1. GTDB lineage: Bacteria > Bacteroidota > Bacteroidia > Bacteroidales > UBA932 > JAIRKX01. Next base: position 13,560 of record JAIRMW010000129.1, read on the forward strand.
AAATTAGGAATCCGGATACCTAACCAAAAAACGGGGCGAAACCGAAAAGCCATACGAGTAGGAAATGACTAAAAATTATTTTTTTATGATTAACAATTACACAAACGTTCTAAAAAAGTATGTAGAGTTTTCCGGCCGTGCGCGTCGGAGAGAGTACTGGTTGTTTTACTTGGCAAATATTTTACTGGGAGTTGCCGGGGGGATATTAATGCTTATCGCTTTTGCACTTGGGGCAGCGGGATTGGCTTCTTTCCTGTATATACTCTTAGTATTGTACTCATTAGCGACACTGTTGCCGGGTTTAGCGCTAACCGTAAGAAGGCTCCATGATACAGGAAGAGACTGGCCATGGATTTTCATCATCTTCGTTCCGTTGATTGGTGGTATTTGGTTTTTGGTTCTGATGATTATCGAAGGCGAAGCCGGAGATAATACATACGGGCCAGATCCCAAAAAAATAGCCTGAAGCGATTAGGATATTGTGAAAAACCTGATGAAATGATACACATCAGGTTTTTTTGTGCTGAATGGGGTGTGTAAAATTTGGATATTTAAAAATTATCCCCTAATTTTGCAAAACATTTATCGAAAAACTACAGTTATATGAAAAGAGTACTATTCTCAATGTTATTGTTTGCGCCGGCCGCATTAGTTGCGCAGCCCACCCTGACTTACCACACACACGGGTTGAAGGCCGGCGAAAATCATGGTATGCAAAAAGTAGAATACCTGTCGCCGGGCGGGGCCGGGGCAAAACAAGTGTGGAATTTCCGTGATGCGTCGCCGATAGACGGGCAACGTGTCGAAACAATTGATAGCGGGGAAGCTGGAAAATTGAAAGTAACATCGGCCGACGGAAGCAAGTTTACCTACACTTGTAATAAATTGGCTAATGTATATGAAGGCTACGTAAGTACGGGGCGTACCATTGAGTTTGAACAGCCGATTATCAAAATCAACTATCCGTTTAGCTATGGAAGCAATTTGGCGGGCGATTTTAACGGACATTGTTATTATGGCGACAACCTATCACATGCCGGAACGATTGCCGGCAGTTTTTCGTCCGAGGCAGATGCCTTCGGCGTGTTGTTGCTGCCAAATAATGTAACGCTTCATAACGTGCTCCGCGTGAAAACACGCGAAAGCTATGTAGAGTCGCTTTGCAGTCATGTGCATATTGAAACGGTGAAATATCTCTGGTATGCGCCGGAATACCGTTATCCGGTGTTTGTTACATGGGAAATTTCCTATTCATACGAAAACGGCGAAACCAAAACGGTTACCGAATCGTTCTATACCACCGAAACGCTTATGAGCAACGTTGAAACGCCGGTGGTTGCCGATGCATCCAAATCTGAACAGGAAGAGCCGGTAGACATCAAATATACTATTTATCCCAACCCCTATAACTCTTATTTCCATTTAACGTATACGCTGGAAAAAGAAACGATGGTGAGTGTTGCATTATACACGGCGGCGGGACAGTTTGTATCTTATTTGGTTAAAAACCAAAAACAAAACGGCGTACAACACGTTACCTACAATCCGATCTCGGCCGATTTTGCAGGGATGTACGTAGTCCGTTTAACGTTTGATAACAAAACGTATACGAGGACTCTAATTAAAGATTGATCATGTTTTTATTTTTTATAAGTTTGAATTAAAGATTGTCAGAAATGCCGGCTATGCCGGCATTTCTGCATAAAAGAGTATGGATTTTCTGGTTTGGCAATATCTGGTTGTATTAATTAGCGGTATTTTATGCGGCATTATCAACACGCTGGCCGGTGGCGGTTCGCTGATCACTCTGCCGGTGCTTATGATGGTTATGCCCGACAACGAGGCGAATGTTACCAACCGGTTAGGATTCTTTTTTCAAAGCATTGTGGCTTCGTGGCAGTTTAAGAAGAAGAAAGCATTTGAATGGTCGTGGGGTTTGCGTCCGGCTGTTCCTTTAGTTATCGGGACTATTGCCGGCGCGCTAATAGCAGTGCATGTCGAAGTTGGAATTATCAGGCAGGCGACGGGCGTGTTGCTGGTATTAATGCTTCCGGTCGTTTTCCTGCAACCCGAAAAATGGTTGAAAAGCAAGGTAACCGCCATGCCTCAAATGAAATGGTGGCACTATATTATATATTTACTGTTGGGCGTTTATGCTGGATTTCTACAGGCCGGCATCGGTTATTTGTTACTGATCCTGTTGGTTCTCGGAACCGGTTATGATTTGCTTTCGGCCAATGCGATTAAGGTATTTGTAATTCTTTTCACCACAGTGGCGGCGTTAATTATTTTTGTGCTGTTTGCCGACAAGGTAAAAATCCATTATGATGTAGGGCTTTTGCAAGCGGCTGGACAGGCTTTCGGGGCCTATCTCGGCGTTAAGTTTGCCGTGAGTTGGAAGCCGACAGTCATTCGCTGGATATTGATGGCGCTACTCGGAGCGCTTGCCGTAAAGTTGCTGTTTATATAGAAAGCCCGCCGCCATGAATGTTTCCTGTACTTACCCATTCCTCATTTTTACTAGTTAATTTTATGAATATGCGTCGTCATTTACTTCTTTCGCTTTTGAGCGCCGTAATGCTCGCGTTGCCTTGGTATACGCCATTTTCCGGCATGTTACTATGGGTGGCTTTTGTGCCGTTGCTGGCGCTGGAACACGATTTTGCCCTGCGGAAAGCGCGAGGCTGCTGGAAATATTATGCATTAACTTTCATCGTCTGGAATGCTATTACTACCTATTGGCTTTCTCATGCTACATTGGCCGGAGCGGTGGGCGCTATCATTGGCAATGCGCTACAGATGTTTTTGCTGTTTGCGCTATTCCGGTGGGTAAAGCGAAAAACAAACAACGCGACAGGCTATACTTTTTTAGTGGCATTGTGGCTTGCGTGGGAGTATTTTTACTTCGACGCCGAGATCTCGTGGCCATGGCTCGTGTTGGGGAACGGTTTTGCCAAAGACATTCATCTTATACAGTGGTACGAGTACACGGGCGTTCTCGGCGGATCGTTGTGGGTATGGCTGGTTAATTTGGTATTATTCCATATTATTACCGCCCGCCGCACGATCTATAAAAAACAACGGGCGATTACGCTGACGATTGCCGGGTTGCTGATTATGGCGCCAATCACGCTGTCGCTTATTCGGTTTCACACGTACAGGGAGACGATTAATCCTTGCCGCGTAGCCATCTTGCAGCCCAATATCGACCCCTATCACGAGAAATTTAACGGCCTGAGCGGGGCGGAGCAGTTAGCTATTCTGCTTTCACTGGCCGAAACGGCGACCGATTCCCTGACCGACTATGTGATTGCGCCGGAAACCGCTATCGACAGGGTGCAGGAGAATGCTATCGAACAAAGCGAGGCGGTGCGGGCTATTCGAGGCTTTGTAGCACGTCGTCCGCAGGTGAATTTTATTACCGGCGTTACCAGTCTTTATTTTTATTCGCCGGACGAAAAGCGCAGCGTTACTGCTCGCGAGATCGAAAACGGCGCGTACGATGTGTTCAATGCCTCGATGCAAATTAACCGCACAGACAGCATTCCCGTTTATCACAAGTCGAAATTGGTGTTGTTGGTGGAGAAGATGCCTTACCCTCGTTTTTTTTCGTTTCTGAAGTCGCTTTCGCTTGACTTGGGCGGCTATGTGGGCAGTTATGGTACGCAGGAAGAGCGCGAGGCCTTCCCGTCGGCTGACGGACGATTTCGCATCGGCACGGCGATTTGTTACGAATCGGTATATGGCCGCTATTATACGGAGTATATCCGAAAGGGGGCTAATCTGATGAGCATTATTACCAACGATGGCTGGTGGGACGATACGCCCGGCTACCGGCAACATTTGACTTATGCGTCGCTGCGGGCGATAGAAACCCGTCGGAGCATTGCCCGCAGCGCCAATACGGGTATTTCGGCCATCATTAATCAGCGTGGCGAAGCAAGCGCGACGACCGGCTGGTGGGAACGCACGAGCCTGAGCGGCACGTTGAATGCGAACGAGCATATCACCTTCTATGTCCGCTATGGCGATTATACCGGTCGGGCGGCCTGTTTGACGCTGTTTCTGATTGGGGGCTATGCGCTGGTGCGGGGATTGTTGAAGAAAAGAGGGTAGGGGGCCGGCGCCGCCTTCATTGCGTTGATTATTTCACTTTACTTTTCAGGGGGTATTTCAAGCCGCTAAACTTGCCGAGCCGCGCCGACAGTTTGCCGACGATGATTGGCGTTTCTATCAGCAGGGGGATATGGTTTTGGTCGTCGGTGATCCAGATGCGTATTTCGTTGCGTCCGTCGAACACTTCGCCGGCTACGGGCCGGGCAGCGAGTAGAAGGCAGTTGAACGTGCCCAATCCGTTTATTTTTTTGGTTTCCTTGCCGAGGTATCGGTAATAGATATTGTAGACGCCTTCGTCGATGACGAATGAAATGGGGATGATCTGCTCTTTGACGATGTTTGTAAAGTCGAGGTTGCGGGAGTTGTAGAGCAGGCTGATCAGGTCGAAGGTGCAGGATTTGCCTTGCAGGAGGGTATCTTTTTGCGGGTTGGTTTTTCGCTGCACCGAGGCGCGGATGGCGTAGTTGGCGTCGTCGAAGTAGAAGGTGTTTTTCATCAGGTATCCGCCTTCGTTGATACTGCGGTGGAAGTAGATCGGTCGCAGGTTGCGGCTGAAAAATCGCGCTTCATAGACGTCGCGAACCATAAAGAAGTTGTCGTAGAACTTGTAGGTTTTGGCATAGGCGCGGGCGTAGAAGTAGGTCGTATCGCGAAAGCGTTCCTGCGAGAGGCGCATCGTCGCTTCGCCCACATCGGTATTAATGAGTCCCCATGTATAGTTGGCGACGATGGTGAGTTGTTCGCCGTCGGCGAATGCGAGTTCGTCGGGCTGCAAGTCGCGTATGGGCATGCAGAGGGTGTCGTTTTGAGCGGTTGCGATCGCGGCGGCCGGCAGGAAGCAGGCGAGGAATAGCAGTTGTTTCATATAGTTGTTTCTTATTTTGCGTTGGTTTTAGCTGATTTCGCTATAATTTTTCGCGTTGTTTTTCAGTTGCGCCAGTCGGGTTAGGAGGATGGCGTTCTGGGGGTCGGCCAGGGCGGGGTCGTCGGCGAGGATGTCGTCGGCAATTTGGCGGACGTATTCCAGCAGTTGGGCGTCTTGGCTGCGGTCGGCGATGCGGAGGTCGAAAGCCTGTCCGCTTTGCATGGTTCCTTCGAGGTCGCCGGGGCCTCGGAGGTTGAGGTCGGCGTTTGCGATTTCGAAGCCGTTGTTGGTGGCGGTCATCAGTTCCATTCGTTGGCGGGCTTCGGCGGTTAGTTTGTAGCCGGTCATCAGGATGCAGAACGACTGTTGGGCGCCGCGGCCTACCCGTCCGCGTAGCTGGTGCAGTTGCGAGAGGCCGAAGCGTTCGGCGCTTTCGATGATCATCACGGTGGCGTTGGGGACGTTTACGCCTACTTCGATGACGGAGGTGGCGACCATGATATGCGCCTCGCCCCGTACGAAGCGTTGCATGCCGGACTGTTTATCGTCGGCGCTCATT
>JAIRMW010000023.1 GCA_031258415.1 Prevotellaceae bacterium
CGGACAGCCAATGAAAAATGAACAATTGCCGTCGGCTTCAGCCGGCGGACCAAAAAGGAGAACCAAATCTATTGGGGGCTTTTGCCTTGCTGCCGATGCGGGGGCTAAAGCTCCGCGAATAGAGAGCGCCCTGAATTGCTCACCGGCGGCTTCAGCCGCCGGTGAGCAGTGTTTGCTGCTCCATTAACTCCATTAACTACTCTAACTCCATTTGTTCATTGTTCAGTGCCGCTGTGCGGGGCGCGTTTGCCGGCAGGCGGCTATAGGAGGATGTCGTTCAGCAGTCCCGAGGCGGTTTGTTTGGTTCCGGCGCCGGCGCCTTGGATGCGCAGGCCGTGGGGGTAAAATTCGCTGTAGAGGATGATGACGTTGTCGCTGCCTTTGGAGGCGTAGAAGGGGTGCGAGCGGTCGAAGCGTTGGACGCCGGCTTTGATATGTCCGTTTTCGATTTCGATGCAGAACGATAGTTTTTTTCCTTCGGCGGCGGCGTTGTCGTAGAGGGCTTTGAAGGTGGCTTCGTGGGCCTCCATAGCGGCGTAGAAGTCGTCGACGCTGCCGGTGAGGCAGTCTTCGGGGAGGAAGGGCTGGATTTCGATGTCGGTGATATTGATTTCCATGCCTATTTCGCGTCCGAGGATGAGGGCTTTTCGCATCAGGTCGAGTCCTTTGAGGTCGGTGCGGGGGTCGGGTTCGGTGTAGCCCAAACGCTGGTCGTCGCGGAGGACGGCGGCGAGCGAGGCGTCGCCGTGGTAGGTATTGAAGAGGTAGTTGAGCGAGCCGGAGAGGGTGGCTTCGATTTTATGAATGACGTCGCCGCTGTTGAGCATTTGCCGAATGGTCGAGATGATGGGCAGGGCGGCGCCTACGTTGGCTTCGTAGCGGAAGGGCGCACCTTCGCGTTTGGCGGTGGCGTGGACGCCTTTGTAGTATTGGATGTCGAGCGAGTTGGCGATTTTGTTGCAGGTTACGATGCCAATTTTCTCCGAGAGGATTTGTTGGTAGAGCGTAGATATTTGCAGGTCGGAGGTGCAGTCGACAAAGAGGCTGTTGGGTCGAGCGAGGCGTTCGATTTCGTCGATAAAGTCTTGGGTTTTGTAGGTGGGTTTTCCGCCTTTGGTGAGCGTGCGGTCGATGGCGTCGAGGTGGAGGCCTTTGGAGTCGAAGAGCATTTTGGTGCTGTTGCAAATGCCGATGATGTTTATTTCTACGCCGATGTTTTCCGAGAGGCTGAGGCGTCGCTGTTCGATCATTTCGACCAAGCTTTTGCCGACGTTGCCGTAGCCGGCGATAAAGAGGTTGATTTGTTTTTTCGAGGCGCCGAAAAATTCGTTGTGGATGGCCTGTATCGCTTCGTCGAAGTCGTCGGTTTGGACGACAGCCGAGATGTTTTTCTCGGACGATCCTTGGGCGATGGCTCGGATGCTGATCCCTTTGCTTCCGATGGCTTCGAACATCCGCCCTCCGGCGCCGGACTGGTTTTTCATGTCGTCGCCGACGAGGCTGATGATCGAGAATCCTTTTTCGACTTTCAGGGGTTCGATTTTTTTGAGGGATATTTCGTAGGCGAAGAGTTCGTCGCCGGCCTGTCGGGCTTTTTCGGCGTCGGCTTCTTCGATGGCGACGAGCATGGTGTTGACCGACGAGGCTTGGGTGATGAGGATAATGTTGATTTGGTTTTTAGCCAGCGCGTCGAAGAGGCGGCTGGAGTAGCCCGGGACGCCGACCATCCCGCTTCCTTCCATCGAGAGGAGGGCGATCCGGCTGTTGCCCGAGAGGCCTTTGATCTTGCCTGTGCCTTCCGGAGGGTTGCGTTCGATGAGCGTCCCGGCGTGCTCGGGGGCGAAGGTATTTTTTACTAAAATGGGTATGCCGCTGTCGATGACGGGCTGGATGGTCGGGGGGTAGATGACTTTGGCTCCGAAATGCGAGAGTTCCGAGGCTTCTTTGTAGGAAATATGCGTGATGGTGCGGGCGTCGGGGACGATACGCGGGTCGGCGGTCATCATGCCGTCGACGTCGGTCCATATTTCGAGGCGTCGCGCTTCGGTGGCGGCGGCGATGAGCGCGGCGGTGTAGTCCGATCCGCCGCGTCCCAGGGTGGTTGTCCGGTGGGTTCGGTCGGAGGCGATAAAGCCGGGAACGATGCTCAGTTTGCTGTTGTGGGCAGTCAGTTGCTGTTTGATCTGCCTAAAAGTGTCGTCTTTGAGGACGCTGTTTTGCCGCCGGCAGTATTCGGTTTTGATGAGCTCGCGGGCGTCGACCCATTTACAGGAGACGCCGGTCGACGAGAATTTCTCCGCGATGATATGGCTTGAAAACAGTTCGCCGAAGCTCATGATCAAGTCCATGGTGGCGTGGCTGATTTCGCGGATGAGCGACACGCCGTTGAGCACGCCTTTCAGTTCGTCGAACAGCCCGGCGATTTGCGCCGTCAGGGCGTCGCGGAAGTCGGGGGCAATGAGGGCGTCGACGAGGGCGTGGTGGCGCTGTTCCAGCGCATCGACTAACGGTTCGTAGCTCCGGTCGCCGCTTTCGGCCAACCGTCCGATATGGATCAGCCGGTCGGTGCATCCGCCGATGGCCGATACGACGCAGACGGTTTTGTCGCGGTTCATGGCGGCCTTCACGATGGCGCTTACCTTATTGATGTTCTCCGAAGTGGCGACCGACGAGCCGCCGAATTTTAATATTTGCATAGCATTTCTGTAAATGGGTTATGTGTCGCGGCGGCGGTTCTTGCCGGTTGGTTGCGAGAAGAGGGGCGTGAGCCAGTCGACGAGTTGTTCGTGTTCCAGCAGAAATCCGTCGTGTCCGTAGGCCGACGCGATGACGCCTAACTGCGCCAGCGGAATATGGCGCGTCAGGAAGTTCATTTCGCTTACGGGAAATAGCAGGTCGCTGTCGATGGCGATACCGAGGGTGGCGGCCTTAATCGAGGCCAGCGCCTGTTCGACGCCGCCGCGCCCGCGCCCGACGTTGTGGGTATCGAGGCTCAGGGTGAGCGCATGGTAGGCGTAGGCGTCGAAGCGGTTCACTAATTTTTGCCCCTGATACTGCTGGTAGCTGCATGCCCGCTGCGCCAGCAGGCAGTCGGGGTCGCTTTCGGACTGTAGGGCCCGGTAGCCGGCATAAGAACGGTAGGAGAGTAGCGCCACCGCGCGGGCGCAGGCCAGGCCTTTCTGTCCGCCCGTGAGGTCTTGTTGGGCTTCGAACGTGGCGTCGGCCCGCAGCGCCATCCGCTGCGCCTCGTTGAAAGCCGTCCCCCAGGCGCTGATGCGGGCGTTGCACGAGATCAGGCACAGGCGCCGAATGAGCGACGGCGCCGCGATCGCCCATTCCAGCGCCTGAAACCCGCCGCTCGAGCCGCCAATCAGCAGGTCGATGCGTTCGACGCCCAGATGCGCCCGCAGCCGCTCGTGCGCCGCCACCATGTCGCGGATCGACACCAGCGGAAAGTCGAGCAGGTAGGGCTTCCCGCTCGCCGGGTTGCGGGATTGCGGGCCGGTGGAACCGTAGCACGAGCCCAGGATATTCGCACAGATAATATAATAGCGCGCCGGGTCGAAATAGCAGCCGGCGCCCACCAGCGGCCCCCACCAGCTTTCGGGGTTGGAATTGGCCGTGAGCGCATGGCAAATCCATACGACCTTCTTCCCTTTGGGGGCGCCGGCGCTACAGTGGTAGGCGATTTCGATCTCCGGAAGCGTCCCGCCGTACTCCAGCGGGAAGGCCTCGTTATATTTATATGTGTGTAATTTCACAGTCGTTTTATGTGTATAGTTAATGTTAATTTAAGTATGAAACAGATTGAGTAACGGTACGCCTGCGCGCCGGCCGGTCGACCGTGCGGGTACGTGTCGGATTGCCTGCATACGGAGCGCCTTTCAACGGCGCATTCGCAGACGCATTCGGACAAAAGACCGACGGGAAATGATATGGTGCGTTTTTAAAATCACGGGCACAAAGGTAGAAATAATTTTTGATTCGGCAACCGCCGGCCCGTCCGTTCGTCGATGTGCGGCGTCCGCCCCGCTTGTCGTAGTCCCGCAGGGGACGGCCCTTTATTAACCGTATGCTTCAGCTTACGGATTGAGCATACGCCACCCCACCCATGCGCGGCAGCCCTGAAAGGGCGACATATAATAGCGCAGGGCAACGCCCTGTGCTATTGGCGAAGGGCTTTCAGCCCTACAGGTCGGAAAGTCGAGTATCGAGGTTCATTGAAATAAGATAATAAGGTTTTTGGGGAGGAGGCGTCCCGTGCTACTGAGGTTGTTTTGTTATTTGAAATAAGGTGGAAATCAGGTTTAGATACAGACCCGCGATCCTCGACGCTCGCCGCAGCCAGTCATGGCGCCGTGCGGCTCGACCCG
>JAIRMW010000025.1 GCA_031258415.1 Prevotellaceae bacterium
CCGCAGGTGCGCGGGAGATCAAACAGCGCACTGTTCGACCGCCGCAGGTGCGCGTGGAACCAAACAGCGCACTGTTTGGGGGGTACATTTTGCCCCGAAATCGGCAGCAAAACAGGGTAAGGTATTCAAATATCGTTCGTTAAATTTTTAATTTTTTTTAATAAGAAATAAAATATTTCAGAAAAACAGCGAATATTTTAAAATATTTAAAAATAAAAAACGGTAAAACCACCCATAGCGCGCATCGCTCCCGGTCGCCTTTTCAAGACATGACAAGCCGGTTGCTTATCAATTCGTCGACCACTTTCTTCAAGCCCGTGCCGGCCGGCTCTTTTATGTACCGGACGTGGGGGACGTTGGCGGGCACGTCGTGCGGGTCGACCACATACTTGGGGACGTTTGCCGGCACGTAATGGATCAGCCCGGCGGCCGGATATACGGCCAGCGAAGTGCCCACCACAATATAGCAGTCCGCCTTTTCGCTGAGGAGGGCTGCGCGTTCGATCAGGGGCACGGCTTCGCCAAACCATACAATATGCGGACGCAACAGGGCGCCCTGCGGGTCGGTCATCTCTTCGGTCATCTCCCAGCCGTCGAGGTCGACAATATAGTTCGGATCACGGGTGCTGCGGGCCTTTTTCAGTTCGCCGTGGAGGTGCAGCACGCGGGTTGATCCGGCCCGTTCGTGGAGGTCGTCTACATTTTGCGTAATAATATGCACCTCGTAGGCCTGCTCGAGCCGTACCAGTTCAAAGTGGCCGGCATTGGGCCGGGCGTCGGCTAATTGCTTTCGCCGCTGGTTATAGAAATCGAGCACCAACCGTCTATTCTTCTGCCACCCTTCATAGGTGGCCACGTCTTCAATGCGGTACTGTTCCCACAGTCCGCCGCTATCGCGAAATGTGCTAATTCCGCTCTCGGCGCTTATTCCCGCGCCCGACAGTACGACTACTTTTTTCATTCGATACCCCTTCATTTATGTTATCATTCGATGTTCTTTTTTCCATTCAGTCAGCTTACCGGTTCCTCCTCCCCGGTCTTTTCTTTCCCCCATATCTTTTCCATGATTTTAATGGCCTGCTCCTGCGGCAGGAGTCCTCGCTTTCCGCAACGTGTCTGAATAAAAATGCAATGTTCGATAGCCGCTTGCCCCCGGACAATATCTTCGGCAAGGGCTTCGCAGCTCGGCGCCCCGCAGGCGCCGCAATCGACTCCCGGCAAGACGCTTTTCAATTCGCGTGCTTTTTCCATTTTCCGGATCGCTTTGGTAATATCCAAATCGTACTTGACCATCGACCTCGGGCGTATTTTACCGACGTCGATCGCTCCGGCAAGGTGTTTTTGATAGTCGCCGGCCATACCGTTACTGGCGGCCTGCGCATCGGCGTTTCGCCGTATGCACTCGGCCGCCAGAAAGCGGTTATAGGGCGTAAGAATCCCTCCGGGGCAACTTTCGTCGCAGGCACGCAATTCCAAATAATCGACGCCGGCGATTTCGTCGTTTTCGAGCCGTTCCAAAAATTCCACGACATTTTCAATCCCATCGATAGCCAGCCCTTTCCCGTCGATGTGCCGGACTTCTCCGCCGGTGAGCGACCAGGCCATGCCGCGCGCCGAGACCTGCGTTTCATAGCGCGTCGGGGGCACGTCCTTCCCGCGCTGCTGGAACTCCTGAAGAACCCGGTTATACATATAATGCATATTGATCACCCCGTCGATAGGCGAGGCGTAGTCGCCCACCGGCGCTTTGACCGATGCGATTTTAGCGGCGCACGGCGTAAGGTAGAAAATGCCGACGTCGCCGGGACAGGCGCCCTGCCGGGCATACCATTGCCGAAAGTATTCGGTGGTTACTTCGAGGGGTTGTTTCAGCCTCATCACGTGATCGACCAGCGCCGGAAAGCGGATTTGTATCAGGCGGGTTACCGCCGGACAGAACGAGGAGATCACCGGTTTTTCGTGCGTTTGGATATACCGGTTGATTTCGTCGATTAAAAAATCGACCCCGTGTTCTGCTTCGCGCACATCCGTAAATCCGAGATTGAGCAGGACGCCAATAATCTCCTGTCGGGACAGAGAGGCTCCGAACTGCCCGATAAATACCGATGGGATCAGTAAAATCCGGTGCTTGTAATTAAAGATATCCTTACAGTCGTCGTCTTCCACTACAATGGCACGCGCCGGGCATACCCTGTGGCATTCGCCGCAGTCGATACACCATACGGGATAGAGCAAGGCCTTTCCCCCGTACACGCGCAAGGCTTCCGTCGGGCATACCTTCATGCAGTGCGAGCAGCCGGTACACACGTCGTGCCGAATTTTTAATGCATGATGAAAGGTTTGCTGTTCCATGAGTCTGCCGGTTTATTTGGTCAGGCTTGCAGATTTACGGAAATCGAGAGAGTCGTCCCTTTTCCGACTACGGAATCGATATGAAAACGGTCGGCATTTTCCAGAATATTGGGCAGTCCCATGCCCGCGCCAAACCCCATTTCGCGAACTTCCGGCGAGGCCGTCGAAAAGCCCCGCTGCATAGCCTGTTCAATATCGGGAATTCCCGGCCCTTCGTCTTCCAGCCGCAACACGATTCGCACAGGGTCAATATCGACGGTAATAACGCCCCGATAAGCGTGCGCCACAATATTGACTTCCGCTTCATATAACGCCACGACCACCCGTTTGGTAATAGCGGGGGCAATATTCAGTAGCTTCAGCGTTTTCTTTACTTGGCTCGACGCATCGCCGGCACGGGTAAAATCGCCTCCCTGTACATGAAAAGTCAGTTGCATCGTCGGATTCCGTTATGATTTGACAGGATTATTAATATACCGGTTTCAACCCGGCGGCATAAAGGATGCCGGCTGTCCTGAACATCGAAAAAGGGCTTTGGATAATCACCATATCGTTGTCGCCGGCCAGTTTCAGCATCTCGGGAGTTGCTTTTTTGTTGCGAGCAAAGAGGATATATTGAGCGTCGGACATCTCGGCGGTGCGGATGGTTTGAATATTCGCAAGGCCGGTAATCAACAAAAAATTCGAGCATTTTTGCGTCAATACATCGCTCATCAGATCCGACGCAAATCCATATTCGACGCACTCCTGCGCCCGCTCTGCTCCGAAAACAATCTCGCCTTCCACGAATTGGGCTACTTCTTGTAAAGTCATAACAGGATTACTTTTTAGTTGAATGGCCAAACATACAATTTATGCGGTACTTATTGTGCAAAAAAGCGGTATACGATATAACCCGCTTGCCGATTAGGCGCCGTGGCGTCGACTTCGAAACGCGACAATCGCGCCATGGTAACGGCCGCTTCCTGCAAACAACGGTCGTTCGACGAAGCGGAGGCGTCTATTTTTACCGATTTTACATATCCTCGCTTGTCGGCTTCGATAAGCACCTTAATATCGCCGCCGTTCAAACACTGATAGGCCGGTACGGGCAACGAAAAGGCTTTCCGGTTGCCCAATTCGTATCGAATCACCGACGGTCCCTGATAGGCTTCTGTTACGGTAGCAGCAGGCTTGTTCGACGCTCCGGCGACGTCGTCCGCTCCTTGCATGTCGAGCAGTTGTTGTCGCGCAGCATTCAGTTTATCCTGTACCTGTTGGGCTTCGTTGTATAATTGGTTGACGTTGGTATTCCGGTCGTCGCGCAAGGGCTGATTTCGCAGTTCCGCCGCATTGACCGCTACGTTGCGAATTTCGTGTACGTTACGAGTATTCCGGGAAGCCTCAATTTGCTTGTTTAATGCATTCCTCACGATGGATCGTTGCTGTTCTTTCCGTTGTTGGAGTTCTTTTACATCCGGTTCCGAAAAATCAAGCATAATGGGAATTTCTTTAACGTCGATAGAATATAGTTTAGCGGAGAGCAGAATAATGAGTATACCTAAATGAAATAATGCCGTGCCGTAGCAGCCCGTACTATGTTCACGGAAAAAGCCGCGAAAAGTAAACTTCCGTTGCAATACTCTTAGCATCATCTTTAGTGACCCCGGTGGGGGTCGAACCCACGACCCACAGATTAAGAGTCTGTTGCTCTACCAACTGAGCTACGGAGTCTACTTTAGAAGACAAAGATACATAAAATTTCCATGTAAAACACAAGACGGCATGTAAAATCTGTATTTTTGTAAAAGAAACGAATCTAAAACTATTTTTACATTCGTTCGTCTGTATCCTTTCCGATAAAATGGCCGTTTTATTATTCTTTATTTATTAAAACATCATTGTTCCAATGATTGGAGTTGCTGAAAACAAGGACTATTCATAAAGAAACGAGGACTATTCCGACGATAAAGAATAGGCAATGTAACAATTGTGTGATAATGTAGCGAGCTATTTAGTAGCTAATGTAAAACGGACAATCACCACATTAAATACACATCGGAACCTTACAGAAATCAACCGGATTGAAAAGCGGCAGACATAAACGACGTCCGTCGTTTACGTCTGCCGCTTGATTAGCCTATTGTACGGTGATGTAAATCACCATATCTTCGTCCACTACAAACGCACTGTCTTCAAATTCCGGAGGCCCCGTGCGGCCTTTGGCATTGTTGCTGCTACCTGTTTTTTCTACCGGAATACCGTAGGCGCCGGTATCCAATTTGCCGTTGCCGTTCTC
>JAIRMW010000041.1 GCA_031258415.1 Prevotellaceae bacterium
TTGCTGCGCCTGTACCCGATTTATTCCAACCGGTATAGTCAGTTACCGATGGCCATGGCGACTCTGATACGCCATTCCCGAAGTCGTCGGCATAGATGTCTTCAACTTCATAGACGCCCCGTTGCCGCACGATGACTTGTTCTTTCAAAGTAGCGGTCGTAATGATTAATGTGAGCGTGCGGGGCCCCTGCGTATTTTTTCGCGCGGTTATGGTAACCGTTTGCGTATTTTCGCCGGTTCTCGATTCGGGGTCTATTCTAAACCAGTCCGAAGCATCGGAACTTTCGATAGCAATAGCCCATTTTCGGGTAGATTCGACAATAAAACTAATGTCTCCTCCTTCCTGATCGATAGTAAAACTGTTCTCCGACGCCTTCAAAGCCGGTACATCTTTCAAATAAAACTCATCGTCTTTGCATCCGGTGAAAAACAAAGCGACTGAAACGGCTATACTCAATAATGGTATTGAGATATACAGCGATTTTAAAATTAAAGGAAATGATTTTCTCATAAAATAAAAAATTTAAAAGTGAATGTATACATTTTGATTTGGTATTTGTAAAATATTGATTTAATTGTTGATATTTTATTTTTTTCTTGAAATACTCTCTTTGCAATAATGGAAACAATCCCCTGCCGCTACAAAAGTATCGGTGAAATATTACAAACTATTTACGGTATTACTACAAGATATATAAAGCGCCTACGAGAAGTAAACGTTATTGGCTAATTTATATTGAGTTTTTATATCTGTTTTTTCTTTATTGGTATTCATCAAGCTATTGTAAATTATCTATTTATTAATATCGTGTTTAAAAAAATGTTCCCTTAACATTTTCTTAAAGGGAGCGCAAGTTAGGAACAATTTTTCAATTGACAACAATAACGTAGCAGATTTTATTATCAACTTTTCAACAATCCGATATAATTCTTTATACAATACGCGATTGTTAAAAAACGAATGAAAACTTTTTGTTACGCTGTTTTCCTTTCTCAATTCTTTACCTTATCTTTGCTTCCTCAAATATTGGAATATGGAATTTCAGGAAACACCAATCAAGGGCGTTTGGATTATGATACCAAAAATAGCCGCCGATGCACGCGGGTATTTTTTTGAGTCGTTCCGGCAGGATATGTTTGAAAAGCATGTCGGAACGGTTCGTTTTGTGCAGGACAACGAGTCTCAATCGAGCTATGGCGTATTGCGCGGACTTCATTACCAGTTGCCGCCTTTTGCACAAAGCAAACTGGTGCGCGTCATCAAGGGGTCGGTGCTGGATGTGGCGATAGATATTCGGGCCGGCTCGCCGACGTTTGGACAACATGTGGCGGTCGAACTAAACGAGGCGAATAAACGACAATTGTTTGTCCCGCGCGGGCTGGCGCATGGCTTTGTGGTATTGAGTGAAACGGCGGTGTTTGCCTATAAGGTCGATAACTACTATGCGCCGCAGGCAGAACGCAGTATCCGCTTTGACGACGTCGCTTTCGGAATAGACTGGAAAGTGCCGGCCTCACAACTGATTTTATCGGAGAAAGACAAGTCTGCTCCGTTGTTTAACCATATAAATCATACGCTATGAAATGCATTTTAGTTACCGGCGGCGCCGGATTTATCGGTTCGCACGTTGTGCGTTTGCTGGTTACTAAATACCCGGACGCGACCATTGTGAACATGGACAATTTAACGTATGCGGGCAATCTGGAAAACCTGCGCGACGTGGCGTCGCAACCGAATTATCGCTTTGTGAAGGCCGACATTTGCGATTATACGCAGGTCAAAAAAATCCTGACCGATTTTGCTATCACCGGCATTATTCACTTGGCAGCCGAATCGCATGTCGACAGATCCATTACAGACCCGTTTATTTTTGCGCGAACGAACGTTATCGGCACACTGACCTTGCTGCAAGCCGCAAAAGAACACTGGAAAAACGATATGGACAGCTCCCTTTTCTACCACGTTTCGACCGACGAAGTATATGGGTCGCTGGAAAACGGCGGCTTTTTTGTCGAAACTACGCCGTATGACCCGAAATCGCCGTATTCCGCTTCCAAAGCCGCTTCCGATCATTTTGTACGCGCCTTTCACAATACGTATAAACTGCCGGTGATCATCAGCAATTGCTCTAATAATTACGGCCCCTATCAGTTCCCCGAGAAACTGATCCCGTTGTTCATTAATAATATTCGCCACAACCGACCGTTGCCGGTATACGGTAAAGGCGAGAATGTGCGCGATTGGCTATTTGTTGAAGACCACGCGCGTGCGATTGATGTGATTTTCCACCACGGGCGAATTGGCGATACTTATAATATAGGTGGCTTTAACGAATGGAAAAATATTGATCTGATACGGCTCATAATTAAAGTTACCGACCGATTGCTCGAACGCCCCGAAGGCGTATCGGAAAAACTGATTACGTTCATAACCGACCGCGCCGGCCACGATTTGCGCTACGCCATTGACTCTACAAAACTGAAAACCGAATTGGGCTGGACGCCTTCGTTGCAATTTGAAGAGGGATTGGAGAAAACCGTGAAATGGTACTTGAGTAATCAGGCGTGGTTAGACAATGTAACCAGTGGCGATTACCAAAAGTACTATGAGGAAATGTATAAACTATAAGAAACGAAAACGATAAAGTGACTATATGAAAATTGCGATTGTAGGTACCGGATATGTAGGGCTTGTTACAGGCGCGTGTTTCGCCGAAATGGGCACGAATGTGTATTGCATTGATATCGACGTAGAGAAAATCAACAACTTGAATAAAGGCGTAATGCCTATTTACGAGCAGGGGCTGGAAGATTTGGTCAAAGCCAATACCGCTGCGGGGCGCCTGAAATTCGGCACGGATTTAGTCGCCGTACTCAACGACAGCGACATCGTCTTCAGCGCCGTAGGAACGCCTCCCGACGAAAACGGAAACGCCGACTTGCGCTATGTGCTGAACGTCGCCCGTACGGTGGGGAAGCACCTCAATAAATACATGGTGTTTGTAACTAAAAGCACTGTGCCCGTCGGAACAGCGGAGATGGTGCGTGCCGCCATTCGCGAGGAGCAGCAAAAACGCGGCGTGCAAATTCCGTTCGACGTAGTATCCAATCCCGAATTTCTGAAAGAAGGCGCGGCTATCGACGATTTTATGCGCCCCGATCGTATTGTGGTGGGAGTAGACAGCGACAAGGCCAAAACCTTGATGGAACAGCTTTACAAGCCGTTTACCCTCAATGGGCATCCGGTTATTTTTATGGATATTGCATCGTCCGAAATGACGAAATACGCCGCCAACGCTATGCTGGCTACACGCATCAGTTTTATGAACGACATCGCTAATCTGTGCGAAAGAGTGGGCGCCAACGTCCACGAAGTGCGCAAAGGCATTGGCAGCGACCCGCGCATCGGCGCACGCTTTCTGTATCCCGGATGCGGCTACGGCGGATCGTGCTTCCCGAAAGATGTGAAAGCGTTAATAAAAACCGCATCGGAACATCGGTACGAAATGACTGTCCTGCGAGCGGTTGAGGAGGTTAACGAGCGGCAAAAGGAACTGTTGTACCATAAATTAGTCACCCGTTTTGCGCATCATTTGAAAGGACGAACCGTGGCTCTCTGGGGATTGTCGTTCAAGCCCCAGACCGACGACATGCGCGAAGCGCCCTCGCTGACGCTCATTGAAAAACTGTTGGCGGCGGGGTGTATCGTCAAGGCCTACGACCCGGTGGCGATGACCGAGGCGCGGCGTCTGTTAGGCGACCGCATAACCTATGCCGGCTCTATTTACGAAACGGTGCAGGACGCCGACGCCATACTGCTGGTTACCGAATGGAAAGAGTTTCGCCTGCCCGACTGGCCGGCTATTAAACAAGCCATGAAAACGCCCATCGTCTTCGACGGACGAAATATTTACGACAAAGCGGAGTTGCAGATGCTGGAATTTGAATATTACGGATTAGGCACACGCTAAACAAAGAAACACGCAAACTTTTAAAACCGGATAACAATGCAGAAAAATTATTGGATTCTTATGACCGTGTTGTGTTGTTGCAGCCAGCTCACGCTCGAGGCACAAAACAACGATCAGTGGGCGCAGCTAAGCCGTTATGCGCAGGCCAATGCCGATTTGAAGGCCGCCAATCAGACGCCGCCGACAGCCGTGTTTATCGGCAATTCGATTACGCAACACTGGTACGCCATGCGCCCCGATTTCTTTACGGCAAACAACTATGTCGGCCGCGGCATCAGCGGGCAAACGACGCCGCAATTCGTATCGCGTTTTCGCGCCGACGTACTCGCGCTGAACCCGAAAATCGTCGTGATCAATGGAGGCATCAACGATATTGCCGAAAATACCGGCGCCTACGACCCCGATTTTACCTTCGGAAGTATTCAATCGATGGCCGAACTGGCGCAGGCGAACGGCATTGCGGTAATACTGACGTCCGTGCTGCCGGCCGATCATATCCCGTGGCGCACGGAAATCGCAAACGTGCCGGAGAAGATCAGCGCGCTGAATGCTGCTATTAAGGCCTACGCCGCGAGGAAAGGCTTTGAATACCTCGACTACTATACACAAATGGCGGATGAACAAAAAGCGATGACCGCGTTATACACCTCCGACGGCGTACACGTAACCGACGACGGCTATCAGGTTATGGAAGCGATGGTAAAAAAATGCATCGACGAGTGGCTGGAAAAACACGTAAGCACGGGAAAATGAAAAAGATTTTAGTTACCGGAGGAGCGGGATTTATTGGCTCGCACCTGTGTGAACGCCTGTTGAACGACGGGCACGACGTGATCTGCATAGACAACTATTTTACCGGCAGTAGAAACAATGTCCTGCACCTGTTGTCAAACAAGCATTTTGAACTGGTGCGCCACGATGTTACGGAACGCTACATGGCCGAAGTCGATGAAATCTACAATCTCGCCTGCCCCGCCTCGCCGGTGCATTACCAGTATAACCCGATTAAAACAATTAAAACATCGGTCATGGGGACGATCAACATGCTGGGGCTGGCAAAACGCACCAAGGCCAAAATCCTGCAAGCATCGACCAGCGAAGTCTACGGCGACCCGACGGTGCACCCCCAACCTGAAAACTATTGGGGCAACGTAAACTGCATCGGCGTCCGATCCTGCTACGACGAAGGAAAACGATGCGCCGAAACCCTCTTTATGGATTACCACCGGCAAAACAACGTACGGATTAAAATCATCCGAATATTTAATACCTATGGCCCGCGTATGCACCCGAACGACGGACGGGTCGTTTCCAATTTTATTGTACAGGCATTAGCCGGAAAAGACATTACCATTTACGGCGACGGCAGGCAAACGCGCAGTTTTCAGTACATCGACGATCTGGTAGAAGCAATGATCCGCATGATGGCTACGCCCGACGACTTTATCGGGCCCCTCAACGTCGGCAACCCGGTAGAATTTACGATCCTCGAACTGGCCGAAAAAATCATCCGGCTCGCCGGCGCCCGATCAAAAATAACCTTCCGGCCCCTGCCGGCCGACGACCCGAAACAACGACGACCCGACATCGCGCTGGCAAAAAAAGCCTTGAACGGCTGGCAACCGACCATCCCGCTGGACGAAGGACTAACCCGCACGATGACCTATTTTACACACAGAACACTCATTTAACAAAATATAAATCGCTAAAATTAAAAATTATGGCAACACAAGTAACAACATCAAATTTCAATGAATTGGTAGAAAAATCGGGAAAACCCGTACTGATCGACTTCTGGGCTGAATGGTGCGGCCCCTGCCTGAAAATCGGCCCGGTAGTCGAAGAACTCGCCGCAGAGTACGAAGGCAAAGTCATCGTCGCAAAATGCAACGTCGACGCCAATACCGAGCTCGCGACAACGTTCGGTATCCGCAGCATCCCGACCTTCCTGCTCTTTAAAAACGGCGTACTGAGCGACAAAATCGTAGGCCTTGTATCCAAAGCCAAATTAATCGAAAAGCTCAACGCATTACTATAGCCTCGAAAAAAAAAACACTCCCCCGACGTCCATGAAAATCTGCGTCTTTTGCGCCTCGAGCGGCAAAATCGCCCCGGTATTCTTCGAGGCGGCCGAAACCCTTGCGCGAGAAGCCACGCTCGCCGGACATACCATTATTTGCGGCGGCGGAAGCGTCGGATTGATGGGTAAACTCGCCGACACCGTCCGCATCTACGGCGGACGGATCGTCGGCGTCATGCCCCACTTCATGCGACAGGTTGAATGGCAACACGAAGGATTAGACGAACTAATCCTCGTCGATACCATGCACCAGCGGAAAGCCCTCCTCATCGAACAAACCGATGCGATAGTCGCCCTGCCGGGCGGATGCGGCACCCTCGAAGAACTGATGGAAGTGATCACCCTGAAACGCTTGGGGCTATTCACAAAACCGATCATCATCGTCAATACCGCCGGTTTCTACAACCACCTGCTGGCGCTGTTCGACGAAATGATCGCGCAACGCTTCCTGAACCCGGAACACCGAAAAGCATGGACGACGGTCGAACGCCCCGAAGACCTCTGGCAGGCCATCGCGCAAAGCGCCCCATGGAGCGCCGACGCCATCCGTTTTGCAACCGTATAAACCGAAAAATGAATACCCTCGACGAAATAAAAATACTCTTAGGCGACGACTGGACGCAATTTGAAACCCTTTTTCGGAACGCCCTGCAAAGTAAAATCGACCTGCTCAACACCGTAAACAACTACCTGCTCGACCACCGGGGAAAACAACTGCGACCGGTGCTGACCCTCCTGACGGCAAACAGCCTGTCGGGAGGCGGACCATCCGCGCGGGTCGCGGCGCTGGTCGTCGAAATGGTACACACCGCCTCCCTGCTCCACGACGACGTCGTCGATAACGCCGACCGGCGACGCAGCGCCGCCTCCGTAAAACGAATATGGCGTTCAAAAATCGCGGTACTCACCGGCGACTACTGGTTTGCGGACGCTTTTCATATCCTCTCTAAATACAACGAAAGCCGCCTGCTGCCCTATTTTAACAAATGCATGGTCGCGATGGGCGAAGGCGAAATATGGCAATTAGAAAAAGCCCAAAAACTCGACATGACCGAAGACGACTATTTTCAAATCATCGGACGTAAAACGGCCGAATGCATGGCCCTGAGCATGATTTGCGGAGCCGTAGTAGCCGGCGCCAACGACGCCGACCTACAGCGCATCTTCGACATGGGATACACCATGGGAATAGCCTTCCAAATACGCGACGATATTTTCGACTACGAACCGCGCAACCTCTCGGGAAAACCCGTCGGAAACGACGTCCGCGAACAGAAAATAACCTTGCCCCTCCTGTACGCCCTGCGGCAAACCGGCGAAAAAGAACGGGCAACCATCCTGCGACACGTCCGGCGCGCCGCAAAGAAACCGCGAAGCCTGCGAAAAGTCATCGACTTCGTCCATCGACAAAACGGACAGGAGTACGCCGAACAAATCATGACCGACTACAGCAATCAAGCCGTCGCCATGCTACAGGAACTGCCCGACACCCCCTACAGAACCGCCCTGATCAGCCTCGCAAAATTTATGTCCGCACGGCGACAATAACCCCTCGCCAACAGCTTCATAGCAATAGGTAATGGCCGCCGGCTTTAGCCGCCGGATTTTTGTGGTGCGCCGACCTCAGGGAAGGATTGCAGGAGCGTCGGCGTGTTCGCGCCCCCCATCGCAGCCTCCATCATCCCCCCCATCGCGGCCTCCAATCGCTTCGCTCATTGTAGAGTATGCACATTCAACTCTTCGGGTTGCCGTTCGGCGCATTTTTACATGAATTTTCCAAATATTCACGTGAATTTTCCAAATATTCACGTGAATTTCCCCAATATTCACATGAATTTCCCCAATATTCACGTGAATTTCCCCAATATTCACGTGAATTTCTCCAATATTCATGTGAATTTCTCCAATATTCACGTGAATTTTCTCAATATTCACGTGAATTTCCCCAATATTCATGTGAATTTTCCCAATATTCATGTGAATTTCCCCAATATTCACGTGAATTTCCCCAATATTCACGTGAATTTTCCCAATATTCACGTGACTTGTCCCAATAGTCACGTG
>JAIRMW010000048.1 GCA_031258415.1 Prevotellaceae bacterium
GGGACAGACAAAAATCCCCCTTAAAACGCATTTATAATGCGCTTGACTTTATAATTTTGAAAAAATATTTTGGAAAGAGTGTTCGGAGTACTTCCGATAATGTATATTATCAGAAGTAATGCAAAGGTACATGAATTTTCCGAAAGTGCAAAAAACGAGCGCGTAAGGACGGAAAAAAAGGGCGGCGCTTTCCCCTGCCCAATGCACGAAGAAAAATACATCATTTTCGGCAGTTGAAAACGCCCGCCGAAACAATGATTAATGATTAATGATTAATTGGCCTGCGGGGGCCAATGGTTAATGGTTAATTGCCTGCGGGGGGCGCGCGGGCTTCGTCATTGCGAGCGGAGCGCCGCCATCCAGAAAACCCGCCTAATAAAAAACGAGGCTGTTCAAAAAATGAACAGCCTCGTTGTGGGAGCTATAGGATTCGAACCTATGACCCTCTGCTTGTAAGGCAGATGCTCTAAACCAGCTGAGCTAAGCTCCCTCGGTTTCCCGTTTGGGATTGCAAAGGTAAAACTTTTTTTACTATATGCAAAATAAATTTTAACTATTACCATCTATCTTCCGCCGGCAGGATAAGCGATTTCCGGCTCACCGTATAGGCGCCAAAGATGCCAATCGCGCCGCCGCTCAGGTTGGTAGGCACATTGGCGGGAGGGCCTGCAAACAACGGATTGCCGCCGTTGATTTCCTGCCGCGCCGTACGGATAAATTCAAAATACGCTTCGGAAAGCGTATTGAGTTCCAGTGTCAACGAGTCGGACGGGTGAACGTAAAACGGCTCGTCGTTCTCCCATCGCATCTCGTCGCGGATCACGAAATTAGTGGCCGGAAAGCGAATGTATTGTCCTTCGGCTACATATTCGCCGAAATAATTCAGGAAATAGCGCGATATCTTATTACTGTATAAAACATCATTGATATACAGGTGCGCGCCGAAGTAATTGGGGCCGGGTAAATCCTGAAAGTGCATCATCACCATCCACGGCGACCGGGTCGTAGCAAGCTGTATGGACGACAGGGTAATGCTGTCTAAGGTATGCAGGGGCGGCATGGTCGCGCTGGCCGAATAATGTTCCGGTACGCCGTCCCCGTCAAAATCGATCCGGACATCTAATGTATAGGTCTCGCCGCTGACGCCGCAAAACGAGCGGTCGGTCGTATATTCGCCATTTCCCAAGGCGTGAAGGCGTATACCGTTGATTTGTACATCGGCCGACGAATAGGTTTCGGGCTGCTCCGAGCCGAAATAGGGCGCCGTACGGTTGATTTTTATGATATGCGCCGCTGTGTCGGTAGTAACACAACCGGTAATGACTAATCGCGGCGTAGCGTAATCGGTCGAAATATCCATCCGCTCCATGCAGGCGGCGCACAAGATCAGACTCGCCCCGGACAACCCGCAACCCATGCGGAAAAGCAAACCGCTCACCATTCTTTTTTTCATTTCAAATTTCTTTTTAACCACTGATCCGGCGGTTTTAATTAAACGCTACATTATAGGTTACAGACGGGACAATGCCAAATAAATAGGTCATTCGGGCATACTGGCTTATGCCGTCGTTTTCGGTGCGGAACGAAATCGTCCAGGGGTTCTTACGTCCATATAAGTTATAAACGGAAATAGCCAGCTCGTGTTTCCATTTCCTGTTCGGCGCAAGCCTGCCCAATTGGATGGTCAGCGACGCATCCATCCGATGATAGTCGGGAAAACGATAGGTATTGCGTTGCGTGTAAACAGGGATACGGTCGTTGCCAAATTGAAAAAACGCTTCCGGGAAAGTTACCGGCTGGCCGGTGGCATAAATCCAGTTTAGCGACGCCGTCAGTCTTTTTGTGCATTCGTAGGATAATACCACATTGATGTTATGCGGCCTGTCGAACGGCGACGAATAAGGCCGTCCGCCGTTGATTTCGGGAATGGTGCGGAATGCTCGCGACCACGTATAACTCAGCCAGCCGGTAAAAGAACCGTTGTTTTTTCGCCACATCAGTTCCACGCCGTAATTCTGTCCGCTACCCGTGCGTATTTCCGTTTCGACCACGTCGTGCATCAACACTTCGGGATGGTCTTTGAAGTCGATAACGTTGTCTAACCACTTATAATAAATTTCTACCGATGTTTCCAGCGCATTGTCGAAAAAGTTGGCAAACACGCCGGCAGCCACTTGCCGCGCCATTTCCGGTTTGATGGAAAGGTTTGAGGGAACCCAAATATCCAATGGCGAACCCGCTGTGGACATCGTCAGCAGATGCAGGAATTGCAGCGTCTGGGCATACGAACTTTTGAGCGACCACGCTTCGTTGAACGCCCATACAAGCCCCACGCGCGGTTCTATCCCGAAGTAATGATTGTAAAATCGACCGGCGGCTATATGCAGCGTATCGCCGCGAGCTACCTGATGCTGTTCATCGACGCGATAATCCGTTGTCGGACCAATATTATCAAAGCGCGTAACGCGGCACCCGTACTTTGCCGTCAGGGGGCCGATGGAATGCTGGTTGGTGAAGTACAGCGAATTTTCCCACGCCTGTTTTTTTGCCAGATGGATAGGATATTCATTCCCGTCGGGCAGCAAGCCGGCGCCGTCGCCCGGGGCAAAGTAGTGATAAGTCGTATTATAGCCAAAGCGGAACGAATGGCGATCGTTGAGCCAGTACGTAAAATCGGCGCGTAGCGTATGGTCGTTGATATCCGAATTCCACACGCCGGTCAATGACGGAGTCGTCGCTTCCATATTATAATCGTAATGACTGCCGATTAATTCAAAATGCGCAAATAAAGCAGGCGAGAACAGGCGCTTCCAGCGTAGCGTATAAGCCGCATTACTGAAATTCATGCCCATATCGCCGTTTTTAAACAGGTCGCGACCGTAATAGCCGGTAGCAGAAAGCTCGTTTTTTTCATCGAGGCGTGCCTGTATTTTAGCGTTCAGATCGTAGAAATGAATATCCACGCGCCGCAGGTATTCTTCGCCGGCCAATGGCAGGAAAATATCGGCATACGTGCGGCGACCGGCGAGCAGGAACGTATAGCGCTTATCGACAATAGGGCCTTGCAGCAACAGTCGGCTGGCTATAAGTCCGATGCCTGCCGAACCCGAAAACTCCGGCTGGCCGCTGCGCGACGTTACTTCGAGCAACGACGAGAGCCGTCCGCCGTACTGTGCGGGAATATCGCCCTTGTATAATGCAATATCGTCAATCGCATCGTTGTTGAACACCGAAAAGAAACCCATTAGGTGCGATGCGTTATACATCGTCGCGTTTTCAAAAAGAATCAAATTCTGGTCGGGGCTGCCGCCACGGACGCTGAAACCCGACGTCCCTTCGCTAATCGCCTGCACGCCGGGCAGCAACTGGATCGCCTTAATTATATCCACCTCGCCCATCAATGCCGGGATTTGCCGGATTTGTCGATTGTCTAATTTTTCCATTCCCATATCCGGGCGTATTACATTTGCATTGGAGCGTTCGGTGGAGATAATCACTTCCTTCAGGTTAATGTCGGTTTCACGAAGGTGAAAATGGACAATGGTGTCACGTCGCAACACGATTGTCGTATCAAGCGTAGTATAACCGATGTACGAAACCGTCAGGGCATGGTTGCCGGGCGGAAGCAGGAGCGTATAATGCCCGTCCGCATTACTTTTTATGCCGGCTCGGGTCTTGTTCTGGACAACCACGGCGCCAGCCAGCGGATTCTTGCCGTCTGAAATCGTACCGCTTACCGTGCAGTCTCTTTGTGCGGTTGCCGGAATCGATAGGAGTAAGAAAAAAAACAGGATGGTCTTAAACACATTCATCGAAGCTATAAAACAAAAAAGGAGAACACGAGGTTCTCCTTTCTGTCGGTTGCCATAATCTTTATTTAACATTCGTGTTGAGTTCAGCGCCGGCTTTAAATTTCACCACCTTGCGGGCGGGAATTTTAATGTCTGCACCAGTTTGGGGATTACGTCCTTTGCGAGCGGCACGTTTGGTCACAGAGAACGAACCAAAACCTACTAACGCAATACGGTCGCCTTTTTTCAAAGTGGCGGACGTAACTCCGATAAACGCATCTAATGCGCGTTTTGCATCAACTTTTGTTAAACCTGATTTTTTTGCAATGGCTTCAATCAATTCCGTTTTGTTCATAACTACAAATTTTTAAATAAATAAATAAAGTTAGTTCCCGTTGCAAATATAGAGTATTCTTAGCATTCACGCAATTTTTTTTGCTAAAAATGCGCTTCCGGCCATGGGGCAACACCGTCTGTAGAAGGCCTTATTGCTCATAGGTTTCTAATCAAATCGTTTATTATCAACATTATTATCTGTTAATAAGAAGTTAATAAAAAGTAGGCGAGCGAGTGAAGATTTTTTTCTTTTTCAAGCTAAATCATTACGATTTTTCGTAAAAAGGACGCTCAGGAAAGGGAAATATCCACGAAAAAAGGGGGCAGGGGACAGGGCCGGCGCCTCTCATTTTCGTTGTGGTTAGAGAAACAAGTATTACCTTTCCGGGAAAAACAGTTTATGGAAAGTCCTCTTACTTGTTTTTCGATCCCTGTCCACCCCCGCCCTCCGGGCACCCCCGCCGGCGGGAGACAGCGACAAGTGCGGCCGTCATGGCGAGCGAGGCGGCGCCGCCCATTAGGCGGCGATCCTGTGTATCGTGGATGGCGGTGCTTCGTTCGCGCGACCCGGAGGGTCGAATGTGAATAACCCCCAGTGAAGCGAAGCGATTGGGGGTGGCGAACATGGCGACATCCATGCAACCCGGAGGGTTGAATGATCCCCCGGTTGCTGCATTTCATTGGAGGGGATTATTCATATTCAACCCTTCGGTCTTTTGTCTTTCAGGACATGACAAAGTTTCTGGCAAATGCCAGAAGGCTCCGCAGGAGCGCCCGGAGGCTAATGATTAATGGTCAATGATTAATGGTCAATGATTAATGGTCAATGGTTAATGGTTAATGGCCTGCGGGGGCGGCGGCTCTCTGTGCCTCTCTATGGTTCTCTGTGTTCCTTTTTTCTTGCACAGAGGACACGGAGGTTGCACAGAGGAACACAGAGGAATGCCCGAACGGGGCGCATTTCCCGAACGGGGGAGGGGGAGGCTTCCCGTACTACTAAGACCTCGGTCATCCTATTCTTGCTACCGGCGTTGTGTCTAACGGCGTGCGTTCTCCTGCCCGAAAAAGATAGTAGCCGGTGATGGCAATCATGGCGGCATTGTCGGTCGTAAAGCGCAGTTCGGGCAAATAGACCTTCCAGTGGCGTTTCAGGCCTTCCTCACGCACGTGTCGGCGCAGGCCCGAATTGGCCGATACGCCGCCGGCGATGGCAATTTCCCGAATGCCGGTTTGCTCCGCGGCTTTGACGAGGTTGTGCATCACTATTTCTATAATCGTATGCTGTAGCGATGCGCAAAGGTCGTGCAGGTTTTCTTCAATAAACGCCCGGTTGTCGGCGATGCGGTCGCGCAGGAAGTAGAGGAACGAGGTTTTCAGTCCGCTGAAGCTGTAGTCCAGTCCGCCGACCTGTGGGCGTGCAAACCGGAAGGCATCGGGATTGCCCTGTGCCGCCAATTGATCGACGAGCGGGCCGCCGGGATACGGAAGCCCTATGACTTTGGCGCATTTGTCGAATGCTTCGCCGGCTGCATCATCAATGGTTTGCCCGATGATTTCAAAATGCAGGAAGCTATTCACTACAACTAACTGCGAATGCCCGCCCGATACTAACAGGCACAGGAAGGGGAACGACGGGCGCCGCCTTGGTTGTCCGGGGCACTCAATAAAGTGCGACAAAATGTGCCCCTGCAAATGATTAACGGCTATCAACGACGCTCCGGCAGCCAGCGCAAACCCTTTCGCAAACGAGGCGCCCACCAGCAGGGACCCCATCAGCCCCGGCCCGCGCGTAAAAGCGACCGCGTCAATATCAGCAGGGAGAACGCCGGCCAATGTAAGCGCCCGGTGCGTGACGGGAACAATATTTTGCTGGTGCGCCCGCGAAGCCAGCTCGGGAATGACGCCGCCATACTGCTTGTGGACTTCCTGACCGGCCATCACATTCGATAGCAGCAGCCCGTCGCGGATAATCGCGGCCGACGTGTCGTCGCATGAACTTTCAATGCCTAAAATAATCATTTGCCTGTTTGTAAAAAATACACGAACTTTGTGTGCAAATGTACATATTTAATTTTATAGCGGGGGTAAAAAATGTATTCCGGCGAAACATACAATAAAAATAAAATACCAATGAAAAAAATCATCTCCTCTCCTCATGCGCCGAAAGCGGTCGGCCCGTATAGTCAGGCCGTAGAAATAAATGGCGTCCTGTATATCTCCGGCCAGTTGCCGCTCGACCCGGCCACAGGCACGCTGGTTGAAGGCGGCGCCGCCGAACAGACCGCGCAATGCCTTAAAAATATCGGCGCCATTTTGCAGGAAGCCGGCTACCGCTACGCCGACGTCGTCCGGTCGACGGTATTAATGGCCGATATGGCCGACTTCGCGGCGATGAACGACGTGTATGCCCGCTTTTATACAGCGCCCTTTCCGGCACGCGCCGCCTTTCAGGTTGGCCGCCTGCCGATGGGCGCCTTGATTGAAATAGAAACAATAGCCGCAAAATAAAAGCGGCCGGATAAAATAATGTAAAACAGTGATGAGTTCAGGTATGAAAATAATAGAGTGTGTCCCCAATTTCAGCGAGGGACGGGACAGGTCGGTCATCAAGCAAATCGCCGATGTTATTGAAGAAGTAGAAGGCGTACGTCTGCTGGATGTAGACCCGGGCAAGGCGACCAACCGAACGGTGGTAACTTTTGCCGGCGATCCGGAGGCCGTGTGTGAAGCGGCTTTCCGGGCGGTAAGGAAAGCGTCGGAAGCGATCGACATGAGCCGGCACCACGGCGCTCACCCGCGCTTTGGCGCGACCGACGTGTTGCCGCTCATCCCTGTGGCCGGCATGACGATGGACGAGGCCGTCGTCTGGGCGCGGCGGCTCGGCAAACGGATTGGCGACGAGTTGCAAATACCGGTCTATGCCTACGAGCAGGCCGCGTTCGACGAGCGCCGACGCAACCTCGCCTACTGTCGCGCCGGCGAATACGAAGGGCTTAAAGACAGGCTGGCGACGCCGGAAGGCAAACCCGACTTCGGCCCGGCGGCATTTCTCCCCAAGACCGGCGCGATAGCGGTAGGAGCAAGGAATTTTCTTATTGCCTACAATGTAAATCTGAATACGACGTCGACGCGCCGCGCCAATGCGGTGGCGTTTGACGTGCGCGAAAAAGGGCGCCCCGTGCGCGAAGGCAACCCGTTTACAGGCCCTAAAAAAAGAGACGCCGACGGCCACGAAATCTGGCAGCCGGGACTGTTGAAGGCGGTGAAAGGGATTGGATGGTACATCGAAGAATACGGCCTTGCGCAGGTGTCGATGAACTTGACCGATACGAACGTTACGCCCCTGCATACAGCCTTTGAAACGGTATGCGAGCGGGCGCAGGCGCGCGGACTGCGCGTAACGGGGTCGGAACTCGTGGGGCTGGTTCCGCTACAGGCGATGCTGGACGCAGGGCGTTATTTTCTGGCAAAACAGCAGCGCTCCTCCGGCATCCCGGACGACGAGATTATCAAAATCGCCGTGCGCACTATGGGGCTGGGCGAGCTGTCGCCGTTCGACCCGAAAAAGAAGATCATCGAATACGTGCTGGCCGGCGACCCGTCCCCCAAACTCACCGACAAAACCTTGACCGGCTTTGTTTATGAAACGGCGAGCGAAAGCCCCGCTCCCGGCGGCGGGTCGGTGGCGGCCTGCATGGGGGCGTTGGGCGCGGCGCTGGGCGGCATGGTCGCGAACCTCTCGGCGCACAAGCCCGGCTGGGACGAGCGTTGGTGCGTTTTCTCCGCCCACGCCGAAAAAGCCAAAGCGTATATGAACCGGCTGCTGTTCCTTATAGATGAAGATACGCGTGCATTCCGCCGCGTTATGGAAGCCTTTGCGCTGCCCGGAGGCGCCGGCTCCGAACAGGCCGCGCGGAAGCAGGCCATACAGGACGCTACGCGCTACGCCGCTGAAGTCCCGTTGCAGGTGATGGCGTTGTGCGGCGACTGCCTCCGACTGATCAAAACCATCGCGGAAACAGGCAACCCCCATTCGGCGAGCGATGCGGGCGTGGGGGCTCTGGCGGCGCGTGCCGGGGCGAGGGGCGCATGGCTCAATGTAAAAATCAACGCCGTATCGTTAGACGATAAGGCGCTGGCCGGACAACTCATTCGCGAAGGCGAAGCCATAGACGGGCAGGCCGAACAGATGGAGCGGGAAATCCTCGCCGTAGTCGAACGGAAAATAAACGCCTGACCCCTGCTCCGCAACCGATTTTACCGTATATCTTTCAAAGCTGTCGCAAAATGGCAAAAAAACTCAAAGACGTTATTACCGACTACAACCGGATCATCGCCGATCTAAAGTTAAAAATCTATAAACCCCTCTATTTGCTGATGGGCGAAGAGCCATACTATATCGACCAGATCAGTCAATATATTGCCGGGCACGTGCTGACGGAAACCGAACGCAGTTTTAACCAGCAGATCGTATACGGGAAAGATATCACCGCGCCGCAGTTGGCCGATATGTCTCGCCGCTTCCCGATGATGGCCAGCCATCAGGTGGTTATCGTCCGTGAAGCGCAGGACGTAAAAAAAATCGAACTCTTGGAGGCCTACGTCAGGCAGCCGCTCGCCTCGACGATCCTCGTGCTCTGCTATAAAGGCAAAACGGTTGATAAACGCACGACCTTCTACAAGCTGGCAGCCGCCTCGGGCGTCGTGTTTGAAACCGCGAAGCCCTACGACAGCGATATGACCGGCTGGATTACCGCCTGCCTGAAGGACAAAAAACGAACCATCGACCCGAAGGCCAACGCCATGCTGGTGGAATTTCTGGGCGCCGACCTCACTAAAATCACCCACGAAATCGACAAACTCTTTACCCTCCTTCCCGAAGGCTGCACCCATATTACCGCCGAACACATCGAACAG
Source organism: Prevotellaceae bacterium (assembly GCA_031258415.1). GTDB lineage: Bacteria > Bacteroidota > Bacteroidia > Bacteroidales > UBA932 > JAIRKX01. Next base: position 9,045 of record JAIRMW010000048.1, read on the forward strand.
AATATCGGCGTCAGCAAAGATTACAATACCTTTGAACTGAATGCGGCCATCAGCCAACGCGACGTACTGAAGGCAAACCGGATACTAAACCATTTTGCGCACGACCCCAGCGGCTACCCGATGAACCTTACCATCAATGCCCTGTTTATGGAGTTCTCGCGTATCCTGAAATGGCATTTCCTCCGGCGACGCCACCCCGGATACCTCCCGGACAAGGACGCGGCGGCGGTGTTGGGCGTCCATCCTTTTTTTGTGAAGGACTACCGGGTCGCGGCGCAAAACTATTCGCTCGGGAAAACCCTCGAAGTCGTTTCGCTCCTGCGCGAGTACGACATGCGGAGCAAAGGCTTCGACAACGGCGCCGCCTCCCACGGCGAGCTGCTGCGGGAACTGGTGTTTAGAATTATGCATTGACGGCGCCCCCTGCGGCCTTTGTATTTTTATTGACAGACTATGAGAAAATCCATCCGTTTGTTTTGTTCTACGATCTACGGCTCCCTGCTGGCACGCCTGCTGGGGGTGATGCTGCTGTTCAGCGTATGCCGGATTTTATTCTTCCTGTTCAATACCGGATTATTTCCCGGAATGACTGTCGCCCACTTCCTTCACTTGCTGTGGAGCGGGCTGCGGTTCGATCTGGTGGCCGTGCTTTATACGAACATCGTGTTTATAGCGGGCGCTATTTTGCCTTTTCGTTTCCGGCATCATCCGATTTACCAGCAGGCGCTGAAATGGGTGTATTATACGACCAACAGCGTAGCGCTTGCCTTGAATTGTCTCGATCTGGTTTATTTCCGGTTTACCCTGCGGCGGACAAACTGGTCGGTGTTGCAGGAATTTTCCGGCGACCGGGGCAATATCGCGCTCATCGGACGGTTTGTGATAGACTACTGGTATCTCTTTGCCGTATTTATCGGGCTGGTGTTTCTGTTAGTGTGGCTCTACAGGCGGTTTCCTGTCGCCCGGCGACCGCTCATCGCAAACCGGTGGGTGTATTATCCGGTATGCACGGCGCTCATGGCCGCCTGCATGACCCTGTTTGTCGGCGGCGTGCGGGGCGGATTCCGGCATAGCACCCGTCCGATAACCATCAGCAATGCGGCGGCCTGCGTAAACCGCCCGGCGGAAATAGGGATTGTCCTCTCTACGGCTTTTTCGGTGTATAAGACAATCGGTCGCACCCCCTATCGGAAGCTGGCTTATTTTGAGTCCCCGGAAGCATTAGACAGCGTCTATTCGCCGGTTCGTCGACCGCAGAGCGAAACGGCGTTCCGGCGGAAGAACGTGGTGATTATTATTGTCGAAAGTTTGAGCAAGGAGTATATCGGGACGTTCAACCGGGAGCTTGACGGCGGCGCCTACCGGGGCTATACGCCCTTCCTCGATTCGCTGATTGCCCGCAGCTATACGTTTGCCCACTCCTTTGGCAGCGGGCTGAAATCGATCGACGCGATGCCGTCGGTGCTGGCAAGCATCCCGTCGTTTCCCGAGCCGTATGTTCTGTCCGTCTATGCCAACAATACGATTAAAGGGCTGGCGGCGCTGCTGGCCGACGAGGGCTACGACTGCTCCTTTTTCCACGGGGCGCCCAACGGTTCGATGGGCTTCGACGCATTTGCACGCATGGCGGGATTTCGTTATTATTATGGGAAAAATGAGTATCATAACGACGCCGACTTTGACGGCTTGTGGGCGATCTGGGACGAGCCGTTTTTACAGTTTATGGCGCAGACGCTGAATAAAAAGCCGGAGCCGTTTCTATGCGCCGTCTTTACGGCGACCTCCCATCACCCGTTTCTGGTGCCGCCGGCCTACCGGGGCGCATTTCCGAAGGGGACGGAGCCGATACACGCCTGCATCGGCTATACCGACCATGCGCTGCGCCGTTTTTTTGACGCCGCGTCGCAAATGCCCTGGTTCGGGAACACCGTTTTTGTGATCACCGCCGATCATACCAATCAGGTGTCCTATCCTAAAAGTAAAACCAGCATCGGCCCGTTCCTGATTCCGATTATCTACTACGACCCGTCGGGCGAGCTGGCGCCGGGCGTCGAACCCCTGCGCGTAACGCAGCAAATCGATATTATGCCGACCCTGCTTGCCTATTTGCATTACGACAAGCCCTTTTTCGCCTTCGGCTTCGACGCGCTGGCGGCGGAGGACGGCGCTACTCGTTTTGCGATTAATTACAACGGGTTTTACAATGTCTACCGGAACAATCTGGTCTTCCAGACCCGCGAGGACGAGCCGATAGCGCTGTACAACTACGACGAGGACGCCCTGCTGGAAACGGATTTATACCCCCTCAGGCCGGCGGACGCCGACACGCTGCAAACGCTGTTCCGGGCTTTCCGACAGCAGTATAATCAGAAATTGATCGACAACGCGATGGTCGTTACGGCTCCGTAGTCCGCCATGCCGGGCGAGCATCGCAGGCCATGCCGGTCGAGCATCGCAGGCCATGCCGGACGAGCATCGCAGGCCATGCCGGGCGAGCATCGCAGGCCATGCCGGTCGAGCATCGCAGGCCATGCCGGACGAGCATCGCAGGCAGTGCCGGTCGAACACAGCCTGCTGTGCCGGTC
>JAIRMW010000015.1 GCA_031258415.1 Prevotellaceae bacterium
GATGAACTTACGGAGCTAATCAACTAAATTCACCGCGCCGATTCATTCCTGCATTGCGGGACGGTGGCCTCCTGAAGGGGTGCTGCCGTCCCGCAATGGCTTTTTTAGGAGGCCAATGGCCAATGGTTAATGGTTAATGGTTAATGGCCTGCGGGGGCGGCGGCCTCTGTGGCTCTCTGTGGCTCTCTGTGCGCTCTGTGTTCCTTTTTGCTTGCACAGAGGACACGGAGGTTGCACAGAGGGACACAGAGGAATGGGTCGCTGCGGAGCGCATTTCCCGATAGGGACGCATTTTCCGAACGGGGAAACGGAAAAAGTTGCGTACCTTTGCAAAAACACCATCCCGATGAATCGACGCGCAAAAGTATTTCAGACCCTGCAACAACTGGGCGTTCCGTATACAGTCTACGAGCATCCGGCGGCGGCCACCGTAGAGGTCGCCCGGCGCTATTGGGACGCCATCCCCGAACCGGCGCAGCACTGCAAAAACCTGTTCTTCCGAAATCATAAAGGCAACCGGCATTATCTGGTTATTTTAGACTGTCGTAAAACGCTGTCCGTACATGCGCTGGAACAGCGGCTGAAACAGGGCAAGCTCTCGTTTGCGTCGGCCGAACGGATGCAGAAGTACCTCGGGACGACGCCGGGGTCGGTCTCCCTCTTCGGGCTGGTGAACGACGCGGCGCACCATGTGCACGTCTTCATAGACGCCGACCTACAGCAGGCCGGGAAAGTCAGCTTTCATCCCAACGACAATACGGCGTCGGTGATCCTCGCGTTTGCCGACGCGATGCGTTTCCTGCGGCATTGCGGCAATCCGTTTGAATGGTTCCCGCCGGACGACGGAGAGCCGAGCCCGTCGGCCGGCGCCTGAACAGACGAATGACCCCATTTAATATACATTTAAAAAATACCCTTATGTGGAACAAACGTAAACCCCTCGCTGCCCTGTGTATCGTCGGACTGCTCGTCGGACTGCTTGCCCCGTCGCCCGCTGCCGCCCAACAGCCTTCGCTCCGGCCTGCCGACAGCTGCGCCGCCGGCGCCGGCGCACGGATGGCGCCGTTTCGCGCAGGCGATACGGTACGGATATTAGCCGTGGGGAACAGCTTCTCCGAAGACGCCGTCGAACAGTATCTCTACGAACTGGCGCAGGCCGAAGGGATAGAACTCGTCGTCGGCAACCTGTATATCGGCGGATGCGCCATCGACCGGCATCTCGCCAACGCCCGCGCCGACGCGCCGGCCTACGAATACCGCAAAATCGTGGAAGGCCGCAAAACCAACCGCGCCGGCATCCGCCTCTCGGAAGCGCTGCGCGAGGAAGCCTGGGACTTCGTCAGCCTGCAACAAGCAAGCCCCGCGTCAGGACAGTACGACACTTATAATAATACGTTGCCGCCGCTCGTTGACTATGTGAAACACACGCTGCGGCACGCCGCCTGCCGGATCGTATTCCACCAGACCTGGGCATACGCGCAAGATGCGACCCATCCGGGCTTTGCCCATTACCACCGGAACCAGTCGACGATGTACGCCGCAATCGTCGATGCGGTCGGGAAAGCCGTCGCGCTAAGCGGCATCGAAACGGTGATCCCCGCCGGCGCCGCCATCCAGCACGGGCGAGCCACGCCCATAGGCGATCGCCTGACGCGCGACGGCTACCATCTGAACGACGTCGGCCGCTATATCGCCGCCTGTACGTGGCTGGAAGCCCTGCTCGGCAAAAACGCGGTCGGCAACCGCTGGCGCCCGCCCACACTGACGCCGGAGTGGGCGGCGCTGGCGCAGGAAGCCGCCCACGCGGCCGTCGCCCGGCCCGACACGCCCCCGCCCGCCGAACAGACCCCCTGAAACCGCCGCAACGTCCGCCGCGACAATCGGCCTTTTTGCCGCCGAAAATGACCGGCAGGTAAAAAAAATTATGGTTTTCCTGTAAAAAATCGTAAATTTGCGCCCTCAGAAATGTAATTATAAATCAAAAAATACTTTTTTTATGAATATATCGCATATTGAACACATCGGAATCGCAGTAAAATCGCTGCACGACGCTATTCCCTTTTATGAAAACATACTGGGATTGACATGCTACAACATCGAAGAAGTGGTCGAGCAAAAGGTGAAGACCGCTTTTTTTATGGTCGGACAAACCAAAATCGAATTATTAGAACCTACCAGCCCCGAAAGCCCCGTCGCCAAATTTATTGAAAAACGCGGCGAAGGCGTCCACCATATAGCGTTTGCCGCGCCGGGACTGCAAGCCTCGCTGGACGAACTGGCCGGTAAAGGCGTCCAACTGCTGGATAAAAACCCGCGCAACGGTGCCGAAGGCCTGCACATCGCCTTCCTGCACCCGAAATCAACTATCGGCGTGCTCATGGAGCTTTGCGAAAAATAATGAACAATTTTTAATGAACAATGACGTTTTAAAAAAGTATTAATAAAACGAATTAAATAGAATCATGTGGACAATATTTAGAATAATCGTTGGAATATGGCTAATAACTAAGATTTACCGCTTAATAAGCAAGATTCCGAATCCCGTAATTCGCAATATATTGTTAATAATATTTACAGTTCTCATTATATCCGCGTCGGTGTTTGCTTGTTATTCTATACGTTCAAAATCCCCCGACTTCTACTAATACAAAGTTTAAAGAAATAAAAATATATATAAAATAAAAAGCTATGAGCAATCAAATAGAGTCTGTGAAGGCGTTGATTAAATTGCGCGAGGAAGCGCGTCTTGGGGGCGGGCAAAAACGGATCGACTCCCAACATCAGAAAGGAAAGTACACCGCCCGCGAACGTATCGCGATGTTGCTTGACGGCGGCAGTTTTGAGGAGTTCGACATGTTTGTAACGCACCGCTGCACAAACTTCGGCATGCAGGACAGTAC
>JAIRMW010000037.1 GCA_031258415.1 Prevotellaceae bacterium
CTGACTGTGCGTCAAAAAGTTGGGGGGGGGGGGGGGGGGGTAAAATTATAAATCAAAAAATGCTTGGAAAGCATGCCCTGCCCGCCCGGCGTCGGAAGGGCGCCTGCGGAGAAGGGGAGCATCGAATGATAAGCATTTTTCATGATTAATTTTAAATAGTAAGCGCGAGCATTTGTTTTCTCACGAGGGCAAAGATAGACCTATTTTTTGAATAGCGCAACGGTTTCGTCTCTTTTTTTTAAACATTTTTTGAACAATGGAGTTAATGGAGATTTGAGGAGTTAGAGGAGGCCTGCGGGCGCCAATGGTTAATGGTTAATGGTTAATGGTTAATGGCCTGCGGCGGGGGCGCTTGCCATGATGCACCATTGAACGTTGGCCGTAGGCCATTCATAGCAATAGAACGAGCGTCTCCCGCGAAGCCCATTCCCCGTCAGGGGATTCATGTCCTACGGACAATGGTTGAGGATGGGGGACGTGTCGTTTTCTATGGCTATGAATGGCCTGCGGCGGGGGCTTTCTGTGGCTCTGTGTTCCTTTTTTTCTTGCACAGAGGGGCACAGAGGAATACCCGCCGCGGAGCGCATTTCCCGAACGGGGCGTCGCGTTGAGGGGGCTAATTCATATAGTCCCATTCGGGCAGTTGCACCGGCGGCTGTTGCAGTCCGCGGAGCGCCTTTTCGTCTAAATAGCGGCGATGGATGACGACTCGGAAGAGGTATTCGTCGAACCATGCGTCGGTGAAGGTGAGGTATCCTTCGTGGCCGGCGCTGGCGCCCCAGCTGTTTTCAAATTCCCATTTGAGCGGGCGTTCCTGCTCGTCGGTATCGCATCCGATCAGCAGCATGGCGTGCGTCGAGCCGCTTTGCCGCGTGAGGATGCGGGCTTTTTTATCCATGTCGAACGGCACGCCGAGGAGCGAGGCATAGTCGTACATGGCGGTGTCGAGGATACCGGCTTCGCGGTTGAACTGCTTCCCCACGTCGCAGGAGGCATACATCGCTTCGTTGTTTTTGATGGAGGCCAGCGCCGCGTTTTTGATGTCGCCGTTCGGCAGGTTGAGGTATGTCCACGACAGTCCCTCCAGCGTATTCCGGCTGTTTCGGATTTCGTAGCGCCGGTAGTAGTCCCGTGTCGGGTCGTTCATAATCATAATATAATTGTCGGGCGAATAATCGTCCGGGACTATTTCGCGGTAAAACTGCCGGGGCGTATAGTCTTTCAGTTCGTGGACGTCGCCGGCGTTGTCCTTATAGCGCCAAGTGAACGTTGTCGGGGGTTCGCCGAGGCAGAGGGCGAGTATCCGGTATATGTCTGTGAGGATCGTTTTTTTGGCGGATTGTATGTCGGCTGTTTTTTTTCCGGCCTTCACGTCTTCGCGCAGGCGGTATCCGCCGCCACGCAGGCGTTCGTTTACCAGGGCGATCAGCTGGGCGGTATTGTCGGAATGGGCGGTTTCGGGCATTACCGACTGCGGCACGACCCCGTATTTGAGGCCTGCGTTATAATATAAATTCCACACGCCGCCGTCGCCGACCGGCGTTTTGAAATACCACGCTACCGCCCGGTCGTCGAACGGCTGCTGTCCGGTTGCGATGATGTTTTCCAAAAACAGGTTGGCTTTCTCAAAAATGTCCCAGAAATAAAGGTAGTTGTGCGAGAAATCGAACGTCTCCAGCCGGTATTTTTCCATCACCGCGGGGCGCAGGGCATTCATGGAGGCAAACATCCAGCAGCGTCCCGAGCTTTTCTGGTCGGTTATTCCTTTTACTTTTACGCGGTATTTGAAATAATGATCGATTTTGCCCTGCCGCGCCCGATTGAGCGCGTTGGATTTAATATCCTTGTCGTGGGTCAGGATATTTTGAATGGCTTTTGTTTCGCCCGTGGCGCGGAAGCCGGCGCGAATTTCCTGCAATTCTTTTTCTCCGATAGTTTGCGCCGACGCCGGTATACTGATTACGGCCACGGCCGCGAGCCATAGTGTTTTTTTCATCATTCTGACAGTTTATGTTTGGCTGCAAAGGTAAAAAAAGCGGGGGAAATTTGCAACCTGTTTTCACGCTCGCCCGTAGCCCGCCGGGTGGCTATTGACGGCGCTTTTGCGGGCTGTCTCCGCACGCCGTCCGGGCAGGATGGATTATTTTTTTTAAAAAACGCGGTTTCTTTATGGTCAATCCAGAATAAATTAGTATCTTGCGACAATTTTTAATCGTTAGTATTATGGCTTATTTAGAATTCAACAAAGCGAAGCTGGTAAACCTCGAGTATTCCCTTGACCGGGAGATGCTTGCTACGACCCGTACGGGCGGTTATACCAGTTCTACTATCGTATGCTGCAACACGCGGAAGTACCACGGCTTATTGGTGGTGCCTATCGAGCAATTTGACAGCGAAAATTATGTGCTGCTTTCGTCGCTCGACGAGACTATCGTGCAGCACGGGCAGTCGTTTAACCTCGGCATTCACCGTTTTCCGGGCGTATACGAGCCTCGGGGACATAAATATATCGTTGATTTTGCCTATGAACCGGTCGCTTCTATTACGTATCAGGTGGGCGGGGTCGTGCTGCGAAAGGAAATCCTGCTGATCCATAACGAAGACGGCATTCTGCTGCGCTATACGCTGCTCGACGCGCACTCGCCGACGACGCTGCGGCTGAAACCGTTTCTCGCCTACCGGAATATTCATGCGCTGAGCAAGGCCAACATGGAGGCCGACACCCGCTATCAACTTATTCCCAACGGAATTAAATCGAAACTCTACCGCGACTTCCCGTCGCTGCACATGCAGTTTAACAAGGCCAACGATTTTGTGGCGTGTCCCGACTGGTACTATAATGTGGAATACCGCGAAGAGCAGCGGCGCGGCTACGAGTACTGCGAAGATTTATTTACGCCCGGCTATTTTGAACTGCCGGTCAAAAAGGGCGACAGTATTATTTTTTCCGCGTCGGTGGTCGAGCAGAAGCCGCCCCAGCTGAAGCGGAAATTCGAGCAGCAGTTGGCCGCACGTCCGTCGCGCGACAGCTATGAAAACTGCCTGAAAGTATCGGCGGCGCAGTTTATTGTGCAACGCAACGGGGGCGTCGACGTCGTGGCCGGCTACCCATGGTTCGGACGCTGGGGGCGCGATACGTTTATCTCCCTGCCGGGTCTTACGCTGGCGGCAAACTATCATCCGCAAGCCTGCAAGGACGTGCTTGACACGCTGTCGAACGAGCTGTCCGGCGGCCTGTTTCCCAATATCGGGACAGGGAGGCTGGCGGCCTACAATTCGGTCGACGCGCCGCTATGGTACTTCTGGGCTATCCAGCAATATGCGGCGGAAACCCATTTGCATGCCGAGGTGTGGAATGATTATGGCGAAAAGATGAAAAGCATCCTCCAAGCCTACCGCAGCGGACAATTGACCTCTATCCGCATGCACGATAACGGCCTCATTTGGGCGGAAGAGCCGGGTAAAGCGCTGACGTGGATGGACGCCATCGTACACGGCGTGCCGGTAACGCCGCGTTCGGGCTATCAGGTCGAAATCAATGCGCTTTGGTATAACGCCATTTGCTATACGCTGGAGCTGGCGCGGCAACAGAAGGGCGAAGAGGCCTTTATAGCCGCATGGGAACACCTGCCGGCCCTGATAGAAAAAAACTACCTGCCTACGTTCTGGTCGGCCGTGCGCAGGCATCTGGCGGATTATGTGGGCGAGGAAGGGCAGAATATTTTTACGCGCCCCAATCAGGTATTCGCCTGCTCGCTGCCCTACAGCCCTATTACCGACGAAACGAAACGCGACGTATTGCGGGCTATCGAAAACGAACTGCTCACGCCGAAAGGCCTGCGTACGCTGGCGCCTAAAAACCCGCTGTACAAAAGCCGCTACGAAGGCGCCCAGCCGGCACGCGACAACGCCTACCATCAGGGGACAGTCTGGCCGTGGCTGCTGGGCGCCTATATCGAAGCAAACTTCCGTCTCTACGGCAAACCGTTTCTCCCGACCGCCAAAGAATTAGTCGCCGGCTTTGAGGAAGATATGACCCTCTACGGACTTTGCTCCATCGCCGAGATCTACGACGGCGACCCCCCGCATACGCCCAATGGTTGCATCTCGCAAGCGTGGAGCGTTGCAGAAATCTTACGCAGCATGAAACTTATTGAAAAATACGAGACACTATGAAAGTACTAATGTTCGGATGGGAGTTTCCGCCGCATATCGCAGGAGGATTGGGCACCGCCTGCTACGGCCTGACAAAAGGGCTGGCCAAGCATCAGGTCGATGTGCTGTTTGTTATGCCCCGCGCAACGGGCGACGAAGACCAGCGTACCGCCCGGATCCTCAGCGCCAGCGACGTCGAAATGTTTACCAATATTACCGATATTTCGACCTTCTGGCAGCGGATTAATTTCCTCGAAATCGGCTCGAACCTGATCCCCTACATCGGCCCCGAAGAATTTGAGAAAATCGTCAACGACAGCCTCAAAGCCGGCGAAAACCACACGACGATCAGCTTTCGGAACAAATACCGGTTTTCGGGCAAATACGGCAGCAACCTGATGGAAGAAGTGGCGCGGTATGCGATCGTGGCGGCGTCGATAGCCACACAGCAGACGTTTGACGTCATCCATGCGCACGACTGGCTAACGTATGCGGCCGGCGTAGCCGCCAAACGGGCGTCGAGCAAACCGCTTGTGGTGCATGTCCATGCTACGGAGTTCGACCGCAGTGGCGAGAATATCAACCAAACCGTCTATGAGATCGAACGGATGGGTATGCAGGCCGCCGACTGCGTGATTACCGTCAGCAACCTGACGCGCAATACGGTGATTACGAAATACGGCGTCGATCCGGCAAAAGTGGTAACCGTCTACAACGCCGTCGATTTTGATAATTTTTCGGAGAGCAGCGAAACGCGCGGGGTAAAGGAAAAAGTAGTAACCTTCCTCGGACGTGTTACGTTCCAGAAAGGCCCCGAATATTTCATCGAAGCGGCCGGGAAGGTGCTGAAAAACTATACGGACGTACGCTTTGTGATGGCCGGTAGCGGCGACATGCTGAACCGCTCCATCCGCCGCGTGGCAAAACTGGGTATTGCCACGCATTTTCATTTTACCGGTTTCTTACGTGGCGCCGACGTGCAGCGTATGTTTTCGCACAGCGACGTATATGTGATGCCGTCCGTATCGGAACCCTTCGGTATTTCGCCGCTCGAGGCGATGCGGTCAAATGTACCCACGATTATTTCCAAACAGTCGGGCGTGGCCGAAGTGCTGAACTATGCGATCAAAGTCGATTTCTGGGATGTAAACGCGCTGGCCGACGCGATGTACGGCTTGCTGGCCTACCCGGCGCTGTCGCGCATGGCCATCCGCTGCGGACTGGAAGAGGTCAATGCACTGAAGTGGGACGATGCCGCCCGGCATGTAGTGGAAGTATATAAAAAACTACTATAAAAAAAGACATTAAAATCTATTGATTATGAATAAAACAATATGCCTCTATTTTCAAGTGCACCAACCGTTGCGACTGCGCCAGTATCGCTTTTTCGATATTGGACTGAAGCACGATTATTACGACGAGTTTGCCAACCGCTCGATCATGCGTAAAGTCGCCAACCGGTGCTACCTCCCCATGAACCGCGTGCTTATGGAACTTATCGGCGAGTATGGGCAGGCGTTTAAAGTCAGCTTTTCCATTTCAGGCATGGCGCTAGAACAGTTTGAAAAATATGCGCCCGAAGTGCTGGACAGCTTCCGCGAACTCGCCCGCACCGGCTGCGTCGAATGGCTGTCGGAAACCTATCCGCACTCGCTGGCGTCGCTGAAAGACTCCGCCGAGTTTGAAGCGCAGGTGCTCGAACATAAAAAGGCCATCGAAAGCCATTTCGGGCAATCACCGGGGGCGTTCCGCAATACCGAACTGATTTATTCGGACGACATCGGGCAGCAGGTCGCCGATATGGGCTATACGACCATGCTCGTCGAAGGCGCACGGCACGTGCTGGGATGGAAAAGCCCGAATTTTATCTACACAAATCCCCTCCGACCGAAACTGAAACTGTTGCTGAAAAACTACCGTCTGAGCGACGACATCGCGTTCCGCTTCTCTGACCGCGCATGGGATCAGTGGCCGCTCACCGCCGAAAAGTACGCCGACTGGCTGATCGACGCCGCGTCTAAAGGCGATATTGTCAATTTGTTTATGGACTATGAGACGTTCGGCGAGCATCAGGTGGCCGAAACGGGAATTTTCGCGTTCTTCCGTTATTTGCCGGAGCAGCTTTTCGCCCGCTCCGACTTCGCGTTCCTCACGCCTTCCGAAGCGACGCAAAAGCATTTGCCGGTGGCGCCGCTGCACGTCCCATACCCTATTTCGTGGGCCGACGAAGAACGCGATACCAGCGCATGGCTCGGCAACGAACTGCAAAACGAAGCGTTTACGCAGCTTTACAAACTGGCGGAAAAAATCTTCGACGACGACCTTCTGCACGAGTTTCGTCGGCTACAGGCAAGCGATCATTTTTATTACATGTGTACGAAATTCTTCTCCGACGGCGCCGTTCACAAGTACTTCAATCCCTACGCTACACCGTACGAGGCGTTCATTAACTACATGAATGTCCTAAGTGATTTTGCCGTCCGTGTTGATAACCATGTTGAAAAAAGTATAACAGAAAACAATATCTTACAGGAAAAATCATTAACATTGCAAAAAAAATTAAACAACAACAATGTAAAAATTAAACAAAATCGTATGAAAAAAACAGTACCTGCTCCCGCAGCCGTCAAAGAACCGAAGGCTGCCAAACCGAAAGCCTCGGCCAAAAAAGAAGCCATCGCCAAGAAGGCCACGCCTAAAAAGGCGACCGTAAAGAAAGAAGCCGTCGACAAGAAGGCTACGCCCAAAAAAGCGACCGTAAAGAAAGAAGCCGTCGCCAAGAAGGCTACGCCCAAAAAAGCGACCGTAAAGAAAGAAGCCGTCGCCAAGAAAGAAACGCCCAAAAAAGCGACCGTAAAGAAAGAAGCCGTCGCCAAGAAGGCCACGCCTAAAAAAGCGCCCGTGAAGAAAGAAGCCGTCGCCAAAAAAGCCGCGCCTAAAAAGGCGACCGTGAAAAAAGAAGCCGTCGCCAAGAAGTCCACGCCCAAAAAAGCGACCGTGAAAAAAGAAGCCGTCGCCAAAAAAGCCGCGCCTAAAAAGGCGCCCGCCAGAAAAGCGGCGCCAAAGAAAAAATAACCGGCGCCATTGCTTTCGACAAAATGTCGGGAAAATAGAGGCTGTTCAAAAAACTTTTGGACGGCCTTTTTTATTTGAAGGGATTCGGACAGCCACTCGAGCCCCTGTCGACAGTTCCACTCTCCGAGACGTTGCGCGTGCTTTGAGAACGGCCTTCGGCGGTTCGTTTAGTGCGCAGGGCCGACGAGGTTTCTGCTGTTAATCGCGCCGGTTAAGGCCGTCGAAAACCGTTTCTATCCAACCGGGCACGCCGGTTACTGAATGCTCCGCAAGGCTAATTTTACGGTGTTTGAAATTCTCTTTTAGGCGGCGAACGAGCCGGCGGCCATCACTGTTCCACGGGGCGCCGTTTAGCAGGCATTAAAAAGTCAGCCGGTTTAATGCTTTGGCTATTCTGGTACGCACCTCGTTCAGTTGCGACAGGCGTTCCAGCAGTTCCTGTACGTGCTGTTCGTCGTTAGTGGTTTGTGCGGCCTGCAACTGGTCGGCGAGCGACTTGGCGGTTACTTCGATAATACGGGACTTGTAGACTAAAATCGCTTTGGGGATTACGCGCGGCGCCTGTAGCGATTCCGGCTCTGTCGACACGATGTAGCGTTCGACGGTCAGTGGCGGCAGTTTGTCCATAATGTCGATGGCCAATGCCGACAGATGCGGGTCGGGATGGTGAATGAAATATTTAATTCGCTCCTGATTTTCATTTTCCGTGAGGCGGGCATATTCCTCGAAAAGCTGGCGGTAGTGCAGGTTGGTAAATTCCAACTCGTCGTTCAGCAATTCGGACATAATATATTCGGCTACGCTCACAGTTGGCGTTTCCTCGTCCTCGCCGCCGGCCGGCCGGGCGAGGTTAAGACCGTACCGCTCGTACAATCGCTGCGTGGCCGGGGCGACGTCGCCGGTTCTTGTAAACAGCGGATCCATGCCATACTTCAATAAATAATAAATAATTTCCTCCTCGGAGCTGGCAAAATAGCGATTGGGTTCTATAAAACCGGGCAGCGGCACGGGCTGGGGTACGGTTTCCGGCGGAGCCTGATCGCCGGTGGCCGGCGGGCGCCGGCTTCCTTCGTACAGTTTTTCGTGCCGAAGTTTGGCGACTTCCCGCATCAGCACGTCTTCGCCGACGTCCGTCAGCCGGCTGCATTCCTTGACGTAGACCGTGCGCGTAATAGCGTCGGGAATGGCGCCAATGCTCCGCACGACGTCCTTAATCAGCTCGGCGCGTTTGAGCGGGTCGTTTTTAGCGTCGTCGCGAAGTTGTTTTGTTTTGAATGAAATAAAATCCTGCTCGTTGTTTTTCAAGAAATCGTCCAACTCGCTACTGCTGTGCTTGCGGGCAAACGAGTCGGGGTCTTCGTTGTCGGGAAACAGGGCTACTTTGACATTCATCCCTTCCTCCAGCAGCATATCGATACCGCGCAGGGAGGCTTTGACGCCGGCCGCATCGCCATCGTAGAGCACGGTTACGTTGGGCGTAAAGCGTTTGATAAGGCGGATTTGCTCGACCGTCAGCGACGTGCCGCTCGACGCGACCACATTCTCGATCCCCGCCTGATACAGAGAGATCACGTCGGTATAGCCTTCGACCAAGTAGCATCGCTGCGAGCGGACGATGGCGTTCTTCGCCTGAAAAAGGCCATAGAGCACCGCGGTTTTGCTGTATATTTCGCTTTCGGGCGAGTTGAGGTATTTAGCCACATTCCTGTCCTGCTTCAACGTCCGTGCGCCGAAAGCGATGACCCGGCCGCTCAGCGAATGAATAGGGAACATCACGCGCCCCGCAAAGCGGTCGAGCAGGGTAGGCGCTCTTTCGACCGACAGGCCGGTGGCGATCAGGAACTCCTTTTTGTAGCCGGCCTTCAGCGCCGCCTCGCTCAAGGCGGTACGCAGGTCGGGTGAATACCCCAGCTGGAACTTGCGGATAACGGGATCGGAGAACCCGCGTTCGCGGAAATAGCTTAGCCCGATAGCCTGTCCGTTGGGCGTTTCCCACAGTTGCTCGCTAAAATAATCCTGTGCGAACGACGAGAGCACCATCATGCTTTCGCGGTTATTGTTCACCGCCTGCTCTTCGGGCGTCAGCTCGCGTTCACGCACTTCGATATGGTACTTCCGGGCGAGGTATTTCAAGGCTTCCACATACGTCATGCTTTCGTGCGCCATCACAAAACTCACTACATTGCCGGCCTTCCCGCACCCAAAACATTTATAGATGCCTTTAGCCGGCGATACGCTGAACGAGGGCGTTTTCTCGCCATGAAACGGGCAGCACGCCCAATAGTTTGCGCCGCGCTTCTTCAACGTCAGAAAATCGCCTATGACCTCTTTGATGTCGGCGGCATTGAGGATCGCATTGATAGTATTTCGTTCAATCATTTTTTCGGAAACGCTTTTTTGACTTCATTCGGCCGGCTGCCGGGACGGTTTCGTCCGGGGCTGCCGGCGTCCGGTTTTAGAACAGGGTGGCGGGATAGACGCCCTCTTCATGCAACTGACGCAGCCGCTCGACCACCGCCGGGCGGTCTTCCTTATACGTGATACCAAACCACTGCGAGGTGGTCGACAGCACGCGCACCGTCGCTGTGCCCTCCTGAATAAGCTCATTGACCGCCGTCGGAATAAAAAATTCCGATCGGGGCTTATGCCCGGAGGTCTGTAAAAACGCTTTGAACAGCTGTTCGGAATGGCTGAAGTAGTCGGGGGTAAAGCCCCACATATTCATCGACACCAGCGTGTCGTCGGGAATGGCGACAGGCTGCCCGTCGTCGCCGGCATAATAGATTTGCCCGTTGGTGCGCACAATTTGAAACCGTTCGACGACGCCGGTCAGTTCGTTGGCCTCGTTCACCTCGCACACGCCGCGGATAACGCCGCCTGTTTCCGACAGGGTCTGGCTCACCCGGAAGCCGACCATACAATAGCGATTGCGGCTACCGGCGAGGGTATTCAGATAGTCGGCCATCACGCGGAACGAGTCGACGCCATAGTAATCGTCGGCATTAATCACGGCAAACGGCTCGTCAATGACCGACGCCGCCATCAGGATAGCATGGTTGGTACCCCAGGGTTTAACACGTTCCCGAGGGTAGTCGTAGCCTGCCGGGACGCATTCGATTTCCTGTTCTACGGTTGCATACCGGACGTTTGCGCCAAAGCGTCGGGTGAACTCGCCGAATTGTTTCTCAAACGAGCGGCGCACGACAAAAACCACTTTGCCGAAGCCGGCACGCAGGGCGTCGTAGATAGAATAGTCCATAATAACTTCGCCCCGCGGCCCCACGCCGTCGAGTTGTTTCAGTCCTCCGTAGCGGCTGCCCATGCCGGCGGCCAGGATTAAAAGTGTTGGTTGCATAACGTACTAAATAGTTAGTTGAATGATTTGGTTTGCGGGTTTTATTTCCGCGTGTAAAGGTACGAAAAAAAATGGCCTCCGGCTTCCACCGGCAGAGCGAAGCGGAGGGTTGGCCGGAGGCTATCTATAGCAATAGCCCCCATCCTCAACCGTTAGCCGCCCGCCATCCATACCCTTACGGGAAATGCGCTCCGCGGGGGGCGCTCGTGCTATGGCTATGAATGGCCTCCGGCCAATGATTTATTCTTCATTAACTACACTAACTATTCTAACTACATTCTTCATTATTCATTGAAATCAGGGTTGTTTTTTTCCGTTCTTTTTGTCGCCGCAAAAAGACCCAAAAAGGGCTTGGCGATTTTAACGCGCTCCGCCTGCGGCTTCGCTTGAACGGAAAATCGCCGAAAGGCGTGCTTCGCACAGCGTCTACGCGCTTCGCGCGCCGGAGTGCCGGGTCGCCCTCGGACATGAACAGTTGAACGTTGCCCGGAGGCCATCCATATCCATAGAAAACAACACGCCTCCCATCCTCAACCATTGGCCGTAGGACATGAATCCCCTGACGGGGAATGAGCTGCGCGAGGGGGCGCCCGTGCTATTGATATGGATGGCCTCCGGGCAATTCTCAATGTTCGACGTTCAACGCTGCATGGCCGCCAACCTTATTTCCACCTTATTTTAACTAACAAAACAACCGTAGTAGCACGGGACGCTCCCCTCTCTCCCGAACCTTATTACCTTATTTCAATGAATAATGAACAATTGGCCTGCGGTGGCGGCGCTTGCCTTGATGCGCAATGGAACGTTGGCCTGCGGCCATCCATATCCATAGAAAACTACCATCCCCGCCAACCCTCAACCCGGAGGGTTGAATATGAATAACCCCCAATTCGACCCTTCGGGTCGAGCGTGCCGCCGTGTTCGCTGCCCCCAATCGCTTCGCTTCACTGGGGGTTATTTACATTCGACCCTCCGGGTCGAGCCGCACGGCGCCATGACTGGCTGCGGCGAGCGTCGAGGATCGCGGGTCTGTATCTAAACCTGATTTCCACCTTATTTCAAATAACAAAACAACCTCA
>JAIRMW010000116.1 GCA_031258415.1 Prevotellaceae bacterium
CAAATCCTCGCCGGCCGCAAACCGGAACACATGGACAGCATCGTGTCTCAAATCGTGGTCAACGAAGCGTTCCTGAAAAAATACGAGTTCGACGAAAGCATTGTCGGCAAGGATTTCGATGCGTTCGGCCCCGGACGCTTTCAGGCCGTCGCCAAAGACGTCCACTTCGCATCTCTGCACAAGTCGATCGAGCCGATGGCGTTCGGCGTACTGTCGAAGTGGCAGAATTTCCAGTACGTGCTGGTAAAACTCTCCGGCGCCGAGATACCCAACACCATCCGTCACATCGAGCAGGTATGGAAGCAGTACAGCAACGACCCGCCGGAAGTGCACTTCTTAGACGAATCAATGGAGCGGCTGTACCAAAAGGAAAACAACATGGCGCAGTTGATTGCCCTGTTTGGCCTGATCATCGTCGTGATTGCCGTCATGGGCATCTACGGACTGATCCTGTTCAACGCCCGATACCGCGAGAAAGAAATCGCCATCCGCAAGGTCAACGGCTCGTCGGGCGGGGAAATCATGCTGCTGCTCAACCGCGCTATCCTCGTTCAGTTGGGCGTCGCGTTTGCGATTGCGACGCCGGTGGCCGCCTATGCGGTCGTCCGGTGGTTGGAAAACTTTGCGTACCGGATCCCGGTGTACTGGTGGGTATTCCCGCTCGGCGGACTCGTCGTTTTCCTGATCACGATCCTCACCGTTAGCGTGCAGAGCTACCGGGCGGCTTCGCAAAACCCCACAAAGGCGCTCAATAATTGAATCCTTTTAATTTATATACGAATGAATATTTTCAACACTTACAAACGTACCCGTTTTTTCCTCTGGACGAATATTACGGGATTAGCCATTGGGTTGGCCGCCTCGATTCTGCTGATTCTATTCGTGGTGAACGAATGGAGTTACGACAAACATTTCGCCAACCGCGAGCGCATCGTGCGGCTGCTGACCGTTACCGAACAGGACGGCGACCGGCATTACACGGCGATTAACCTGCGAAACGCTGTCACGGAACTGCCCGACAAGGCGCCGGGCATAGAAACATCCGTTCAGGTGTATACCGCGGGGCGAGTCGAACTGACCGTCGGCGAAAAACGGTTTCGAGACCTGAACGCAGTACTGGCCGACGCCGGATTTTTCAAGGTCTTCCAAACAAAATTCATCGAAGGTACGCCGGACGGCTGCCTCGCGGCGCCCAACGCCTGCGTCGTTACGCGCCAATGGGCGGAGGCGATGTTCGGCTCGCCCGAAGAGGCGATGAACAAAACGGCTGCCTTCGCGGGCATGGAGTTTGCCATATCGGGCGTGGTGGAGGCCTTTCCGAAAAACTCGCACCTGTGGTTCGACATCGTGGCGCCGATCGTCGCCATTCCGTGGCTCGACAAGGCCAGAGGGCTGGAATTTCTTACGTATTACCTTATCCGCGAAAGCGCTTCGCTCGACGATACGCGTCGGGCGATCGAAGACGAATACCGCAACCTGATCAAGCCCTGGAGCGAACACGTGGGTACGGACGCTTACGGCGAAACGGAAATGCTGGACGAGGTGTACCTCCGCTCGCCGGCCAAAGGACGAACAAACAGCGGCAGTATGCCCTTTATCTGGATACTGACCGGCCTGGCGCTGTTTATCCTGACGCTGGCGGTTACGAATTTCATCAACCTCTTTGTAACGCAGGGGCAGTTGCGGATGAACGAAATCGGCATCCGCAAGGCCGCCGGAGCACGAATCGGCGACATCGTGCGGCAATTCTTTTCGGAAGTGACGCTGATTGTGCTGGTCGCCTTCCTCTGCGGCCTCGCGCTGGCCGTAGCGGGCGCGCCGCATTTCGCCAAACTGATTGGCAAGGACATTGATTTGATACAGTTAACCAATCCGCTGTTTATCGGGGCGGCGGTCGGGCTGTTTGCGGCGACAGTCGTGCTGTCGGCCTTCTATCCGGCGCTCTACCTGAGCCGCTTTTCGCCGCTGGAGATACTCGGCCGGCGGGTGAAATTCTCCAAACGCCGCCTGACGGCCGCCACGGTCGTCTTTCAGTCGGCGCTGTCGATCGTCCTGCTGTCCGTCATCGTTACGCTGTACGAACAGACGAGCTATCTTGAACGCCTCCCGCTGGGATATAACCCGGACAACCTGATGATCGTCGTGGGCAACCGCTCGATCCTGAAAAGCTACGAAGCCGTGAAACAGGAACTCCTGAAACAGCCCGAAGTGAAAGACGCCGGCGGCTCGCATCATGTTTTCGGCGGCGGCTGGAGCGGTCAGGTCATCGCAAAATGGGAAGCACAGGACAACCCTCATGCCGTAAACGAATACCGCCTGATGACCGGTATGCCGGAACTGATGGAACTGGAACTCGTCGAAGGGCGCTTCTGGCGCGAAACCGACCCGGACAGCATCCAGCTGCCGATCCTCAACGAGGCGGCGGTGAAGATGCTGGGCGGCGAGTCGCCCCTCGAAAAGACCTATAACTATCACGGGCGGCAGACTCGCGTAAGCGGCGTAGTCCGTGATTTTTATTACGACAATCCGACCCTGCGCATCGAGCCGATCGTGCTGACGCGCGTTTTTTCGCCGGAGGCGTTCAACATCCGCTTTCACGAGGGCGTCGGTCGCCTCCGCGCGCACGAAACGGCGCTGGCCGTCTTCCGGCAGTTCGACCCGGAGTTTGTCCTAAACCCGACGTGGAGCGAGGAT
This sequence comes from Prevotellaceae bacterium, assembly GCA_031258415.1. Classification (GTDB taxonomy): domain Bacteria; phylum Bacteroidota; class Bacteroidia; order Bacteroidales; family UBA932; genus JAIRKX01. Next base: position 2,695 of record JAIRMW010000116.1, read on the forward strand.
ATTTACGCCAGCAAGTTCAACGGAATAAAAACGATCATCCAGTTGACGTTCATCGGGTCGCTGGTCGCTATTTTCGTCGCCATGCTCGGCCTGCTGGCCATCCACCTTTTCACAGTGATGCGCCGGACAAAGGAGATCGGCATCCGCCGCATACACGGCGCCGGACACAGGCGGCTCCTTGTCCTGTTTTCGCTCGACGTACTGAAATGGATCGGCTACGCAGCCGTGATCGCCCTCCCCGCGGCGGCATGGATTGTCTCCCGGATGCTGGAGGCATACGCCAACCGCGTGTCGCCGGACTGGATGGTCTTCGTCCTGCCGATAGCGGCACAATGCCTGATTGCCCTCCTGACCACTTCGGGCGTAACGCTGAACGCCCTGAGGCGCAATCCGGCCGAAACGGTGAAATCGGACTAAAAAAACGAGATATATAATAACATTAAATAGAATATAAACAAGGGAGCGCCTTTAATATAGCACGACGCTCCCACAAAAACAAAAAGGGATGATTAAAATTGAAAATTTAAAGAAAGCCTTCCGTACGGAAGAAATTGAAACCGTCGCGTTGAACGACGTATCGCTGGAAGTCGTCGAAGGCGAATTTATCGCCATAATGGGGCCGTCGGGCTGCGGCAAATCGACGCTGATGAACATTCTCGGCCTGCTGGACAATCCGACGGGGGGGACGTATTACTTAGCCGGTAAAGAAGTCGGCCACCTGAAGGAAAAAGACCGCACGCAGGCGCGCAAGGGAAACATCGGCTTCGTGTTCCAGAGTTTTAACCTGATCGAAGAAATGAGCGTCTTCGAGAACGTGGAACTGCCGTTAGTGTACATGAAAGTCAACCGGACGGAACGCAAAAAGCGGGTGGAAGACGCCCTACAGCGGATGAACATCAGCCACCGCGCGAAGCATTTCCCGAACCAGCTTTCCGGCGGGCAGCAGCAGCGCGTGGCCATCGCCCGCGCCGTCGTAGCGAATCCCAAACTGATTCTGGCCGACGAACCAACGGGGAACTTGGATTCCAAGAACGGGCACGACGTGATGGATTTGCTTTCGGAACTCAACAAAGAAGGTACGACGATCGTAATGGTAACGCACTCGCTGCACGACGCCTCGTTCTCGCACCGGATCGTCAACCTCTTCGACGGACAGATCGTCGCGGAAGTGCAGAGCCGGATGTAGGAGCAACGGGAACGACGGCGATAAACACATTGATCCGAAACTTCAATAAGCAGCGGATGGTCGGTCTGTGGGCGATCAACGAATGGCGTTTCGACCGTTTCCACAAAAACGTCCCCCATCCTCAACCGTTGGCCGCCCGCCATTCATTCCCCTGACGGAAAATGTGCCCCTATCGGAAATGCGCTCCGCAGCGGGCGACCTCTGTGTCCCTCTGTGCGACCTCCGTGTCCTCTGTGCAAGCAAAAAGGAACACAGAGCGCACAGAGAGCGCACAGAGAGCCACAGCGGGCGAACCATTGGCCGTAGGCCATCCATAGCAATAGAAAATGGCCATTCCCATCCTCACCCGTTGTCCGGAGGACATGAATCCCCTGACGGGGAATGGGCTGCGCGGGCGACGCTCTTGCTATTGATATGGATGGCCTACGGCCAACGCCGCCGCCGCAGGCCATTAACCATTGGCCGCCGCCCCCGCAGGCCATTAACCATTAACCATTAACCATTAACCATTAACCATTGAAAAGACGCGCCGGCGGGGTCTCCGCCGGCGCGTCCTGTTCGGTTGCATAATCCGGGAATAAAAAAAAGGGCGTCGTACGCATACGTTAGGGCACCACGGTTTCCTCAATATCATTCCACGGGCCTTTTTCGCCGATGGTGTTCTCCCAGCGAAGGGCGAAGTACAGCGTTTTATGACGGTCGTGGCCTTCAAAATCGAGCGTAAACGGCGAGTGCGTATCGAACGACGAGTGCGGCAACTCGGTAGGGTCTTCCGGACGCGCGTCGAGGAGGCCCCATGCGATTTCCGCGCCGTGCACGCCGTGAGGCTTAGCCTTGCGGTCGCTGCCCGCGTCGCGGAAGTGAATAATAACCCGACCGGGGCCGGGCAGTTCTACGGTACTCGAAACGTAGGTCGTCGG
>JAIRMW010000006.1 GCA_031258415.1 Prevotellaceae bacterium
CTTACTCGAGTAGGCGCCACTACTTACTCAAGTAGGCGCGGCTACTTACTCGAGTAGGCGCGGCTACTTACTCGAGTAGGCGCGGCTACTTACTCAAGTAGGCGCGGCTACTTACTCGAGTAGGCGCGACTACTTACTCGAGTAGGCGCGACTACTTACTCGAGTAGGTGCGGCTACTTATTGACGTAGTCGTCGCTACATGCTGACGTAGTCGTCGCTACATATTGACGTAATTATAGCCACGCGCTAATATAGTTATAACCTATATACTGAAGCGATTATGATTATATGCTGACGTAGTCGCCGCTACTCGTTGACGTAGTCGCCGGTACTCGTTGACGTAATCGCGGTTACTTACCGGAGCAGGCTCGGAAGCGTTGAAAGTTGGCCGCCCTGCGGCGTTGAATGTTAAAAATGGAACGTTGGCCGGAGGCCATTCATATCAATAGAATAGGTCGCCCGCGCAGCCCATTCCCCGTCAGGGGATTTATGTCCTACGGACAACGGGAGGGGATGGGGGGCGTGTTGTTTTCTATGGCTATGGATGGCCTACGGCCAATGGTTCGCCAACGGCTCTCTGTGTTCCTCTGTGCGCTCTGTGTTCTTTTTTTCTTGCACAGAGGACACGGAGGTTGCACAGAGGGACACAGAGAAATGGACGCTGCGGAGCGCATTTCCCGTCACCTTATTTCTAAAAACAAAACACCTTCAGTAGCACGGGAAGCCACCCCTAAATATCAATCAGCAGTTTATTTTCGTCCGACCGTTCAAATTTTTCAAAATGCTTTGTGAGGATTTCCGCAATGCGGCTCGTATCGACGTCGTCTTCTTCGGCCAGGGCGACTTGCCCCAGATGGCTCAGCGCATGATATACCGAAGCGATGCTCATGGAATGAACGTCTAATGCCGGCTGGTAGGCATGATACCGCGCCTTGTGTTTGCCCTGGACATTGACTTCCGACAGGAGTTTGCACTGCTGCAAATCCTCAATGCTGTTGCGGATGACGCGGTAGGGCAAATTAAGCTCGCTCGTCAGCTCGGCCACGGTATAGGGCGACTCGCCATTGACAAACCGTTTAGCGATCAGCCGGGCAATGAGTATCCCCGACACTTCCCGCTGGAATGGGCTGATGTGGTCGGACGTCGCTTCGTAATGGTAACGCTCCAGATTCTGGTAGGCGAATGCCAGCTCCGCCCCGAATAGGATGATAATCCAGCTTATTTGCAACCAGAGGCAAAGCAACGGCAAAACGGCAAAAGCGCCATAGATCGTGCCGTATTTCGATACCGTAATTTGCGAAAAGATATACATGTTTTGCGTCAGCTGGAACGCGACGCCTGCGATAACCGCCGCGATAAAAGCCGGGCCTGTCCGGACTTTGGTAAACGGAACGGCCACGTAGACGAACGTCAGGGCAAAGAATACCAGCACAAACGGCACCAGCGTGCCGAACAGCGGCCCCGCATGTTCCAGCACCGGAATACCCTGTATCCACGAACCGATATGATAGCGCACCTGCAACGAAATGCCGCTGGAAAACGCAATGACAATCGGGACTATCAGGATAAAAGCCAGATAGTCGGTAAATTTGCGCGATAGCGGTCGCGGCCGCTTGACTTGCCATACGTCGTTGAAAGCGCTCTCGATATTATTCAACACTTTAATAATAGACCACATCAGGAACGCAATCCCCAGCACACTCAACACGCCGGTGCGGGTGTTGGCAATCGCATTGTCGGCAAACCGGAGCAGAAACTCAATCATCTCATTATGCTCGCCGAAACTTTGTTCGAGGAAAATGCGCAACAGGTCGGAAATGCCAAGCCCTTTAGCAATGGCAAACAGCAACGCAAGCAACGGCACAATAGCCATCAGCGAATAATAGGCAAGCGCCGAACAACGGACGATCACCTTATCCTCAAAAAAACGTCGGAAGGCAATCGTGAAAATCTTCAATTGCTTAATCAGAAAAGCGTCGCGACGCTTGTAGTGTACCATATCGACATGCCACATGTCGTAGGTAATAAACCGGAACGCTTTTTTATACCATTCGATATATTTATCCAGCATAGTGTGTAACATTTTGTAATTAACTGTCGTTTTCAACGGTGTTGGTACTGTGCGAAACAAGCCCCCTCTTCAGCCGGCCAAAAGTACAAAAAAAATCCCAGTTATCACAGGATTTACACATAAACCGGAAAAACTTTTTCACACATCAAATAGATTGTGTATCTTTACGCGCTTAATTAAGTAATCACAGTAGGAATATATGAACGATAACACCACGAGGAAAATTACGAATGCCTTGCTGTCTGTCTATTGTAAAGAGAATATAGAGACGCTTGTTCGTTTGCTGAACGAATGGGGAATAACCATTTATTCGACCGGCGGAACACTCGACTTTATCGCCAACATGGGAATAGAAGCGCGATCGGTGGAAAGTCTGACAGGCTACCCGTCGATTCTGGGCGGACGTGTCAAGACCCTGCATCCGAAAGTTTTTGGGGGCATTCTGGCGCGTCGCAACCATCCGCCCGACAACGCCCAATTGATCGACTACGCAATCCCGCCGATTGATCTGGTCGTAGTCGATTTATATCCCTTCGAACAAACGCTGCTATCGAATGCCGACGAAGAAGAAATCATTGAAAAAATCGATATCGGCGGCCTCTCGCTTATCCGGGCAGCCGCTAAAAACTATGCCGATACGTTGGTCGTCTCGTCGCGCGAACAGTATGCCCCTCTCATCGACCTGTTGAAAAACGGTCAGGGCGCGACGACCCTCGCCACGCGCCGACGCTTCGCCGCGCAAGCATTCCGGCAATCGGCACAATATGATACGGCTATTTTTAATTATTTCAACCGGCACGAAAACCTGCCGACATTCCAGTCGTTTATTGCCACGCAAAAACCGTTGCGGTACGGCGAAAACCCGCATCAGGAAGCCACGTTTTTCGGGCGTTTCGACGATATGTTTGAACAACTGCACGGCAAGGAAATTTCATACAACAACCTGCTGGACGTCGATGCGGCGGTGGCGTTGATAAACGATTTTAACGAACCGACATTCGCCATCCTGAAACATAATAACGCCTGCGGCTGCGCGTCGGACGACGAAAAAACGAACGCATGGCGCAAGGCGCTGGCGGGCGACCCGGTATCGGCGTTCGGAGGCATTATTGTAACCAACCGTCCGGTCGAGGCGGCCTGCGCCGAAGAAATCAACCGGCTGTTCTTCGAGGCAATCATCGCGCCGGACTATACGCCGGAAGCATTAGAATGCTTGAAAACAAAGAAAAACCGGATGCTATTGAGATTGAAGAACGCGACGCTGCCGCCGGCGCAATTCCGTTCGTTGCTCAACGGCGTAGCGAGGCAAACCCGCGACACGGCAACGGAAACAGCCGCGCAATTACAACCCGTTACCGATAAGCAGGCGACCGCCGAAGAAATCGCCGATTTGATTTTTGCCAACAAATTGGTGAAACACTCCAAATCCAACGCCATTATATTAGCTAAAGGGCAGCAGTTGCTGGCCGGCGGCGTGGGGCAGACCTCGCGCATCGATGCGCTGAAACAGGCCATCAACAAAGCGCAGTCGTTCGGTTTTTCATTGCAGGGAGCGGTCATGGCGTCCGACGCTTTTTTCCCGTTTTCCGACTGCATAGCGCTCGCGCATCAGGCGGGTATTAACGCTGTCGTGCAACCCGGCGGCTCGATCAACGACCGGCAAAGCATCGAATACTGCAATCAGCATAATATAGCGATGCTGATGACCGGAGTCCGGCATTTTAAACATTAATAAATCAACGTATCAAATACAACAGACAACATAAATTAAATACTAATACAGAATGGCTTTATCCTTTTTAACTCGCGAGTTAGCAATCGATTTGGGAACTGCTAACACCATTATCATCCACAATGATAAAATTGTCGTAGACGAGCCGTCCATTGTGGCTATTGACAAAAACGGCGGGAAGTTGATTGCAGTAGGTAAAGGCGCACAGGCAATGCACGGAAGAACCCACGAAAATATTAAAACCATCCGCCCGTTGCGCGATGGCGTGATTGCCGATTTTAATGCGGCCGAGCTAATGATCCGGGGAATGATTAAATTCATCACCCCCAAAAGAAACAGTTTATTTACGCCAAGCCTGCGCATGGTCGTATGTATTCCGTCGGGGAGCACCGAAGTGGAAATTCGGGCGGTACGCGATTCGTCGGAACATGCGGGCGGTCGCGATATTTATATGATTTACGAACCTCTGGCAGCGGCCTTGGGGATCGGTATTGACGTAGAAGCGCCCGAAGGAAGTATGGTCGTCGATATCGGAGGCGGAACGACGGAAATTGCCGTTATTGCATTGGGCGGCATCGTAAGCAATAAAAGCATCCGTGTGGCCGGCGACGGTTTTACGTCGGATATTCAACAATACATGCGGCAACAGCACAATATCAAAATCGGCGAACGTACCGCCGAAGAGATTAAAATTTCCGTCGGCTCGGCCTTGTCGGAATTGACAAACGACAAACCCGAACCGTATGCCGTACGCGGGCCGAACCTGATGACGGCCTTACCGGTCGAAGTATACGTTACGTATCAGGAAATAGCCCATTGCTTAGACAAGTCGCTTGCCAAAATAGAATCCGCCATCTTAGGCGTACTGGAGCAAACCCCCCCCGAACTGTATGCGGATATTGTACAGCGCGGTATTTACCTGACCGGCGGCGGCGCGTTGTTGCGCGGCCTCGACAAACGGTTGCAGGATAAAATCAATATCTCGTTTCAAATTGCCGAAAACCCGCTGCACGCCGTAGCGCGGGGCACCGGAATTGCCTTGAAGAATATAGGCAAGTTCCCCTTTCTGATGCGCTAATCGTTCCATTTCGGAGAATTGAATGAATGCGCTTTACCGTCTATTTCTAAGACTGCGTATATTTTTTGTATTCCTTGTACTGGAAACCATCGCAGTGGTATTGCTGGCCAACAGCAGCTATTTCCAACATGCCGCGGTGGTCGATGCTGTCCGGCTGAGTAAGGCGCAGATAGACGCTGTCTGGGGCAACTGGAAGTATTATTTCTCATTGAAAGAAACCAATGACCGGTTAGCGGCAGAGAATGCCGAACTGCGCAGCCGCATCCAATATTATCAGGAAAAAAACCATGCGCCGGTCGAGGCGATCGTTATCGATTCGACAAATACGCCGGTGTTTTCGTACATATCGGCAAGGATTGTAACGAATAATGCCAACACATTACACAATTATATGATGCTGAATGCCGGTTTGGAACAGGGCGTAGCGCCGGATATGGGCGTCATCGTGCACAATGGTATTGTGGGGCTTGTGGTCACGGCCTACGATCATTATTCGCTGGTAAAATCGTTGTTGAATGTAAACTGGCAGGTGAGCGCCAAACTGTCCAAAAGCGGGTTCTTCGGCCCGATGTACTGGAACGGGAAGAACTACCGCGAAGTGATTTTGACCGAAATCCCGCAGCATGTAACCGTGAGCGTTGGCGATACGATCGTCTCCAGCGGTTTTTCATCCCTATTCCCGCCCGATATTCCTATTGGCACGGTCAAATCGTACCGGGTAAAAGGCGGCAGTTTTTATGAAATCACCGTGAGTTTGTTTGTCGATTTCAGGAAACTGTACGAGGTAAACGTCGTCAAGCATTTATACCGGAACGAACTGAAAACCCTTGAAGCCTTCGAATCGTATGAGTAACCATTCGCTTTCACGGTTTTTATGGTTTACGGGGCTGATCGCCGTACAATGTTTTATATTCAGCCGGCTGCCCTTGGGAACGTTTGTATTTCCCTGTATCTACGTACTGTTTATCCTGTTTTTACCCTTTGGTTATTCGCGCGTATGGACGATGCTGTGGGCGTTCTTTATGGGCCTATGCGTCGATCTGCTGTCGGCCGACGTCGTCGGCATTCATATAGCGAGTGCGGTGGCGGTAGCCTTTGCCCGTTCTCACATCCTGAAATTATTCTCTACCAAAGCCGACTTCGACGCCTATGCCATACCCTCGTCCAACACACAGGGATGGCAAGCCTGTTCGGGATATGTTTGCGTCTCGATGATGCTGTATCAAGCGGTATTTTTCCTGCTGGACGATTTCGGCTTCTATGACTTGGCGCATACGTTGCTGCGCATTCTGCTGAGCGCCATTTGCAGCGCCGCATTTATTATGCTGCTGCAAACCTTGTGGCCGAACAATCGTAAAACGCCTGTTCCCTAACGGACATGAACGAGTACTCCAGAAAAAGCATCGTCATTTTCGGCACGTTTGTGCTGGTGGCTTTGATATTGTTTGCTCGTTTATTCTGGCTACAGGTGGTAGACGATTCCTACAAGACCACCTCCAACACCAATGTGCTACGCTACGACGTGCAATACCCGGCACGCGGTCTCATCATCGACCGGCACGGCGAGCGGATGGTCGAAAACCAGACCACGTATGACATGATGGTCGTCCCGCGCGAATTGAAAGCGTTCGACACATTGGCGTTTTGCGCCATTTTCAAACTCGACCCCGACCCGTTTAAACTCGTCATTAACGATATTTACCGTCGCCGCCGGCAAATAGGCTACCAGCCGACGACGATATTAAAACAGGCGCCGGCGGAATACTATGCCGTATTTCAGGAAAAGGCGTTTAAATTCCCGGGGTTTTATGCACAGGCGCGGACGTTGCGCAACTATACGCGCCCCATTGCCGGAAATCTTTTCGGATACGTAACCGAAGTAGACACGGGAACCATCCGGCGCAATCCCTACTACAAGCCCGGCGACTATATCGGCAAAAGCGGCGTCGAAGAAGCTTATGAAGACTATTTGCGCGGATACAAAGGCGTAACCATTTTTGTGCGCGACGTCCACAACCGGATAAAGGAAGCGTATAAGGACGGACGCTTTGATGCGGCCGCGGTAGCCGGAAAAAATCTGATTTGCACAATCGACAGTAGGCTGCAGGAATATGGCGAATGGCTGATGAAAAATAAAGTAGGCGCCATCGTAGCCATCGAACCGTCGACAGGGGAGGTGCTGGCGTTGATCTCGGCGCCCGGCATTGACCCGACGCTGCTGGTCGGCATCAACAAAAATTTCCAGCAGATGCAGTCCGACCCCCTGAAGCCCCTGTTTAACCGCGCTATTATGTCGCCCTATCCGCCCGGTTCGACCTTCAAATTAGCCAATGCGTTAATCGGGCTCGACGAAAAAGTAATAACGCCGGCCTCGCGCTACAGTTGCGCGATGGGCTTCCGAATTGGCCCCGGTAAAATGCTCGGATGCCACTCGCACGCCTCGCCGATCGACCTCTTACAGTCGATTCAGATGTCGTGCAACGCCTATTATTGTAACGTATTCCGCACGATCATCGATAACCCGGCATACGGAAACGTCGAGCAGGGATTTCTGAAATGGCGCGAATATGTACAAAGCCTTGGGTTTGGGCAAAAAACAGGTATCGACTTGCCAAGCGAACGGGCGGGGACGCTGCCTTCCGTGTCGCAATACAACCGGATACACGGAGAAGGGCGCTGGAAGTCGCTTTCGATTATTTCGCTCGCGATCGGACAGGGCGAAATAGGCAGCACGCCCCTACAGATGGCCAATTTCGCCGCCACCATCGCCAATCGAGGATATTACTACACGCCCCATGTCGTCCGTGAAGTAGAAGGCCTTGAACCGCCCGACGACTATAAGGAACGGCATTATACGATGATCGACACAACCTGTTTCCCCACGCTGGTGGAAGGCATGTACCGGGCGGTACACGGCGAGCCGGGGTCGGGCGCGACGGCGAGGATTGCCCAGATACCGGACCTCGAACTGTGCGGAAAAACCGGCACGGCGCAAAACCCGCACGGCGAAGACCATTCGTCGTTTATTTGCTTTGCGCCGCGCGAAAAACCCCAAATAGCCTTAGCCGTGTATATTGAAAATGCCGGCTTCGGCGCGACGTGGGCGGCGCCGATTGCCTCGCTGATGGTAGAAAAATATTTGACCGGCCACGTCCTGCGCACGGAACTGGAACAGCGGATACAAGCCGGCAGCCCGACGAAAACCCACAAAGCCCCATGAAGGAAAACACCCATTTATTCCTTAAATTAGACTGGCCGACGGTCGGACTCTACCTCCTGCTCGTCGCTATCGGATGGATCAGCGTCTATGCCGCCGCATACAACGAAGAACACAGCACCATTTTCGACTTCTCGCAACGCTACGGAAAACAGTTTGTCTGGATCCTGTCCGCCCTCCTGATAGCCGCCTTCATCCTGCTCCTCGACAGTAAATTCTACTCTGTATTCGGCTATGCCATCTACGGCGTTGTCCTCTTTTTACTCCTGCTGGTGCTGGTCGCCGGAACGGAAATCAACGGATCGCGCTCGTGGTTTATTCTCGGGCCGGTGCGTCTGCAACCGGCCGAGTTGGCCAAAGCGGCAACCGCCATTGCCTTAGCCCGCATGATGAGCGTCCATGGTTTTGTACTCGCCCGCCGCGCCAATCTTTGCCGCATCGCGCTGGTCATACTCCTGCCGGCAGGCCTCATCATCCTCCAGCACGACGCCGGGTCGGCCGTCGTATTCGGCGCCTTTCTGCTCATGCTCTACCGCGAAGGACTCTCGGGATGGTTCATCAACATTGTCCTCTTTGCGATCGTCGCGTTCGTCCTCTCGATTGTCTGGGAGCCCGTATCCGTACTGATGCTGTGCGCCACGATCAGCGTCGTAATATACATGCTCTACCGCCGGAAAATCAAACGGGCGCTGATTTTGACCGCCAGCCTGTTTGGCGTTTATTTCAGCATCGTAAAATGGCTCTTCCCGACGTTTGCCATCGACGTCGCCCCCGACAGGGTATTCATCCTGCTGTCGGCGATAGCCCTCGTATGGGGCGCCGCGACCGCCATCCGCTACAAACGCCGCTACGTATGGTATATCCTCTGCTTCTTCATCGGATCGGCCGCGCTCGTCTATTCCGTCGACTACGTATTCGACCACCTGCTCAAACCCCACCAGCGCGACCGTATTGAAAACCTCTTAGGCGTCAAGGTAGATTTGCGGGGGGCAGGCTATAATGTCCACCAGTCGAAAGTCGCAATAGGCTCCGGGGGCTTCGCGGGAAAAGGATTTCTGCAAGGCACGCAAACCAAATACAACTTCGTGCCGGAACAAAGCACCGATTTCATCTTTTGCACCATTGGCGAAGAATGGGGGCTGCTCGGCGCGTCGGCGGTCATTATCGCCTACCTGCTACTCCTGTTCCGGCTCATTCTGATCTCGGAACGGCAAAAAGACGCCTTTGCGCGAATATACGGCTACGGCGTAATCGCTATTCTATTCTTTCATGTAGTCATCAACATCGGGATGACGATCGGGCTGGCGCCGGTCATAGGCATCCCGTTACCCTTTATCAGCTACGGCGGATCCTCGCTCTGGGCGTTTACGGTACTCCTGTTTATCTTATTGAAATTAGACATGGCGCGCTGGCGTTGAGCCGCGGCAACGCGCCAATGAACAATGAACAATGGCCTGCGGGGGCGCCGGAGGCCGCCCGCCGTTCCTCCCCTATTCTTATGATTTATGCAAGCGAGAAGGCATAATTTTTTTCATAGGGCGCATCATTTTTTATTACGGCAAACATCCGGTACACGAGTTTTGCCCTCACAGCATTTAATACCAACATCT
>JAIRMW010000052.1 GCA_031258415.1 Prevotellaceae bacterium
GCCCCACCCCAGCCCTCCCCCAAGGGGAGGGAGCAGAACTCCCCCTCCTTTGGAGGGGGCTGGGGGGAGGCCGGAACAATGAACAATGAACAACAGCCCCACCCCAGCCCTCCCCCAAGGGGAGGGAGCAGAACTCCCCCTCCTTTGGAGGGGGCTGGGGGGAGGCCGGAACAATGAATAATGAACAATGAATAATTCTCAACTTTCAACTCTCAACTCTCAACTCCTTTGGAACAAGGGCGTCGCGCCCGACACGCTGATAAGCGCTTTCACCGTAGGCAACGACCGCGAATACGACCTGCGGCTGGCCAAGTACGACCTGCTGGGCTCACTGGCACATATCAGGATGTTGGAAAAGATTGGGCTGCTGACCGCACAGGAACACACCCTGCTGCACGACGCACTGCAAAAGCTCCTCGACGAGGTGGCGCGCGGCGTGTTCACGATAGAAGAAGGCGTGGAGGACATTCATTCGCAGGTAGAGCTCACGCTCACCAACCGCATTGGCGAGGTGGGCAAGAAAATCCATGCCGGCCGTTCGCGCAACGACCAGGTGCTGGTAGATGTGAAGCTGTACCTCAAGGCGGAAGTGTTGCTTATTAAAAGCCGCGTGGTGGCGCTGTTTGAGCAGTTGCAGGCGTTGAGCGAAACCCACAAGGGCGTCCTCATGCCCGGATATACGCATACGCAGGTGGCCATGCCGTCGTCGTTTGGCCTGTGGTTTGGCGCTTACGCCGAAACGCTTATCGACGACCTGTATGTGCTGCATGCCGCCTACAGCGTGGTGAACCAAAATCCGCTGGGCTCGGCCGCCGGCTACGGCAGCTCGTTTCCGTTAGACCGCGACCTGACTACCTCCGGGCTGGGCTTCCGCACGATGAATTATAATGCCATTGCCGCGCAATTAAGTCGCGGAAAGAGCGAGAAGGCCGTGGCGCAGGGGATTTCGGCCATTGCCGCCACGCTGAATAAGTTTGCCGCCGATTGCGTATTGTACATGTCGCAAAACTTCGGCTTCATTTCTTTCCCCGACGAGTTGGTGACCGGCTCGAGCATTATGCCGCACAAGAAAAACCCCGACGTATGGGAACTGGTGCGCGCCAAGTCCAACAGGCTGCAAAGCGTCCCGAATGAAATCGCGCTTTTGCTCGCCAACCTGCCCCACGGCTACCATCGCGACTACCAGCTGCTGAAGGAAATCTTATTCCCGGCCATCGACACGCTGCATGCCTTGTTGGACATTACCTTATTTATGTTGACACATATCCGTGTCAACAAGCACATTCTTCACGACACGAAATACGACCACCTGTTCACGGTAGAAGAGGTGAACAAAAAAGTGTTGGCCGGCGTGCCGTTCCGCGACGCCTACAAGCAGGTGGGCGCGCAGGTCGCCGAAGGCACATTCGTGCCCGACAGGGCGGTGGCGCACACCCATAAGGGAAGCATCGGGAACCTGTGCACCGCAGAAATCCGCGCCAAGCTTGACGCACTTTTAACGCTTTTTGGTTGAAAATAATTTTGCGACAATAGATAAAATGTGAAATCTTTACATTTTGGAATCTTGAATTTATGAACGCTTTATGTTGTATATTCGATTTGGACGGCGTGCTGGTGGACACGGCCAAGTATCATTATTTGGCGTGGAAGCGGCTGGCAGAAGAATTGGGCTTCGATTTTTCCGAACAGCATAATGAGCGCTTGAAAGGAGTGAGCCGCATGGCCTCGCTTGATATACTGCTGGATGTAGGCGCTATTAAAAACCTTCCGGAGGAAGAAAAACAAAACTTAGCAGCAAAGAAGAACACCTGGTATGTAGCGTATATCAACCGGATGACGCCAGACGAGATACTTCCCGGCGTGTTGGATTTCCTGCATCAATTGAAAGCTGCCCACGTGAAAATGACGTTAGGCTCGGCCAGCAGGAATGCGCCGCTTATTTTAAAACGCACAGGACTTGCCCATTTCTTCGATGCGATTATCGACGGAAACGCCATAACCAAGGCCAAACCCGACCCCGAAGTGTTTTTGCTGGGCGCGCAAGCGCTGGGTGCGCCCGCCGACCGCTGTATCGTGTTCGAGGACGCCGAAGCCGGTGTGGAAGCCGCCTTACGTGCGGGCATGAAGTGCGTGGGCGTAGGCAATCCCACCATCCTGCGCAAGGCTACGATGGCTATTCCCGGCTTTGAAGGCCTGAACTGGCAACAGTTGAATTATGAGTTAAGATATGAAGAAGCCCCACCCCAGCCCTCCCCCAAGGGGAGGGAGCAAAACTCCCCCTCCTTTGGAGGGGGCTGGGGGGAGGCCGTTATGAATTTGTCTATTATCTAAAAATCTAAAGTCTAAAATCTGTTTTATGGTACATCCTTGGAAAATAATAGAAGACACGTTTGTTCCCGAGCGGGTAAAAGCCTCCGAAAGCCTTTTCAGCATTGGTAACGGCAGAATGGGGCAACGGGCGAACTTTGAAGAAGCCTATAGCGGTGAAACGTTGCAGGGAAGCTATATCGGTGGCGTGTATTATCCCGACAAAACCCGCGTGGGTTGGTGGAAAAACGGCTATCCCGAATATTTTGCCAAAGTGCTCAATTCCGCTTTCTGGATAGGTGTTGACGTGAAAGTAAATGGCGAAACACTTGATTTGCATACGGCGAAAGTGATTGACTTTTATCACGAACTCGATATGCAGCACGGCGTATTGACCCGCCGGTTTACCGCCGAACTGTCCAATAAAATCAAGGTGGCGGTGGAGGCTGTGCGGTTTGTGAGTATCACCCGTACCGGGCTTGGGGCAATAAGCTATACGGTACAGCCGTTAAATAACGACGCCGACATTGAAATTACCCCCTTCATCAATGCCGATGTGAAGAATGAAGACGCCAACTACGATGAAAAGTTTTGGGATTTTGTAACCCAAGCAGCGGCGCACGACCATTCTACTATCGTTATGCGTACGAAAAAAACAAACTTCCCGGTGTGTTGGCATAGCAACTGGGTTTTGCTGTTGAATGGAAATCCGCTGGAATATCCTTTTGTCCCGGTGGAGAAAGCTGCATGGGTAGGCGCTTCTGCCAATGTAAAAGTGAGGAAAAATGAAAAAGTTACGTTATATAAATATGCCGGTATTACAAATTTACAAAATTGTAATGCTGTCGATTTAGCTACTGCTGCAAGGGAAATAGCCGATAGTGCCAAGGAAACAGGCTTCCCGCGATTGAAGGAAGAACAGGCCGGAGCCTGGCAGGAAAAGTGGCGGCATTGCGATGTGGAAATCGGTGGAGATGAAAAAGCGCAGCAAGGCATCCGGTTTTGTATTTTTCAATTGTTGCAGACATACACCGGCGAAGACCCGCGTCTTAACGTAGGCCCAAAGGGTTTTACCGGTGAGAAATACGGTGGTAGTACTTATTGGGATACCGAAGCCTATTGTCTTCCGTTCTATTTATCGACAGCCGGCGACAATGTAGCGCGGAACTTGCTGCTTTATCGCTACAGCCAGCTGCCGCAGGCCATTGACAACGCGAAGAAGTTAGGCTTCACCAACGGCGCAGCCCTTTATCCGATGGTTACGATGAACGGCGAAGAATGTCATAACGAGTGGGAAATTACCTTTGAGGAGATACACCGCAATGGCGCTATAGCGTATGCCATTTTCAACTACATCCGCTATACCGGCGACCGCGATTATCTTTCCACACATGGTTTGGAAGTGTTGATTGGCATTGCGCGCTTCTGGGCGCAGCGCATCACTTGGAGCGAGGAGCGCAACCGATATGTGATGCTCGGTGTTACAGGGCCTAATGAGTACGAAAACAATGTGAACAACAACTGGTACACCAACTATATTGCCTGCTGGTGTCTGCGCTACACAAAGGAAAGCATGGAATGGGTGAAGTGTGAACATGCCTCTTGCTATGACGAAATAATGAAGTAAACGCATTTCGACGAACGGAACGAGTGGGCGCATTGGGATGATATAACGGCTAAAATGCACTTTCCCTACGATGAAAAATTGAATATATTCCTACAGCAGGACGGCTACATGGACAAGGAACAAATTTTAGTGAAAGACCTCGACCCCGCGCAACGGCCACTTAACCAAAAATGGAGCTGGGACCGGATTTTGCGCTCGTGCTTCATCAAACAGGCCGACGTGCTGCAAGGCCTGTACTTCTTTGAAGACGATTTTGATGAGGACACCATTCGTCGCCATTTTCGCTTCTACGAAGCGCGGACGGTGCACGAGTCGTCGCTCTCGCCGTGCGTGCACGCCGTGCTTGCGGCCAAAATCGGCGATATGGACAAGGCCTATGAAATGTACCTGCGGACTGCGCGCCTCGACCTCGACGACTATAATAAAGAAGTGGACGAAGGGCTGCACATTACGAGTATGGCCGGTTCGTGGCTGGCCGTGATACAGGGATTTGCAGGGCTGCGCGTACGTCAGGGACAGCTTGTTTTTACCCCCCGCCTGCCTGCGCATTGGACGCACTTATCGTTCAACATGAACTTCAGGGGCGAAACACGCCATTTTAGCGGCTGATTTTTTAAGAAAAAAAGGAAATACAAGGCAACGTAGAAATATATTGAAAATTAAAAAGATTTAAGACTGTACAAAGTAGATAATATACATTATCGGAAGTGGGCTTGTAAGAATAACAAAAATAGATGCTTGATATGACAACACAGGAGGAAAACGGAGTTCAAAAAAAGACGGGGGTCGGACAAAAATCCCCCTTTAAAAGCGTTTATAATGCGCTTGACCCGATTATTTTGGAAAAATATTTTGGAACGTGTCTTTGGACTACTTCCGATAATGTATATTATCAGAAGTAATTTGGCTTTATGAATAGCATATCAATCAACAAGCGGACTATTATAAATGAATGATAAGACTGAAATAAGAGGCTGTAGCCGTCTGGATACGAGTCGCACTGAGCTACTCCGGTCTTGTTTTTCCGTACGGGAAGCAGGCGGACGTTCAGGGTCTCGAATTACACGGCACGTGAATGGATCAATAAACTATAAACACTCATTAAAATGTAAAAGTATGAGGAAATCAATTTCAATTATGCTGTCGCTGCTGCTGCTAAGCAGTCCGGCGATAGCGCAGGAACGAACCACGGTATCGGCTATCGTGGTGGATGAACAGGGCACGCCGTTGATCGGCGCGTCGGTAGTCGAAAAGGGGACGCCCAATGCCGCCCTCTCGGACGCAGAGGGGAGATTTAGTATCGCCGTTTCTTCGCCCGACGCTATGCTCGCCTTCGAGTTCATCGGATTCAAGCCAGTAGAAAAAACGGCGGCGGAAGCTGCCGGAACGACTATTGTGCTGGAGGAAGACCGCCAACTATTAGACGAAGTAGTGGTGATCGGCTATGGAACACTGGCTAAAAAAGAAGTGTCCAGTTCTATTGTACAGGTAAACAAACGCGATTTTCAGCAGGCGGTCAGCAATCCGATGGAACTGATCACCGGTAAAGTGGCCGGGCTGAATGTGAACAACACGGCATCGGCCAACCCCAATGCCGGCTCGTCGTTGCAAATTCGCGGGGCAACCTCTATCTCCGCCTCCAACTCGCCGTTGATTATCATCGACGGCATTGCCGGAGGCGACATACGCAACCTCGCGTCGCAGGACATTGAATCGGTAACCGTCCTCAAAGACGGCGCCTCGTCGGCCATCTACGGCACACGCGGCGCTAACGGCGTTATCCTGATAACTACCCGCCGTGCTTCGGGCGAAGCGGGTACGAAGAAAGTAACCTACGACAGCTGGTTTGGGGTAAACCTTGCGCACAAAGGCCCGGAAGTGCTCTCGCCCGAGGAGTTCCGCCGCTCCATGCGCGGAAACGACTACGGCGCTTCTACCGATTGGTACAATCTGTTGTTGCGCGACTTTTCGTACGACCATAACCAGTATCTTTCGTTGGACGCTACTACGAAAGGCGGCTACTACGGCGCCTCGTTCAACTACAAGCAAGCCACCGGCCTCGATATTGCCAGCGCACGGAACGAATTTGGCGGACGCTTTATGGCACAGCAACGCATATTGGACGACCGGCTTGAAATCAACGGCTCGCTCAGCGCCCGTAAAGTAGAAGAACTATGGGGCGACGACGGGCAGTTCGACAATGCCCTGACCACTAATCCCACCATGCCGGTGTATGCCGCCGACGGCAATTACTATCACCCTACCTCGCCCACCAACGCCCGCAATCCCTACGAAGAGGTGGCTGCCACGGAGCGGGGAGGCGAACGAATTTATCTGTTGGGGAGCGCCGAGGCGAAACTGACTTTGTTCAGAGACGACAAGCAATCGCTCAACACCGTGGTGAACTACTCGTTGCAGTATAACGACCTGAATCAGCATAACTGGGTCGGGTCTACCTCCGGCGAGGCATTCTGGCAGGGCTACAAGGGACGCGCCACCGTGCAGTATCAAAAATGGTGGTTCCAGCGGGCCGAATGGCTCTTCAATTATGCCGTCGATTTCGGAGACCACAGCATTAAGGCCGTGGCCGGCTACACCTATGAGCAGCACGACTACGAAAGTATCTGGGTGGAGAATAAAGATTTTGCAATGGACAACGTGCTGTGGCACGACATCGGCTCCGGAAGCTTCCTGGGGAAAGGACAGGCCGGCATGTCCACCTCCAAATCATTGGCGAAACTGATTGGGCTTTTCGGACGGGTGAACTACAACTGGAAAGATTTGCTGATGGCTTCCGCCTCGTTGCGCTACGAAGGTTCGACAAAGTTTGGCGCGAACAATAAATGGGGCTATTTCCCTGCCGCCTCCGCCGCATGGGAAATAGCGAACATGAATTTCATGGAGACCGCGAAAGACGTGGTGAACAGCCTGAAACTGCGTGCGTCGTTTGGCGTTACCGGCCGTTCCGATTTCGACACGTATCTCTCCATGGCTACTTACAGCACGCGGGGTAAATATTTTATGGACGGCGAATGGGTGCAGGGCTATGCGCCTTCGGTAAACGCGAACCCCGATCTGGCATGGGAGAAATCCATCAACACCAACATTGGAGTAGACTTCGTGTTGTGGAACCGCTTGCGGGGCTCCGTTGATTACTTCGACCGCCGTTCACAGGATTTGCTCTACACCTACACGGCGCCGCAACCGCCATACGTGTATTCTACGATCATGGTGAATGTGGGAACAACCAAAAACACCGGTATTGAGCTGTCGCTCGAAGGCGATATTTTCAATAAAAAAGATTTCGGATGGACGTCGGGCGTTCTGTTTTCGTACGGCACGACGCAACTGACGAAGTTGTCGAACGATATTTATCAGGCGTCCTATTTGGAACTTTACCAAAAACCGGGCGTGGGTACGACCGAGTACTTCTTCCGCGTGGCCGAAGGCGGCGAAGTCGCCAATTTCTACGGCTATGAACACGCCGGCGTGAGCGACGACGGACAACTCCTTATTTATGCCGCCGACGGTTCGACCAAACCGCTTGGAATGGAAAACAACGACGACAAACGCTATATTGGCAACGGCGCACCGAAGTCGTTCCTCTCATGGAATAATACGTTCCGCTATAAAAATTTCGACTTGAACGTATTCTTCCGCGGCGCCTTCGGCTTTCAGATCATGAACATGCGCCGGTACGGCATGGGCTTGAAAAGCGCGGGCACGGCGAACGTGCTGCGCGAAGCCTATACGAAATATGATCACATCACCGGCGAGGGGAATATCTTTTCGACATTCTACCTCGAAGACGGCGACTACCTCAAGCTCGAAAACCTGACAGTGGGCTACAATATTAAACCGGTCGAAAACCGCTTTGTCGAGAATATACGGGTATATGTAGCGGCTAAGAACCTGTTTACGCTCACCGGCTATTCCGGCAACGACCCGTCGATTGTTACTTCCACGGGGCTTACGCCGGGCGTCGATGTTACGAGCGCCTATCCTTCGGCGACGCAGCTCTGCCTTGGATTGACCGTTCATTTTAAATAATTCACCTGCTAAATGAAAATAATTATGAAAAAACAGCTAACACAATTCGTATTGACCGCCCTTATCCTGTTCGGATCGCAGTCGTGCTTCGACCTCGAAGAAGAAGCCTTCAACAGAGTGAGCGCCGGTATTTACTATCAAGATGAAAACAGCGTAAAAGGAGCGGTAGCCGCCATTTACGAATCGGGATTTATGAGCTACATTGAGTACTTCTGGTACCTGCAGGAATTTTCGGCCGACCAGATCACATGGCGCGTGTGGAACGGCGGCGCCTGGGGCTGGGACGAAGGCGAGAAGTACGTTCTCGGATCGCATACATGGGCGCCCAACTCCACGATTATTCGTAAAACATGGGAAAGCTCGTGGACTACCATCGGGCTTTGCAATACGCTTATCGAAGACCTGCAAAAGCTCGATCCCGCTACGCTCAGAATGTCGCGCGAGGCGCTGGACAAATATATTGCAGAGGTGCAAACCCTCCGCGTCTGGGCCTACTATAATATCTATGAAATATGGGGCGGGGCTTTGCCGTTGAACACCTCGACGTCGGGTGAAATCCCGCCGTCCGCCGACCCGAATTTCGACGAAGGCTGCAAAAAGATTTACCAGTTTATGACAAGCGAATTGGACGCGTGTGTCGAGGCGCTTCCGAAAAATTCGGTAAACCGGATGAATCAGGCGGTAAACCGCATCATCAAGGCGCGCCTGCTGCTTAATGCGAATGTGTTTATTAAGGAAGACAAGTTTGCCGAATGCGCCACGCTCTGCCAGCGCATTCTCGACGGCGACTTCGGTACGTACTCCTTGGCCGAAAACTATCAGGATATTTATACCATTGGCAATGTAAGCTGCCCGGAAGTGATTATGGCCTTTGCTACGGAAGTAGGGCAAATGAACGGCGGATGGATGCGCAACATGCCGTTTGTGGCCTATAATTATCAGGAATACATAGGCGGCGCGTATAGCGGCGTCGATGCGTGGAATTGCGTATGTCTGGTGCCGTCGTTCGACAATAGCGGTACTGTTCAGCCGACCGGCGGATCGACCGGCGCACGGTGTTTCCTCGAAGCGCCGTATAACGACAAATTGGGCGCGCCCTACGAACGGTTAGACAACCGCGACGTCCGCAAGCAGAATTTTGTGTACGACGCCCGGACGAAAACCTACAAGGGGCTATTTTTGAAAGGCCCGGTAAAAGCCGGCTACGGGACGGGTGCGGCGCTCAAAGCCGACGCCGACCGCGACGGTCAGGATTTGGTCTATGTCGATCAGGTCGGCACCTTTCTGGGGATTGGTCGACCGCTCGAGCCGGTGATGTCGCCGCGTTGGGGCGAGACCAACTCCGGCGTCCGCTTCATCAAATACCCGATGTTCCCGCCGTCGGAAGGCGTAGATTTCCGCGACATCGACGAAGTGGAATTTCGGTTGGCAGAAGTGGTCTATATGCTTGCCGAATGCAAGCTGCGCGCCGGCGACGCCGACGAAGCCAAACGATTAGTGAACACCATACGGAAGCGCTACTTCACCGCTGCCGACTGGGCGACGGTAGAGAATACGCCCGGCCCGGGCTTCGCCGCATTCGACTTGGACTGGATGCTCAGCCAGTGGGGGCTCGAATTTTTGGGCGAAGGTCGCCGCCGCCGTACCGACTTGCGCCGGTTCGATAAATTTACGCAGGGACAGTGGTGGTTCCACGGACGCGCAACCGACGAGGGCCTTGCCCTGCCGGCCGCACGCAACCGTAAATACGAATGGTTCCCGCTGCCCGAAACAGCCCTGATGGTCAATCCGGGATTAGTACAAAATCCAAATTATTAACCAATCAAAAATAGTTACAGCAATGAAAAAAATCCTACATATTCTATTTATTCCGTTTGTGGCTGCCCTGCTCGGCAGTTGTGAGAAAGCGGAAGAACTCGTGTTTGACCACGAGAAACCGCAGTTTGAACTGCGCAACGATGCGATCCTCCTTGAAGTAATCATGCCGCAGGGGACGACGCCCGACGATAAGATTTATATCGTCGGGGCATTTAACGGCGGTGAAACCAACGCGCTCGACAACCTCCAGTGGCAATTGGAAAAAGCGCCGCAATCCGATCATAAATGGGGCATCTACCTGTATCCGTCCCTGTTTGAAGCAGGCAAAACGCTGGCCGACGGCTTCTATTTCATTTCCGCTTCGCAGGGGAAAGAACGGACATTACAAAACGAAGACGTGTTGCATACGGCCACGGCGGCCGTCGGCGAACGGGTCGATATAAAAGCCGTCCGGTGGGAGAGCTATTTCAACCCGCCGCCCGCATGGCCGGCGGTAGAGTCCGGCAAAATAATGCTCAAACTCACCGTGCCCGACTATACGCCGCTCAACTCCATGATTGCCCTCTACGGAAATGTCAACGACTGGAACGGCAGCGATCACAGCAAATGGGGATCGGTGATGCTGGATAGAACACATTATTACATTGTCGTCGACCCGGCCGAATTTTCCAGCGGGAAAACGCTGGCCGACGAGTTTAAAGTAGCCGTGATATGTCCCGCGCCGGTGGTGGCCAATCAAGACCAGTGGTGGTATCATCAGGCCAATGCCGACGGCAGCGATACGGAAATCGCAGGGTTTACCATCGACGGCGCCGTCGCGGGCATGAGCTATTCGCTCGACGTGGCCGAATGGGCGCGGAGCGCCGATATGGTCGATGCGCCTTGGAGCCCGTCCAACATCATTACCCTGAACATTACGGTGCCGGATTATACCCCGGTCAATGCGACCATTGTCCTGCGCGGCGAAATCAACAATTGGGACGCCGGCGCCGATCCCAAATGGACGGCTACGATGACGTCGCGAACGGCCTATCAAATGACCCTCGACCCGGCCGACTTTGAAGCGGGAAAAACCATTGCCGACAATTTCAAACTCTGCTTGGTGATCGACGGCTTCGGGGCGTGGACGTTTCAGGCCAATGAAGACGGCAGCGACGCCCCCGGCGTATTCTTTAAAGGAACCGCGACCGGCGTCGAGGTGCTGCACTGGCGGAATAAAGACCTCATCCCGCCGCCCGACGGCATTACCATTCGCTGGCGGCAACCGGGCAACGAATGGTCGGCTATGGCTATTTATGCCTGGGGCGGCGCGCCCAACTTCGATTCGTTCGGCGGCTGGCCGGGCGAGGTCGTAACCCCCGACGCCGACGGATGGTATTCGGTTACCCTGCCCGAAGGACAAACCGTGGGCAGCGCGATATTCAACAACGCCAACGGCGGCGCTCAGTTCGACGCCCCGGAAGTGCTCAGTGAAAACGGCACCTATGAAATCACCGCGTCAACATGCACCCGGTTAGATAAAATTATCAAATGGAAACAGCCCGGCGGCGAATGGTCGGCCATGGCCCTCTACGCCTGGGGCGGAACGCCGGAAAGCGAAACATTTGGCGGCTGGCCGGGAGCGGTCGTTACCCCCGACGCCGACGGATGGTTCCGCGTCGTCGTGCTCTACGGACAAACCGTAGGCAACGCGATATTCAACAACGCCGGCGGCGGCGCTCAGTTCGACGCCCCGCAAGTCGTCGACGCAAGCGGCTGCTATACCATTTCAGACGCCTCATGCACGGCGGTATCCTGTGATTAACGGCGCAATAAAAAAGACCGTTTTAAAAATGAACAGCCGCGTATGGGAACATGTCGTCAGCTTCGAAAGGCTTTCCAACGACGTTGGAAAGTCTCTTGTAAGTTGCAGGACGATTTCCAACGCCATTGGAAAGCCTCTTGTAAGTTGCAGGACGATTTCCCCTCACAGGGGAAAGTCTCTTGTAAGTTGCAGGACGTTTTCCCCTCACAGGGGAAAGTCTCTTGTAAGTTGCAGGACGTTTTCCCCTCACAGGGGAAAGTCTCTTGTAAGTTGCAAGACGATTTCCCCTCACAGGGGAAAGCCTCCCGACGGCATTTATTTTAATTTACATACAATAATCAATAATTAAAATCGACAAATGAAAAAAATAACATTCTTTATTCTGTGCTACGCACTATGCGCGGCCTGCGGCAACGGCACGCCCAACGGTACAGACAATCAGCGCCCGCCGGACAGGCCGTTCTACGATGCGGCATTTACAAACGTGCCGGCGCCGTCCGACGTGGTGATGTATGAAGCCAACGAGCGGGTGTTTGCCGCCACGGCTTCGCTAAATGCCATTGCCCGCCGGCTCGACGACCTCAAGGCGCTCGGCGTAAATGTCCTTTGGTTGATGCCGATAAACGAGCAGGGCACGCTGAACGCCATCGGATCGCCCTACTGCGTGAAGGATTACACGAAAGTGGAACCGGAATACGGCACGCTCGACGATTTGCGCAAGTTAGTAAAACAGGCGCACAGCCGCGACATGGCCGTCATCATCGACTGGGTCGCCAACCACACGGCGTGGGACAACGAGTGGATACAAAATAAATCGTGGTACACGCAGGATGCGCAGGGGCGCATCGTCTCGCCCGAAGGAACCGGCTGGAACGACGTAGCCGACCTCGACTACGCCCATCCGGAAATGCGCGAAGCGATGATCGAAGCCATGAAATATTGGATCTATGAAGCCAACATCGACGGCTTCCGCTGCGACGCAGCCGATATGATCCCGGCCGACTTTTGGAAACAGGCTATCGACGAATTGCGCCAATTCGAGGGGCGCACGCTCCTGATGCTCGCCGAAGGCGCCCGTACCGACCACTATACCGCCGGCTTCGACATGGACTACGGATGGGATTTCTACGATAAAATTAAAAAAGTATACAACGGACAAGCCGCTATCGCCAACCTCTATGCGTCGCATGAAAACGAGTATGCGCACATCCCGGCGGGCAAGGAAAAGCTGCGGTTTATCACCAATCACGACGAGTCGGCGTGGGACGCTACGCCCATTGCGCTTTTCGGCGGCGAACAGGGGTCGCTCTCGGCCTTCGTCCTTACCGTGGCGCTCGGCGGGTCGCCATTGCTCTACAGTACGCAGGAGACAGGCGTCGCCACGACGGTGCCTTTCTTCACGCCCACGGCCATTAACTGGAATATGAACCCGGAACTGCTGGCCGAATATAAAAAGATCATGGCGGTATACAGCGCCTCGGAAGCCCTGCGAAGAGGGCGCCTGCAAACCTTCGATGCGGACGACGTGGCCTGTTTCTATCGCCTGTATGAAACGCACGGCGCGCTGGTAGCGGTCAATGTGCGCAATCGCGCCGTATCCTTCAGCGTGCCGGCGCAATTTGTCGGGCAGTCGTTCACCAACGCCTTCGACAACACGGCGGCGGCGCTTCCCGCTACCGTTACCATGGAACCCTATCAATATACCATTTGGATAAAATAAAAATGAAATGAAAATAAAAATGACACACACACACTACACACAACGATTCAGTATAAAAAAACACCTGCTTCTATCGATCGCGTTCCTGCTATGCTGGAGTTGCCGGGAAGGCAATCCCTCGTCGAGTTCCGGCGAACCGCACGCATTTGTACAGGCCGAATGGGACGGCGTGAAGCGCGGCGACGTATATTATGAAATCTTCGTCCGCTCCTTTGCCGACACCGACGGCGACGGCATAGGCGACCTGCGCGGCGTAACCGAAAAGCTCGACTACCTGCACGAATTGGGTATTTCGGGCGTCTGGCTCATGCCCATTCATCCGTCGCCCTCATACCACGGCTACGACGTGGAGAACTACAAAGCCATCAACCCGGACTACGGCTCCATGAGCGACTTCGACGCATTGATGACAAAAGCCAACCGGCTTGGCATAAAAGTGGTGCTCGACCTCGTGATTAACCATACCTCGAAAACGCATCCGTGGTTTACGCAGGCTTGCAGCCACGCCGACTCGCCTTACCGCTCGTTCTATTTGTTCGCGCCGGCGAATGCGGTGCAGGCCGAAATTGCGGCAGGACACGTACCGTCGATAGTCCGTTATAATGCCAACGAATGGCATAATGTGGAAAGCGGCACCACCGATTACCGGTACTACGGGATGTTTACCTCGTGGATGCCCGACGTCAACCCCGAATCGACCGCCATCATGGACAGTATCTATGAGGCGGCAAAATGGTGGTTGGACAAAGGCGTCGCCGGCTTCCGGCTCGACGCCGCCAAACACATTTATCAAGAGGAACGGTCGCCTCAGAATATCGACTTTTGGCGGGCGTTCCACAATAAGTTGAAAACGTTTAAGCCCGACGTCTATCTGATAGGCGAGGTGTTGGACGGCAACGTCGACAATGTAGCGTATTTCTATCAGGGGTTTCCGGCGCTCTTCAATTTTCCCAACTGGTACAACCTCGAATGGGCGCTCAACAACCGCACCGGCCGCTATTATCCCCGCGACGTGGACGATTGCATGAAAGCCTTTGCGGCCTATAACCCCGATTACCTCAATGTGCCGAAACTCTCCAATCACGACGAAGACCGCACCATGAGCCAGCTCGGCGACGATGTGGCAAAGGCCAAAGTGGCGGCGGCCGTACTGCTTACCATGCCGGGACAGCCCTACATGTACTATGGCGAGGAAATCGGCATGCGCGGAGTGCGAACCGGCGGCGACGAGAATGTGCGCGAACCGTTTTTGTGGTCGGCTGGCCACGACGCCTACCGTACCACGTGGCGCACGCCGCAATATAGCACCGATGCGTCGGTGCTGTCGCTGGCCAGACAGCAGGCCGATGAACATTCGCTGTATGCGGCGTATGCCGGCTTTATCCGGTTGCGCAACACCTATCCCGCGCTGGCCGAAGGAAACCTCACGTATCCCGACCCTGCGGACATGCTTCCCGAATTGATGGTATACATCCGGCAGAAAGGGGAACAGCGCATCATGGTGCTGCACAATCTGGGAACAGTCGCCCGCACCTATCGACTGCCGGAAGCGGTGAAACACCCGGTGGCCTCGCTGAATAAGGCGGCGCTGTGGCAGGACGGCAAGACGTTTGTGGCGCAGTTGCCGCCGCTGTCGTCGCTGGTTTTGGAGTATTGAGGTTCCGGCGGGGCGCGGGGGCGTCATTCGTGAAAAAATGCTACCTTTGTGCAGAATGTAAACTAAAAGTAAATCATTATGCGATTCTTTAACGTAGCAGGCCCCTGTATCCGGGGAGAACATTACATGATAGACCCCGCCACCCGCTTGCCGGGCGTGGAGCGGCTGGTCGACATGAGCCAGTATTTTGTGCTGCACGCCGCCCGGCAAAGCGGAAAAACCACCTGTATGCAGGATTTGGCAAAACGCCTGAATGAGTCGGGCAGGTATTATGCGCTCTACTGCTCGCTGGAAGGCTTGCAGGGGATAGTCGACCCGGAAAAGGGGATACCGACTATTGTCGGGATTATAAGAAATACGCTTGCCGAAGCTGGAACTATTCCACATGTGGCAGAATTTGCCGAAGATACAAACTATAGTAATTATGCAGATGTTTTGCGAATGGCGCTTACCCAATACTGCAAATTGTTGGACAAGCCGCTGGTGCTGCTGTTCGACGAGGCCGACTGCCTGAGCGAAGCCACCCTGATTTCGTTCTTGCGCCAACTGCGCAATGGATATAATAGCCGTGGCGTTGTGCCTTTCGTCCGTTCCATAGCGCTGACAGGGATGCGCAACCTGCGCGACTTCAAGGCGCGGGTGCGTCCCGAGAGCGAGACGCTGGGCAGCGCCAGCCCGTTCAATATCGTTACGGAAGCGCTGACGCTAAAAAATTTCACCGAAGACGAAATCCGCGCCCTCTACCAACAGCACACCGACGAAACCGGACAGCTATTCGAGGACGACGCCATAGCGCTGGTGTACGAGCAAACGCAGGGGCAGCCATGGTTAGTGAACGCCATCGCCTACGATGTCGTTGCACGACAGTTCGACTGGAACTACACGCAGCCGGTAACGGCCGACAGGGTGGCAACGGCCATCCAAACCCTCATCCTGCGGCGCGACACGCATATCGACAACCTGCTCGAACGGCTGAAAGAAGAACGGGTGCGCCGGGTAATCGAGCCGATGATTACCGGCGAGCAGGTGGATACGTTCAGCAACGACTTCTACTATACCCGCGACCTGGGGCTTATCCGCGTAACGCCCGGCAAGCCCGTGGCGCCGGCCAACCCCATCTATGCCGAAGTGATCGTGCGCACGCTCAACGAGCCGATGCAAGACGCCCTGCAAAATTCCTACCCCGCATACCAGATACCGCGCTACCTGAAAGACGGCCGCATCGACATGGACTACCTGATGCGCGACTTCCAGCAGTTCTGGCGCGAGAACAGCAGTATCTGGGTCGATAAATTCGAGTACAGGGAGGCCGCCCCGCACCTGATACTGATGGCCTTTTTGCAACGGGTGGTCAACGGGGGCGGGCAAGTTGTCCGGGAGATGGCGTTGGGCACCGGTCGCCTCGACATCTGCTTGGTGTACGAAAACCATAAA
>JAIRMW010000104.1 GCA_031258415.1 Prevotellaceae bacterium
CTACCGGATTCTGGCGCGCGTATTCGGCATTGAGGCGCCGCCGGATACGCAGCGCGGCAAAAAGCAGTTTGCCGAAGTCGCCGCCGAGCTACTCCCGCCGCCACATGCGGCGGCCTTCAATCAGGCGTTGATGGATTTCGGCTCGCTGGTATGCACGCCCAAGCCCGCGTGCGACCGCTGCCCCCTACAGGGCGGCTGCTACGCGCGCTCCCGCCGGGCGATCGAACGCTTCCCGGCCAAACGCAAGCGAGCAACGATACGGCAACGCTATTTCCACTACCTCTATATCCGGCAGGGCGCCTCGACGGTGATACGGAAACGCACGGAAAAAGACGTCTGGCACGGCCTCTACGAATTTCCGCTCATAGAAACCACCCGGGCGCTCAGCCCCAAACAACTCTTTGCTACGGCGCAATGGAAAGCCCTGTTTGCGAATCATCCGGTGCGCCTTGTCAAGCCATCAACCGTCGTGGCGCATCAGCTCTCGCACCAGACGATCCATGCGGTCTTCTACACGGTGGATATCGCCGAGACGCCGACATGGATGGCCAAAGAATACTTGCAAATCGCGCAGTCCGACCTCGACGAATACGCTTTGCCGCGACTGTTGACCCTCTTTCTGGAAAGGGAGCCGAAGTAGTCAATGAACAATGAACAAAGAACAATTGCCGTTGGCTTCAGCCGACGGAGAGGAGTCATGTGTCCCTGACGGGAAATGCGCTCCGCGGCGGCCATTCCTCTGTGTCTCTCTGTGCAACCTCCGTGTCCTCTGTGCAAGAAAAAAATTACACAGCGCGCACAGAGAACCAAGAAGGGCACAGAGCGCCGCCGCCGCAGGCCATTAACCATTAACCATTAATCATTGTCCGCAGGCCATTAACCATTAATCATTGGCGCTGCTGCCGCAGGCGCGAACGTTTTTACCCCCGCACGAAAGCGTCCCGCCTATTCATTTTTGCATCCCCATCAATCAAACCCGGCGGAGCCTTCTGGCATTTGCCAAAACCTTCCGTGCGATCCGGCGGAGCCTTCTGGCATTTGCCAGAACCTTTCGGACGATCCGGCGGAGCCTTCTGGCATTTGCCAGAACCTTTCGGGCGATCCGTCGGAGCCTTCTGGCATTTGCCAGAACCTTTCGGGCGATCCGTCGGAGCCTTCTGTCTATAGACAGAAGATTAAAAGCAGATAAAATGGCAGTTCCGGCAAACGCTATTTGCCACACGCGCCACATCATACCCCCCATTATTTAATATTAAAAAACAAACAGTATGGAAAAAATAGTATCTCTCAAAGCAGGTTTTCTAAATCTTGACAACGTTTTTGGACTGTATTCCGAAACAGCCACCGCCGCCGCCGGTCAGGTAAGCGTATTGGGCGACCTTGGCGCCGTCGTTGCCGCCGCCCCGTATTCGTTTAACGGCGGCGCATGGGTGGCGAACAATACGACCAAGACAACCGTGAACAGCGATACGACGTTTACCGTCGAGGCGCAGCAGGCCTGTGCAGAGACGGTAGAGCTATACAATACTCGTCGCCTGCATTGGGCCTTAGGCTTTAAGACGCCGGTAGCGGTGCACCGAACAGCATAGATAAGATAAAATAACGTATATAATGAAGAAAAAACAACAACTAAAAAGAATGGTAACCTGTCAACTTTTTTCAGGACATGACAATTTCGGAAATTTTATGTACTTTTGCAGCCAACATATAACAATTACTTAAACTAACCTCGTATTGTATGGAACGCACATGGAGATGGTTCGGAAAAAAAGACCCGGTTACGCTGGCGATGCTCCGCCAGATAGGTGTGGAAGGCATTGTTACTGCCCTGCACGACGTGCCCAATGGCGAAATCTGGACGGATGAAGACGTCCGCGAATTGAAAAATTTCATTGCGGTAAACGGCTTGCACTGGTCGGTCGTCGAAAGTTTGCCCGTAGCCGAAGCCATTAAATATGGCGGGAAGGAACGCGACCGGCTGATTGAAAACTACAAAATCAGCCTGGCCAATTTGGGAAAGAACGGCGTCAAAACCGTTTGCTATAACTTTATGCCCGTCATCGACTGGATCCGTACCGACCTGCGCCATACGTGGCCCGACGGCTCGTCGTCGCTCTACTTCAGCAAAGCCCGTTTTGCGTATTTCGACTGCTGCATCCTGCAACGCGCCGGGGCCGAAAACGATTACTCTGCGGCCGAGATGCAGCAGGTGCGCGAGCTTGATAAAACCATCACCCGGCAGGAAAAAGACGAACTGGTATACAGTATTATTGTCAAGACGCAGGGGTTCGTCAACGGCAACATCCGCGAAAGCGACCAGAACCCGGTCGCCCTGTTCAAGTCGCTGCTGTCGCTCTACGACGGGATCGACAAGGCCGCGCTACGCGCCAATATGCAGTACTTCCTCGCCCACATCATGCCGGTATGCGACCGCTTCGACATCAATATGACCGTACACCCCGACGACCCGCCATTTCCGGTATTGGGGCTTCCGCGCATCGTTACCGGCGAAGCCGACATCGACTGGCTGCTCTCGGCGGTAGACAACCCGCATAACGGGCTGGCCTTTTGCGCCGGCTCGCTCAGCGCCGGCCTGCACAACGAGGTGCTCGCTCTGGCGGAGAAATACCTCAAGCGTATTCATTTTGTTCACCTCCGCAGCACCGACGTATTGCCCAACGGCGATTTTATCGAGGCCTCGCACCTCGAAGGCCGGGGGCGTCTGGTCAAGCTCGTAGAGCTGTTTGAACGCCATGCGCCGGCCTCCCTCCCCATGCGGATAGACCACGGGCGCAATATGCTCGACGACGAACAAAAGAACTATAACCCGGGCTATTCCTTCTCCGGGCGGATGCACGCGCTGGCACAGGTGATGGGAATAGCCGCCGCCGTGAGGGAACTGGCCGCGGAAGAAAGCCCCGTTTAACGTTTTTAATAAATAATCAAACAAAACCAACCCGATGAACGAATTATTCAGTATTGCCGGCAAAGTAGCCGTCATCACAGGAGCCGGCGGCGTGCTTGGAGGCGCCGTCGCACGGCATTTTATAACGCAGGGCGTCAAAATAGCGGCGCTCGACATCCGGCAGGAGCCGCTCGAGAGGCGCGTGGCGGAACTTCGCGGACTGGGCGGCGACGCCATCGGCGTTGTCGGCGATGTGCTCGACGTCGAAAGCCTCCGGCGGGTGGCCGACGAGGTGGTCGCGCGATGGGGACGTATCGATATCCTCCTCAACATCGCCGGCGGCAACCTCCCCGGCGCGACCCTCGGCGCAGCGCAGCCATTCCACGAGATGAAAATCGACGACTGGGAGCAGGTAACCACGCTTAACCTCAACGGCGCCGTATACCCGTGCATGGTCTTCGGTAAAATCATGGCCGGCCGGCGAAGCGGCGCTATCGTCAATGTCTCGTCGATGACGGCTTATGCGGCGCTAACCCGCGTGCCGGGCTACTCGGTGGCCAAAGCAGGCGTCAGCAACTTTACGCAATGGCTGGCCGCCGAAATGGCGCTTAAATATGGCGACGGCATACGCGTCAATGCGATTGCCCCGGGCTTCTTCATCGGCGACCAGAACCGTTCGGTGCTCCTCAACTCCGACGGCTCATTGACCGAACGCAGCCTGAAAATCATTGCCAAAACGCCCATGCAGCGCTTTGGCGACATCGCCGAACTCAACGGTGCCATGCAGTTCCTGTGCAGCGAAGCCGCACGGTTTATAACCGGCATTACCCTGCCGGTCGACGGCGGCTTTAGCGCATTCAGCGGCGTATAATCAATCGTTAATACCTTTTTTTTAAATTATGAAAGAGAATACAGTAAAGGAAAAAAGCTTTCGGTTTGCCGTGAGGATGGTAAATCTATACAAGCATTTGAGCCACGAGGAGCAAGCATGCGCGCTGTCCAAACAGGCGCTACGCAGCGGCACGGCAGCAGGCGCTATCGTACACACGGCGGAATGCTCGGAAAACAACGCCGATTTCAGCGATGCAATGGCGCTGGCGCAAAAAGAAATGAACGACACCATATATTGGCTGGAGTTAATGCACAAAACAGGCTCCTTAACGGACGATGCGTTCGACAGCCTCCGTCGCGACGCCGTAGAACTGATAAAAATACTCGCCGAAACGGCCCAATCATCATTCCCGACCAGCTAAATGTATTTGCTTGGATACGATATTGGAAGCTCTTCAGTCAAGGCCTGTCTGGTGAGTGTTCGGACGGGCGAGGCGGTAGCCGGCGCCTTCTTCCCCAAAACGGAAATGCGCATCAAGTCGGTCAAAGCCGGATGGGCAGAGCAGGACACCGAAAACTGGTGGGACAATCTGAAGCTGGCGACGCAGGCCGTCATGGCGGCGGCGCAGGCAAAGCCGGACGAGATAGCTGCTATCGGCCTGTCGTACCAGATGCACGGGCTGGTGCTGACAGACGAACGTCGGCAGGCGCTCCGCGACGCCATTATCTGGTGCGACAGCCGCGCTATCCCTTATGGCGAAAAGGCGTTTGCCGACCTCGGCGCTGAGCGGTGCCTGTCGCGCACGCTAAATGCGCCGGGCAATTTCACGCTGGCGAAATTAGCATGGGTTAAGGAACATGAGCCCGGCGTCTATGCACGCACGAAATACTATATGCTGCCGGGCGATTATATTGCGCTGCGCTTGACGGGCGAGGCGAGCACCACGGCGTCGGGGCTCTCGGAAGGCGTCGGGTGGGATTTTATGCACCATGCGCCGGCAACCTTCCTGTATACCTACTTCGGGTTTGATACAAATCTGATTCCGCCTCTTGTGCCGACATTGGGCATGCAAGGGCGCATAACGGCGGCGGCGGCGCGGGAATTAGGATTGGCCGCCGGCACGCCGCTAACCTACCGCGCCGGCGATCAGCCGAACAACGCCCTTGCGCTAAACGTCCTCCATCCGGGCGAAGTAGCGGCTACGGCAGGCACCTCGGGCGTAGTATATGGCGTCAACGGCGATGCGAAATACGATCCGCTGTCGCGTGTCAATTCGTTTGCGCATGTCAATCACAGCCGCTCGCAACCGCGCATCGGCGTACTGCTGTGCATCAACGGAACGGCCATTCTCAATGCATGGATGCGTACCACGGTAGCGCCCGAAGGCGCCGGCTACGACGAGATGAACGGGTTGGCGGCGACGGCGCCTGTCGGCAGCGAGGGGATCAGCGTCATTCCGTTCGGCAACGGCGCAGAGCGGGTACTCTGTAACCGCGAGCCGGGCTGCTCGGTACACGGCGTCAATTTTATTCGCCACGGCAAAGCCCACCTGATTCGCGCGGCGCAGGAAGGCATTGCATTTTCATTTAAATACGGCATGGATATTATGAACGGTATGGGTATCGAAACGAAAACCATACGCGCCGGACATGCCAACCTGTTTTTGAGTCCCGTATTCCGGCAAACGCTGGCCAATAGCACCGGCGGCGTCATCGAACTCTATAATACCGACGGGGCGGCCGGGGCCGCACGGGGCGCCGGCATCGGGGCCGGCGTCTACCGGGACGCCCGAGACGCATTTGCTTCGCTGAAGAACATACACACCGTCGCCCCGCAACCGGCTGCCGCCGCCGCCACAGCCGCCGCCTACGGGCGATGGCTGGAACGCTTGAACGCCTTACATCGTCAATGTTAATTAACACTATATAATAATATATACAATCATGAAAAAACAAAGACTTCTTCTTATTCTTTTGACAAGCCTGACTCCCGTTGCATGGGCGCAACAGGGACAGGTGTTTGAAACGCGGACGCTCAAAAGCGACATCCTGAAAATGGAACGGCGCTATGCCATTTACCTTCCGCCGGACTACGACCATACCGACAGGAGCTATCCCGTCCTCTACCTGCTGCACGGAGCGGGCGACGACCATACGGGATGGGTGCAGTTCGGAGCGGTGCAGCACATCGCCGACAAAACCATCGCCGAGGGACGCGCCACCCCGATGATTATCGTAATGCCCGACGCCAACACAAAAGTGCGCGGCTACTTCAACCAGCCCAACGGCCGCTTTGACTACGAACGGTTTTTCTTCGAGGAACTGATTCCCCACATTGAACACACCTATCGCGTGCGCAGCGAACGACGCTACCGCGCCGTCTCCGGCCTTTCGATGGGCGGCGGCGGGACGATTTACTACGCCCTGCACCGTCCCGGAGTGTTTGCCGCGGCGGCCCCGCTGAGCGCAACGACCGAGAGCCACCGGTGGATCATCGATCAGGGAACGACGCCGGCGCAACTGGAGGCCTACGCCCAACGGCATACGCTCGACAGCCTCCTCTCCGAAAAAGCCGCCGGCGCCTACATCGACAGCGTCAAGCAGGTGCGCTGGTATGTCTCGTGCGGCGACGACGATTTCCTCTACCGGCACAACAGCCGGCTGCATATCCTCTTCCGCGATCGCCAAATCCCGCACGAATACCGCGTCAAGGACGGCGGACATACGTGGTCGTACTGGCGAATGGAGTTGCCGATAGTATTGGAATTTGTGTCGAGATCGTTTGCACAGGACTAACGGGGTACATAGAAATGAACCACTAAAATAGATAAACATGAATACAAAAGAGTACTTTCCTATGATAGGAAAAATCCAATTTGAAGGAAAAGAAAGTAAAAATCCTTTCGCCTTCCGTTACTACGACGCACAAAAAACAGTGTACGGACGTAAAATGAAAGACTGGCTCAAATTCTCGATGGCGTGGTGGCATACGCTCTGCGCCGAAGGCGGCGACCCGTTTGGGCCGGGAACCAAAACATTCCCCTGGACGCAGGGCGCGTCGTCGCCCGTCGACGTCGCCAAACAGCGGGTAGACGCCGGTTTTGAATTTATGCAGAAAATCGGTATCGAATACTACTGCTTCCACGACGTCGATTTAATCGACGAAGGCGCCTCGATCGACGAGTATGAGGCCAATCTGAAAACCATTGTAGCGTACGCCAAACAAAAACAGGCCGAAACAGGGATCAAGCTCCTCTGGGGAACGGCCAACGTATTTAGCCATAAACGCTACATGAACGGCGCCGCCACCAACCCCGATTTCGACGTCGTCGCGCGGGCGGCGGTGCAAATCAAGAACGCCATCGACGCCACCATCGAATTGGGCGGACAGTGCTACGTGTTCTGGGGCGGACGCGAAGGCTATTTCACCCTGCTCAACACGCAAATGAAACGCGAAAAAGATCATTTGGCCATGCTCCTCGCCAAAGCCCGCGACTACGCCCGCGCCAAAGGCTTTACCGGCGCCTTCCTGATAGAACCCAAACCGATGGAGCCTACCAAACACCAGTATGACGCGGACACCGAAACCGTCATCGGATTTCTTCGCGCCTACGGATTAGACCGCGACTTTAAGGTAAACATCGAAGTGAACCATGCTACGCTGGCCGGGCATACCTTCGAGCACGAACTGCAATGCGCCGCCGACGCCGGGCTGCTCGGCTCGATCGACGCCAACCGCGGCGACTACCAGAACGGATGGGATACCGACCAGTTTCCCGTCGACGTCTACGAACTGACACAAGCCATGCTCGTCATCCTCCAGCACGGCGGACTGGTCGGCGGGACGAACTTCGACGCGAAAACACGCCGCTCCTCTACCGACTTGGAAGATATTTTCATCGCCCACATCGCCGGCATGGACGCCTTCGCCCATGCGCTGGAAGCCGCCGCCGCCATCCTCGAACAGTCGCCCTACCCCGCCATGCGCTCCAAACGCTATGCCTCGTTCGACAGCGGCAAGGGCAACGAATTTGAAACCGGCAAACTGTCGCTCGACGACCTCGTCGCCTGCGCCAAAGCCCAACCCGCCGAACCCGCGCAAACCAGCGGAAAGCAGGAACTCTACGAAGCCATTGTAACCATGTATTGCTGACGCCATGAAAAACGACCGCTATAATTCGGGCTACGTATTTGCCATTACCTTAGTCGCCACGCTTGGCGGCCTGCTATTCGGATACGACACCGCCGTGATCTCGGGCGCCGAACAATCGCTGCAAAACTACCTGATAGCCCCCCTGCAATTAGGCTCCTTCGCGCATGGCGCCACGGTGTCCAGCGCCCTGATAGGATGCATCATCGGCGGCGTACTCTCAGGATTTTTCTCCAACCGGCTGGGGCGGAAAAAATCGCTCCAACTGGCCGCCGGCCTGTTCTTTCTCTCGGCGGCAGGATCGGCCTACCCCGAGACGCTCCTCTTTACCGCCGGACAGCCGACCGTCGGATTGCTGGCCGTATTCAACGGCTACCGCATCCTCGGCGGCGTCGGCGTCGGACTGGCGTCGGCCATTTGTCCCATGTACATCGGCGAAATCGCGCCTGCGCAAATTCGCGGACGCTTAGTCTCCTGCAATCAGTTTGCGATTATCTTCGGGATGCTCGTCGTCTATTTTGTAAACTGGGGCATCGCCAACGGCCAGCCCGTCGAGTGGATCGACCGCGTCGGCTGGCGCTACATGTTCGCCTCCGAAGCCGCCCCGGCGCTGCTATTCTTCCTCCTCCTGTTCCTCGTGCCGGAAACGCCCCGCTACTTAGCCCTGAAACGGCAAAACCGGAAAGCCTTCGACGTCCTCGAAAAAATCAACGCCGGCAAAGAAAAAGCCCAAGCCATCCTACAGGAAATTACCGGCACCCTCACGGAAGGCGTAAAAGCCCGGCTGTTCTCGTATGGCCGGAAAGTGATTATCATCGGCATCCTGCTATCGGTATTCCAGCAATTCATCGGCATCAACGTAGCCCTCTACTACGCCCCGCGCATCTTTGAAAGCATGGGAGCCGCCAAAGACGCCTCGCTGCTGCAAACCATCGTGATGGGATTAGTCAACGTCGTCTTCACCGTACTCGCCATCGTAACGGTCGACCGA
The DNA here is from genome assembly GCA_031258415.1 of Prevotellaceae bacterium. GTDB lineage: Bacteria > Bacteroidota > Bacteroidia > Bacteroidales > UBA932 > JAIRKX01. The sequence goes on from JAIRMW010000104.1 coordinate 8,878, forward strand.
TGGGGGCGCAAACCCCTGCTCATCACCGGCTCGATAGGGATGGCCGCCGGGATGATCGCCATCGCCGTCCTTTCGTTCTTCCACATCATCGGAATCGCCACGCTGGTATTTATCATCCTTTTCACCGCCTCGTTCATGATGTCGTGGGGGCCGATCTGCTGGGTCTACATTTCCGAACTCTTCCCCACGAAAATACGCGGTCAGGCCGTAGCCGTAGCCGTAGCGGCCCAATGGGCGGCCAACTACTTTATCTCGTCGACCTACCCGCCGATGATGGAACTGAGCAGCGGAATGACCTATGGCTTTTACGGCCTGATGTCGATCCTCTCGGCCCTGTTCGTCTGGAAAATGGTACCGGAAACAAAAGGCAAATCATTAGAGCAGATCGAGACAATCTGGAAACAACCCGAGCGGCAAGAGACGCCTTAAGACGGCCTGCGCCGGAAAAAGAAACGCGGTACTGGAAACAGCGCCGCGTTTTTTTTTACTAAAAAATGAAAACGAAGAACCGACGTTATTGACCCGGACAATGAGACAGACGAAGAATAGACGCCGTCTATACAAACGTCGATTTAATAGGTATAGTCAATCATTGTAGCGATACAATTACCGATTGTAGCGATACAATTACCGATTGTAGCGATACAATTACCGATTGTAGCGATACAATTACCGATTGTAGCGATACAATTACCGATTGTAGCGGAACAATGACCGATTGTAGCGATACAATTACCGATTGTAGCGATACAATTACCGATTGTAGCGGAACAATGACCGATTGTAGCGATACAATGACCGATTGTAGCGATACAATTACCGATTGTAGCGGAACAATTTGCCGATTCGGCGATAGGGCGTCCGCTTTAAGGCAGGAAATGGATCCGCTTTAAGGCAGGAAACGGATCCGCTTTAAGGCAGGAAACGGATCCGCTTTAAGGCAGGAAATGGATCCGCTTTAAGGCAGGAAATGGATCCGCTTTAAGGCAGGAAATGGATCCGCTTTAAGGCAGGAAATGGATCCGCTTTAAGGCAGGAAACGGATCCGCTTTAAGGCAGGAAATGTAAGATGCTAAACAGGAGTGCCGGCGCTCCCGTTTAATGAAGAATGAATAATTGGTCGCCTTCGGCGTGGAACGTGGAACCTTGAAGGCGGCCATTATGTTCGTGCAGGACGTTTTTACGCGGCTTGCGTGTCGACCCTCGCACGTCGCATTATCGAGTATCGAATGATCGACTATCGAGTATCGCTTATTGCACGTAGCTATGTATTCCCCCCAGCAGGTATGTAACGCCGAAGAAGGTCATCGCGACGGCGGCGAAGGCGCAGGCACAGTAGAGGTGAAAACGGTATGGGGAGCGGAAGAGGGCGATGCTTTGGCGGTGGCATGGGATGGCGTAAAGGAGGAGGGTGATGAGCGCCCATGTTTCTTTGGCGTCCCAGCCCCAATAGCGTCCCCAGGAGATATTCGCCCACAGGGCGCCGATGAAAATCCCGGCCGCCAGCAGGAATAGCGCCGGGTAGAGGAGGTTGGTGTTCCAGTGGTAGAGGCGGCAGCGGCGGGCGGGCAGGCAGAGTCCGGCGACGGCTATCAGGGCGATGCCGAGCAGGAGGGCGTAGGCGGCGATGACGACCGACACGTGGGCGGCCAGCAGGGGCGATCGCAGTACGGGGGTCGTGGGGTTCATCTGCGCGAGGCCGAACCAGAGGACGGCGACCGGAAGGAGGATGCACAGGGTGGTTTTCCAGCCGACGCGCCGGCGCCAGAGCCAGCCCATCGAGAGGGCAAGGAGCAGGTAGCCGGCGTAGGTAACGCCGATGCCCCAGGGGTCGTGGTTGACGAGCAGGGTGCTGCCCATTTCATCGGGGTCGTAGGTCAGCTGGCAGAGCCGAAAACCTTTGCTGCGATAGATTTTGTTCATGGATACGCGGACGATCTCCCCGTCGATTTTCAGGAAACTGATGAAGTCGGCCGGCTCGTCGGTATTCGGGTGGTATTCGATGTCGAAGAGCACGAGCCTGACGGCAAACGGGAGGGGGCGTTCGGTGGCGTCGTGGTCGGAAATGTACGTGTGGAGGGTTTGTCCCTGTCGGAGGCGGAGGTGTCCGCGATCGGCGAAGAGGAAGGTGATCAGCGCCCCGCAGAGGATGACGGCGAGCGCAAGGTGGAGCAGGAGCGCCGGTTTATTGCGGTAGAGCGCTACCCGGATGATGTAGGCGATGGCCGTGGCCGCCAGCAGCGCCCAGAGCGCCGCAAACCACCATGCGCCGTAGACGTGCGCCAGCGCCCATTCCCGTCCGTAGCCTTTTTCGGCGATGGTGGCGGCGGCCAGCGTGAGCAGCAGGGCTATCAGGACGGTGCATACGCATTGTTTCAGGCGTTTTGTCATCTACGTTCTACCTGTGGGAATGGGGGTATGCGAGGGGGCGTTCGGGCATTTCCGGAAGGGGGACGGGCGTAGCGTGTATCAGATGGCTTCCAGAAATCGAATGAGGGCTTCGCGGTCTTCTTTCGAGAGGCGGCGGAATTTTTCTTTGGCTTCTTTGGCTTCGCCGCCGTGCCAGATGATGGCTTCCTCGAAGTTGCGGGCTCGCAGGTCGTGGAGTTTGTCGGTATGTCCCGAGACGATTTTCATCAGTCCGCGACCCCAGAGGGGCGTGGTTCGGCATACTTTTACCCGTCCCGGTTCGAGCATGTCGAGGTTGTGGCGGAGCAGGTCGGTGTAGGGATATATTTTCTGGTTCGAGAGGGCCGGCATCGGTTTATAGTTGTCGCGGGTAGTCCACGAGGGGCGGTGGCAGGCGGTGCATCCGACGTCGTAGAAGAGGGTTTTACCGCGCTGTACGGTCGGGTCGTCGAGGTTGCGGGCGGCGGGCACGGCCAGCGCCCGGTGCCATACCATAAAGGCTTCGTAGTCGTCGGCGCTCATTTCGGGCCGCTGTTTTTTCGACATCAGCGAGTCTTCTATTTCCTGCGGCTGTAGGCCGGGGTAGATCGCCTGAACGTCGGGATCGAGCGACATCAGACGGGCGTATTCGCGGGTGATATAGAGTTCGCTGCGACCGGTACGTTCGGGCAGGTCGGTAACGACGTTGGTGATATTCCAGATGGCGTTGGCGCCGGGCCCGTTGTCGAGCGTGGCGCGGGTGCAGAGGTAGGTAAAACGTCCCGGATGCAGACCCGGATAGTAGGGGTTTTTGCCGGTTTCGTCGATATCGGCCCCGATGCCTCCCGGGCAGTAACCGCGTGTTTGCTGGTGCTGGTATTCGGCCCGCAGGTCGTCGTCGGAAATGGCGTCGAGCAGGCCGGTACCGTAGATTCCGATGGTGGCTTCGATCGAGGCTTTATGGCGGCTCATGTCGAAATCGGGAAAGAGGATGGCGCCCTGCGCGATGCTTATTTGGGGATAAATGAGCGTTCCTTCGTAGGGTGTTCCGGCGCTGTAGGGCGTGCCGTCGGCGTATTTATTGCCGTGCTCGTCGACGTAGGAAAGCCAATCGATCGTGATGCCGTCTTCGTTGATCGGGGCTTTGAAGGGGGTGACGGCGCGTGTTTGCGTCATGCCGGTAAAATAGCCGGAGGCTAAGGGCAGCGCCGGGTCGTTGGGGTTGTAGATCATCAGCAGGTAGCTGTTGCGGCTGTCGTTCGAGTTGTAGCTGTTCACCCGCTGGCCGCGTCCGCCGTAGCTGGGGTGGCAGGCGATACACGATTTTCGGATATAGGCCGGCCCGAGTCCCGAATAGCCCATCCCTTCGGTGGCCACAAAGCTTTTGTCGGCGATGCGTTCGCCGCGCATAAACTGGCGGTAGAGCGCGGGGTCGTCGTCGATTGCGGGCATGGGTTGTTTGTAGGCAAACGAGGTGGTAACAAAGACCGTCCCGTTGACGCCGCCGGCGTAGTATTCTTCGCTGTATTCCCGTTGACGCCCGCCGTCGGGGTTTTCTTTGTCGTTTGTACATGCCGGCCACATGGCCAGACCGCAAATGATTAGAGGTATGCTGATACGCTGTTTCATTGTATAGTTGTTTGTTCGTTCATTCGTTGTATATTCGTTCGGTAAGCTGTTCGTTCATTCGTTTCAGGTATCCGGGTTGGTTACTATAACCGGCTACAAGCGCCCTGCGACGCTTGTAGCCGGTACTGTCGGTCGGTTCCGCGAGGGGGACTACTCAACTAAACGGGCTATTTGCATAAACAGACCGCTCAGGTTGATACAGGCTTCCACCGCCGCCTCCACCTGCTCCCTGTTGATCTGGTCGCGCACTACTTCGTAGAACGATTTGTTGCCGTCGCCGATAGCCCTGATTTTAGTAATGCAGTCGTCGATGCCGGCTTTAATCCGGGCGTCGAGGTCGCTGTCGGCCCCTGCGACGAAGGCGCTTAGCGAATTGGCTACGGGGGCGGTGGCGCCGCGGCTGCCAAAGTAGGCGTTGCGTACGCTGACGATGTTGTCTTCGTAATCGAGGAGGGAATGCCAACTGTACCACGACTCGACTTCTTCGACTTTGTTCGACGCAAAAGGCGACTCGATTTTGGTCGTGCCTACTTCGTCGAGGATGTCGGCGCAGCCGGCCGCTATTTGGCTAAAGGCGTCGGCAAAACTTCGGTAGTTGGTCGCGTTTTTCAGTTTTTCGCCAAACTGCTGGAAGGCCGGCACATCTTCATAAAATTCGAGCACATCCGGGTTTTCGCGAAAAACGGTACGGATGTTCGGCGCGACGTTGTTTTCCCCCGCCCAGGCGACGTAGGCCAGCACGCAGTCCCAAATCAGGGCGTCGGTAGCGGCCGTGAGGTAGGTCAGCTCGGCGGCGCTCAGGCTTGGGCGGGGCTTCCCTTCGCGGAACAGCAGGTATTCGGTTACATGGAAACCGATCACTTCGGCTTCCTTTTTCCAGCAGCTCCTGCCGTCGAGGCCGACGGCTTCGTTGGCCAGCACCTCGTCGATGTCGTTCTTTTCTAACGGCCACGAGTCGATATGCCCGTCGATTACAAAGGCGTCTTCGCCCACCGGCCCAAAGAGGAAGGCTTCGCTTTGTTCCCAATACACGCGCGCCTGCTTCCATGCTTCGGCCGCCGCATCGATCGTCGTAGCCGACTGTCCGGTCTTTAATGCTTCATTGGCCGTGCGCATCTCAAGCGCCGCTTCGGCTAATGCTTTATACGTGGGGATCACCGTGCCGTCGACGTAGGCCTGTAGAATGGCTTTATACGTGGCGTCGCGATCGGTGTTCTCGCCCCCTCTGTCCTTTTCGCACGCGGCGAAGGCGATCGACAGGATGCCTGCTGTTATTCCAAACAGCCAACTTTTCACTTGTTTTTTCATGGTCTTTTTTTTTTATTATTAAAAATGATGATTTATTGTGGACATTTAGTTAAAGAGTCCCGAATAGCCGACGCCGAGCGAGAGGCTCGGTTCGTCGTTGAGCCCGGAGGCCAGTTTGCGCAGGCTGTATTCGGCTTTTATCACCACTCCCCTTACCGGGAAATAGTTGATCCCGGCGCTGATGATGGTTCGTTCACACCATGCCTTGTCCGTAACGCCTTCGGCGGTTCGGTACATGGAGTCGTAGAAGCCATAGTGCCCGTAGAGGTAGAGGCGGCTGTCGCGGCGCCGCGGGGAGGCGAACAGCGACAGGAGGTCGTAGCCGGCTTCCACATAGTAGCTCAGCGCTTCGGCGGCCACGTCGGTGCGCGGCGACGGGCTGGCGGCCGGAAAGCGTTTGTTGATAGCCGAAATATCTTTGGAGCCTCCCAGATGGCCGTATACCACGCTGGCACGCGCCAGCACATGATGATCGTCGTATTCGGCGTCGAACGAGCCGATGGTTACAATGCCTTTTACATGGGCGTTTGCGTAGCGCTGCGCCTTGAGCGAATTATCAACGCTGTAGCCGTAGTATCCGCTCAGGCTGAGTCGCAGTCCCCGGACGGAGGTGTTGTCGAGGCGGGCGGCGCCGGCGTAGTTGTTGGCGATTTTAAATTCGTAGGGCGAGGCGCCGCTGCCGGCGACCCAGTTGGCGTCGCTGAAGCGGTCGGCGTCGAGGCCGGCGACAAACAGCGCTTCGTAGCGCCATTGACCGGCGCGTCCCCAGAAGCTCAGGCCTGTTTCGTGCCACGTGCAGGG
>JAIRMW010000132.1 GCA_031258415.1 Prevotellaceae bacterium
TATGAGTGCCATGGGCTCCGGCAGTGGCCGGATTGAGTAACACTTTTTTAACTAAATTAATTACAAGTAATGAAAACATTTGCATTAAATGGAACCGCCCGGACAGTGGGCAACAAGGCCGACATCAAAGCGATGCGCCGCAATCAACAAGTACCTTGCGTACTGTATGGCAACAATACGAAAAATATCCATTTTTCGGTCGATGAAAAAGAATTGAAAAATCTGCTGTACACGCCTAATTCGTATATCGTGGAGGTGAACATCGACGGACAAACTTATTCGTCCGTCATGCGCGAGATACAGTTTCACCCGCTTACCGAAAAGGCGTTGCATATCGACTTTTACCGTATCGACGAGGCCAAACCGCTGGCCGTCGATATTCCGATTGTCTTTGAGGGCAACTCCATAGGCGTACGCGCCGGCGGACGGTTGAATATCATTACCCGCAAGCTGAAAGTGCAGGCATTGCCTAAAGACCTGCCGGATACGCTGCCGGTAGATATTTCCGAATTAGGCTTGGGCAAGAATATTGTGTCCGGCGAGTTGTCGTTTGAAAACCTCACGATTGTTACGCCGAAGACCACGATCATTTGCGCCGTGAAGACCACGCGAGCCGCCGTCTCCGATGCGGCAGCAGCAGCTAACGCCGCCGCCGAAGCGGAAAAGAAAAAATAAAGAACGCTGATTAATGGGTAAAGCATAACGGTCGGACACGCCGTTATGCTTCTTTTTTTATCACAAACGCTTATCGAACGACCATGGCCCTGTTGATTGTCGGATTAGGGAATATCGGCCCGGAGTACGCCCATACTCGCCACAACGTGGGCTTCGACGTGCTGGACGCCTGGGCAAAGGCGTCGAATGCCCGTTTTACGAATCTCCGCTACGGCGCCGTTACGGAAATTGTCCTCAAAGGCAAACGCTTTATGCTGCTCAAGCCTTCTACCTACGTAAACCTGAGCGGCAAAGCCGTCAATTACTGGCTTCGCGCCGAACGTTTCGCCATGGAAGATTTATTGGTTGTGGTCGACGATTTGGCATTGCCTTTCGGTGCCTTGCGCATGCGCAGGCAGGGTAGCGACGGAGGGCACAACGGATTGAAGAATATCAACGAAATCATCGGCCACGGGAATTATGCCCGGCTGCGCGTGGGCATCGGCAACTCTTTTTTGCAGGGACAGCAAGTAGACTACGTGTTGAGCGAATGGAACGACGAGGAACAAAAAATGCTGCCCGGCGTGCTCGACAGAGCGATTGATGCAATTAAGGCCTTTGGTCTGACTGGCGTCGAACGCGCCATGAATGCCTTTAACTCGCTGCCGCCGGAGCCGCGCACCTGAAATCGAAAACGGGCGTATAACGGACGTCGATCATGTTAAAACGATTGAAAATACTGATTTCGTTTTCCAAAAGCGAGCGTGTAGGGCTGGCCGTGTTGCTGGTATTGCTGGCGTGGTTTATTATATGGCCGCATCTTGTCCCGCCGCCGCAATCATCCGTTATGGATATGGACGAATTTAAGCGTCGGATCGACAGCCTGTCGAGACTGCCTTCACTCGAAGACGACAACGAACCTTCTTTTACATCCGTCTATCAGCGGAAGGATCATTATAAGGATTATAAGAAATATGAAAAGCCCCCGATCAATTATGTCCACTTCGATCCCAATACGGTTGATACGCAAGTGTTCGAGCAGCTCGGTTTTTCGCCGAAGCAGGCGGTAACCATTGTCAATTACCGTTCGCGCGGCGCGGTGTTCCGTACGCCCGACGATTTTAAAAAGGTGTTTGTTGTCAGCGACGAGCATTTTGAGCGGCTGAAGCCCTATATTCGCATCGATACCGCCGCGTTGCCGAAGCTCCTGCCCCGTGCACGGTTCGACAGCCTGCGCTACCCGAAACGCGAGCCGCGCATCGTCGAAATCAATACTGCCGATACGGCCGAATTGCGCTGGGTAAACGGCATCGGCGCGTTTACTGCCCAGCAAATTGTAAGCTACCGCAAACGTCTGGGCGGATTTGCGAGGATCGAACAACTGCGTGAAATCCGCGGGATGACCGACGAACGCTTTGAGCAAATAGCCTTGCAAATCACCCTCGATACCACATCCTTTACGCGCATCGATTTACGGGTAGCCGACGAAGCGATCCTTAAAGCGCATCCTTACATCGGCGCCTATGCGGCACGGGGCATCCTCCTCTTTCGAAGGATGTCGGGAGCGGAAGCCTGCACCATCGACGCATTGATTACAAATAATATTTTAAAAAAAGACGTGGCCGAAAAACTGCGTCCGTATGTAGAGTCTGCCACGAGTCCTTCCGAACAGGTAGATTAACGATACTCACTCAACCCTTCGGTCTTTTTAGTTCTTAACTATTCCGTCATGCGTCGTTACAAATTTTTCTTACCTTTGCCCGCAAATCTGAAAAAACATGCATTACATTGATATTATTATTGCCATTTTGCTTTTGATAAGCATTATTATGGGCTGGCGACAGGGTTTTATTCGCCAGTTGTTTGGATTGCTGGCTTTGCTGTTAGGGGTATTTTGCGCCTACCGGTTTTCGCATTTTACGGCACACTACCTTACCGGATGGTTTGGATTGTCCGAGGCGGTATCCATTGGCGTCGCGTTTGCCGTTACGTTTATTGTGGTATTGCTGGCCGTTGTGTTCGTCGGTCGTTTGGCCGACAGGATCATTAGCCTGATCGCCTTTGCGTTTCTCAACCGGCTGTTGGGCGCTATCCTGTCGCTGTTGAAGGCGAGTTTGATTATCGGCGTGCTGCTGGTTATTATAAGTATGCTTGGCTTCGTTCCGGAGTCGCACCAGCGCGAGTCGCGGCTTTACCACCCATTGGAGCAGGTCGGCACGACCGTTTTCCCCTATTTACAACAATTCGTAGAAAAAAGAATACCGCTCTTTTAGCGTGGCGCCGGACGGCGGCCACGATTCAGATGCTTAAGCCTGCGTTCTCAGGAAAAAACGTAAAGAGGAAAAAAATCAAGTTGAAAAATAGCGTTCCGATTTTGCCGAAAGGCCTTTTTATTTTGTCGAAGACGATCGTCTGTATACAATGAATTTTCTTTTTTGTGGAGCATGCGGGAGTCGAACCCGCGACCTTTTGCATGCGAAGCAAACGCTCTAGCCAACTGAGCTAATGCCCCTTTTTATCGCTGTGATGGTGGTTACTTTGTGGAGCATGTGGGAGTCGAACCCACGACCTCGTGCATGCCATGCAAGCGCTCTAGCCAACTGAGCTAATGCCCCGTGTTTTGTTTGGGAGTGCAAAAGTAATACAAATAATTGAATTGAGAAAATGTCATTGCAAAAAAATAGCCGGTGGCATTCCCGCATCGCGTCGTCGCGGCTAAATGGTCCGAATTGGGGTCGGAAAACGGCCGGATGCATGCGTTTTTCGGCGCGACAGCGACCCTTCCGGCCGGACTCTTTCAACTAAAAAAACAACGGTCGTAACAAAAAAAGGATACGACCGACACGTTTTCTCATAATTTATCGTAAAAAATAACATACGAATTTGGATGGATAATTTTCTTATTTATCAAACGGTTAAAAAAAGGCTGTAGTAGTAATGTAGTAATGAAAAATGAGGTTGTTGTATTTTATGTGCATTGAAATATTTTGAGGTGATGGAATATTCTTATACATTTGTCCACATTTAATATAAAGATAAATTTTGTTTAAATTAATTTGAGTCAACGGGTTTAAAAAAAAGAACAACCCGCTATTTTAGTAACGCAAAGTTAAAAGAATTATGAGAAAGAAATCCATCCTGTTAGTGGCTCTTATGATGGCAGGGCTAACCGGGCTGACAGCCCAAGTGAGTATTAGTGGCGTTGTAACCGACGCCTCTACGGGCGAACGGCTGGCCGGCGTAACCGTTTCCGAGAAAGGCGTAAGCAATGCGACCCTTACCGACGCCGACGGTCGGTATGCCATTCGGGCGTCGTCGGGCGGCACGCTGGTATTTTCGTCGATCGGTTACGAACGAGTGGAAACGACCGACCTTGCGACGCCGCTCAACGTGCAATTGCAGCCTGCCAAGACGTTGCTCGACGAAGTGGTGGTCATTGGGTATGGCGTGATGAAAAAGAGCGACGTTACGGGCGCTGTCGCTTCTATTAAGGCCGACGCGCTGAAAAAGACGCCGTCCTCGAACCTGACGCACGCCCTACAGGGACGCGCGGCAGGCGTTACGGTAAACGCCAACTCGGGACAGCCCAGTGAGGCGGCGGTCGTTCGGATACGAGGTATCGGGACGCTGAACAACAGCGACCCGATATATGTAGTGGACGGCATTATCCTTAATGACATTTCCTTCTTAAACCCGAACGACATCGAAGCGACCGAGATTTTGAAAGACGCATCGGTGGCGGCTATCTACGGTTCGCGAGGAGCCAATGGGGTGATCCTTATTACGACTAAAACCGGACGGGAAGAAAAAGGCAAGATCGCGTTCGACGCCTACGCCGGCGTCCAGAGCCGCTGGCGCAAATTGGACGTGATGAAAAGCAAGGAATTTGCCCAAACCATGATTAACTTCAACGACGTAGCGTCGGAGATTGAGATGTACGCCGGGGGAAAGGGGTTTAACCGCTGGCTGTCGCTTTACCGCTTGGGGTCGTCGGCCTATTTTCCGGTGCTGTACGACCAGCAGCATCCCAACGGGTTTAACTACAGCAAGCAGGAAACCGACTGGCAGGACGAAGTCTTCGAAACCGCTCCGGTGCAAAGCTACAACCTGTCGTTCAGCGGCAGCTCGAAGAACCTCCGGTATGCGTTCAGCGCCGGCTATTTCGATCAGGACGGCACCATCATTGAGTCGTACTACAAACGCCTGACGTTGCGCACGAATATATCGTATCAGGTGCGCGACTGGTTGAAGGTCGGGGAAAACATTACCTATATGAACGCTACCTACCGGAACGCGATGCACAACAGCGGCAGCGCCGGCGCCTCGATCGTAACCGCCGCGCTGGCGATGGCGCCATGGGACCCGACGCACTATCCGGCGGGTATGCTCAACAATGCCGGCGAAAATATTGGCGGACGCCCCTCGGCGGCGTCGAACTTTAAGAACGTAACCAACCCGTTCTCGATGGTCGAGACCACGCACCCCAACGACCATACCGACCGCGTGGTCGGGGACGTATACCTCGAGCTGACGCCGATCGCGGGGCTGAGCATTCGCTCGTCGGTGAGTATGGACTTGAGCAACCTCCGCAGCCGGACGTTTAAGGAAAAGTATGAATATTCGTCGTACGACAAGAACGACAAGAACTTTTTGTCGAGCAGCCTGTCGCGCTACTGCACGCTGATTATAGAGAATATTGCGACCTACGCCCGCCAGCTTGGGAAGCATTCGTTCTCGATCATGGCGGGGCAGACGACCGAAGAATACAATTACTATTCGTTAGGCAACAGCGGCTCGACGATCCTCAACCCGATACCGAGCAACTGGTACCTTTCGCAGACCACCGACGACAATACCAACCCGGCGGGCGACAGCGTAGACCGGACGCGGATGCTCTCGCTGCTGGGGCGGGTGCATTATGCGTTTGACAACCGCTATCTGCTGACCGTCAATTTCCGTGCCGACGGCTCCAGCAAGTTTCCCGAAAACACCTGGGGATATTTCCCGTCGGCGGCTATCGGATGGCGCATCAGTCAGGAGGCGTTTTTGAAGGACGCCGGTTTTATCGACGATCTGAAGCTGCGTGTCGGCTGGGGGCAGTTGGGCAATCAGAGCAGCGTCGGCTCCAGCGATTTTTCGCAGGAGGTAGGCTCGGGGATGTATTTCTTTTCCTACATTCTTGGGCAGACGCAGGCGCAGGCGCTGGGCGCGGCGATCAATACGTTTGTCAACAAAAACGGGCGGTGGGAAGTTACGGAGCAGTGGAACGCGGCTGCCGATTTCAGTTTTCTGAAAGGGGCGATCTCGGGGACGGTCGATTTCTTCCGCCGCGACACCAAAGGGATGTTCCTCTACGTATCGGCCCCGGCGTATACCGGCAACCGGTTTAGCCCGAAGGCCAACGTAGGCACCGTGCGCAACGAGGGGGTCGAGATTACCCTCGAGCACCGGAAGACGGTGGGCGACGTGAGCTACACGGTCGGCGGCAACGTCAGTTTTATTCGCAACAACTTGGTGGCGCTCAACGGCGGATTTCCGGTCTACGGCGACCGCACCGTCAGTACCGAAGGGATGGCGCTCTACACCTACTACGGGTACGACTATCTGGGCATCTACCGTTCCGACGACGAGGCCAACAGCTACCTGTATAGTACGGCGCAGGGCACCTACCGCGAGGGCGACGCCAAATACCGCGACGTCAACGGCGACGGGAGCATCAACGACGACGACCGCGTAACGCTGGGCAATCCGTTCCCGTGGTTAGCCTACGGGCTGAACCTTGGGGTCGAATGGCGGGGGTTCGACCTGCAACTCTTCTTTCAGGGGGTGGCGGGCAACGAGCTTTACAACGCCCAGCGGCATCAGTTAGAGGGGCCGGGCAACGAGACGGTGATGAGCACCGTGATGCGCGACGCATGGACGCCCTCGACCCGCGACGGGACGGTGCCAAGTCCGCGAAACTCGGTGAACTTTGCCACCTCGAGCCGGTTTATCGAGTCCGGCGACTACCTCCGCCTCAAGAATGTGCAGATCGGCTATACCGTGCCGCAGGCCCTCTCAAAACGCCTGCACATCGACCGCCTGAGGGTCTATGCAGCCGCAAACAACCTGCTTACCCTGACCGGATACACCGGCTTCGACCCGGAAGTAGGGAGCGGCGTAGATTATGGAAACTATCCCCAAGCGATGACCGTTACGCTGGGATGCAATATTGAATTTTAATGATAGATTTTCGATATTCGACGCTCGACTTTTCGATTTTCGATGGAAACACGAAGTCGAGCATCGGAAAGTCGAGCATCGAATATCGAAAAAAAACGAACTACTAAAACAATACACGTGATGAAAAAGAACGTACAACGACTACACAACTCATTTCGCGCAGCGCGACGGGCGCTCGGCTATCTGGCGCTACTGACGGCCTTCTGGGGGCTGCCGGCGGCCTGCGACGACTGGCTACACGAACCCCAGCCCGCACAGACCGGCGACAACGACTTCTTCCTCATCGGCGGCGGCGCCGCCGCGATCCAGATTGTCAACGGAGCCTACGTGCCGCTCCAGTGGGAATACGGCACGACCTACAGCCCCGAATGGTGGATCGGCGACGTCGTGTCGGACGACGCCCTCAAGGGCGGCCAGAACATCGCCGATATGTGGGCGGCCTACGACCTTGAGAACTTCAAGACCCAGCCCAACAACCCGATCCTGCTCGACTGGTATCAGGCGAACTTCTTGGGCGTGGCGCGGTGCAACTACGCCTTAGAGAAAGTGTCCGACGTCCCGCCCGACGACGCGATGGACGAGGCCCTCCGCAGCCGGCTTGTCGGGGAGCTCGCCTTCCTGCGGGCGCTCTACTATTTCCGGCTCGTGAGGGTGTTTGGGAGCGTCCCGCTCGTTACCTTCAGCATCTCCTCGTCGGCCAACTGGAACCAGCCCGTGGCCCCGGTAGAGGCCATCTACGCACGGATCGTCGCCGACCTCGAAGAGGCCAACCGCCGCCTCTGGACGCGGAGCCGCACCTCGGCCAACCCCGATGAAACAGGACGCGCCACCAAAGGCGCCGCCCAGGCATTCCTCCTCAAGGTCGCCCTCTACCGACACGACTTCCCGACGGCCAAAGCATGGGGCGACTCGCTGCTCGCCGCCGCAGGAGAGTATGCCCTCGAGACCGACTACGCCGCCAATTTCAGTATCCTGACCGAAAACGGCGTCGAATCGGTGTTCGAAGTACAGTATGCCGAAGAAGCCACCAGCGACTATGGCGGATTTTCGCCCCACTTTGGCGCCACGCGAGGCACTTTCAGCACCATCCTCACCCGCTCGCGATCGGGGCTGGTGCCTGCCTATGGCGGCGGAGCCAGCGAAGGGTGGGGATTCCTCAAACCCTCGCAAGACCTCTACGACGAATACGAACCCGGCGACCCCCGCCGCGACGCCACCATCTTGAACCTCCACGATACGCTGATGTCAAACCGTGTGGAGGAAATATACCTCGGATCGAGATACCTCTCCCGCAAGCTCGCCATCATGGACGACGGACTCAATTCGCTCTGGGACGGACACGCCACACGAGCCCCGATTAACGTTAAGCTCATGCGGTGGGCCGACGTCCTGCTCATGTATGCCGAAGCCTGCGTCGAAACAGGCGACATCCCCGCCGCCAAGGAAGCCCTCGAAGCGGTGCGCGCTCGCGCCCGCCACATGAGCGACGACGCGTCGGTACGCCTGCCCCCGTTCCCCAACTATACCAACCGCAAAACAGGCCGCCCATACGCCGACGCCCCCGACGACCTCCGAGAGGCCATTCGCCACGAGCGCCGCGTGGAGCTTGCGATGGAAAGCCACCGATGGTTCGACCTCGTGCGATGGGGCGTCGCCAAGCAAACCCTCGACGCCTACAAAGAGCGCGAAACCCCCGAAGCCCGTGCGGAAATGGCTACCTTTGTTGCCGGAAAACACGAAACATTCCCGCTCCCGCAGGCCGAAATCGACCTCAACCACGCCATGGAGCAAAACCCGGCATGGAAATGAATGATTAATGGTTAATGGTTAATGGTTAATTATGACGCCCAATGCACCCGTTGCCCGTAGGGCGGGGTGGTTGTTCTCCGAAGGGGAATTTGAGAGGCAACGTTAATTACAAACAATAAAAACAAAACAAGAAATAAACCGCGCTTTGCGCACTAAATAAAAAACAAAAAAAAAAAAAAAAAACTAACCGCCCGAGAGGGCACAAAATTCAATTATTATGAAAAAGAAAAAATTCTTTCAACTGATGGCTATGGTAGCCATGACAACTATGATGGTTATCGCTTTCGCTTGCTCCGGCGGCGCTAACGATGACGATGACAACAACGGTGGTAGGGGGGACACCATTCCCGACCCGCCGGTACTTTCGGACCATGTGAGTTTGAAAGGGAGCGACTACTATATAGTCTCTCTTGATGAATTAAACTTCGCCGCTTTGGAGGCGGCAGGGAAGGTAAAGCAGGATATTCGTATGAATGGAGGAACTAGACAGTTCTATCTTTGGATAGCGGAATCCAACGGAGCGCTGACTTATGAGGGTGTTCCATCTGTTGGCCCCAATGCGTACGGAAATCCCGTCGACTATGTAGCGATTGTTACAACAGGGGCTGATGGTTGGTCAGGCGCCGCTTTCACTATGAATGATGTTGACTTGAGCGGCATTTACAACGAAGCGGACAAATACTATTACCACTTCGCTATAAAAAGCCCCACCAACCAGACAACATCCGGTCACACATTTCAATTTAATAGCCAGTCGTTGGGAGCAGAGATAAACCTGTTTTTTGGCCCGGAAAACGCATCGGAAAAATTCTGGAACGCTACATGGTATGCTGACTATCCGCACGACGGAGAATGGCACCACTTTGACATTCCCGTATCCCTGCTTGTTCAAAAAGGGTGGATATGGGGAGAACCTTATAGTACAAATGTTATAGTAATGACCAGTGGCGGAGTAGCAGGCATTGAGCTTGACATCGACGCCATCTTCTTCTACAAAAAACCGTAATCATTAACAAATCCTCGTCCCGAAGCCCCTCTCCCGAAATAAAGGGAGAGGGGAGGGGAGGGGGAGAGAGAGTTACAACAATGAAAGCAAAACAACTTTTCACAGGACTATTAGCATGGCTTCTCTTTTGCGGCTGTTCGCAAGAGGCGCTGCCCGATGGGACGCTGATCTACCCCGTCGGAACACCCGAGGCGAAGGCAAAGGCGATACTGGCAGAGAGCAGCGACTATACGTCCGTTGAACTTGTGCACGTCGACCGTGATCGCATCTACGACGAGCGGCCTGTCGTTGAGTTTGCCGGACAGCATATCGTCCTCGACCGCGAGTCATGGACGTTCTCCGAAGGAGAAGTGAACGACTTTTATGTGTTCCACATTAGCAACCAAAGCACCGGCAGTATGATTGAACTCAGATTCTATCAAGATGTCGTCTTTGGAAGACTACTGATAGACCAGAACGCATACCTCCTCCGCTCCTTCCCCGACGGCGACCGTGCGATAATAGGCTACGAGATACGACCTGTCGCTAATGGCGTGTTGCGACCCGCTGCCCTGGCCGGAAGAAACGGAATAAAGTAGTTAGAGGAGTTAGAGAAGTTAAAGTAGTTAGAGGAGTTAAAGAACAAAGAACAATGAGTTATGCGAAGCAGTAGAGACAGTATAACAGGCTCGGGAAGAGGAACCTTATTTCCACCTTATTTAAAAAACAAAACAACGGTAGTAGCAACGATGGTTGTTCCTCCCCATACCCTTATTACCTTATTGACGCATTCCGTATTTACTAAGGTAATAAGGTCGGGGGGGCGTATTGCGCAACGGCTACTACCGGTGTTTTGTTTTTTGAATCAGGAGGAAATAAGGTTGCCTCGATTTTCGACTTTGCGACGCTGTCCCCCGCCGGCGGGGGTGTCCGAAGGGCATCAACCGATATCCCCTCCGGGGAAACGGCGTACGCGGCGTTGCGCGCGCTATTGCTATTATTGTCCTACGGACAAATCGGCCACTCCTTCGTGCGCCTTGTGCGCCTTTGTGGTTCGAAAATCGGAAATCGAAAAGTCGCCCCTCACACAGCGCCCTGTTTCGTCAGCCGCAGGTGCGCGGGGAACCAAACGAAGCGTTGTTTCGTCTCTCGCAGGTGCGCGGGGAACCAAACAGCGCACTGTTTGGGGGGTACATTTTGCCCCGAAATCGACCGCAAAACCAT
>JAIRMW010000147.1 GCA_031258415.1 Prevotellaceae bacterium
AGTATTCCCACAAACTATTTTCAAAAAACGTGTTTTTTTTAATGGGGAAAATAAACAATGAACCATTGCCGTCGGCGGCGCGCAATGGAACGTTGGCCGGAGGCCATCCATATCAATAGAATAGGTCGCCCGCGCAGCCCATTCCCCGTCAGGGGATTCATGTCCTACGGACAATGGGAGGGAATGGGGGAATGTCGTTTTCTATTGCTATGGATGGCCTACGGCCAACGGTTTGCCAACGGCTCTCTGTGGTTCTCTGTGCCCCTCTGTGCGCTCTGTGTACCTTTCTTCTTGCACAGAGGACACGGAGGTTGCACAGAGGGACACAGAGAAATGGACGCTGCGGAGCGCATTTCCCGATAGGGGGATACAGGGGCTTCGCTCGCAATGACGACGACAAGCGAGGCAATCCCCCGCAAGGGATACCCCCATCAAATACCCCATGCAAATGCATCTTCCCACCACAAAAATGAGAGGCGTCGGCCCTTTAACCGGCCGCGATTTAAAAAGAGGTTTAGCTAAAAATATGTATATTTGCAGGGATTTTAGAAATCGCCCCTGACCATACAGTAGACAAACAACGTAAAAAAACACAGTACAATGAATGAACAAGCAACCGGAAAGACCATAACAGGACGCATCGCCCAAATTATAGGCCCTGTAATCGATATCAGTTTTGACGTCGCCGACGGAGACAGTTCTATTTCGTTGCCCGCCATTCATGATGCGGTGGAAATCCGCCGCCGCGACGGGCGGGTGCTGATTAGCGAGATACAACAGCATATAGGCGAAAACGCCGTGCGGGCTGTGGCGATGGATTCGACCGACGGCCTCCAGCGCGGCATAGAAGCCATATCGTACTATACGCCGATCAAAATGCCGGCGGGCGACCAGATCAAAGGGCGCCTGATGAATGTCGTAGGCGAAGCCATCGACGGGATGCCGCCGTTAGACAGGAAAAACGCCCAACCCATCCACCGCGAACCGCCGAAATTCGAGGAGTTGTCTACCATGCAGGAAGTCCTCTTTACCGGCATCAAAGTAATCGATTTGCTGGAGCCGTATTCCAAAGGCGGGAAAATCGGGCTGTTTGGCGGCGCCGGCGTCGGGAAAACCGTACTCATCATGGAGCTTATCAATAATATCGCCAAACGGCATCACGGCTATTCGGTATTTGCCGGCGTAGGCGAGCGTACGCGCGAAGGGAATGAGTTGCTTCGCGAAATGTTGGAGTCGGGCGTCATTCGCTATGGCGAGGCGTTTAAAAAAAGCATGGAAGAAGGCCATTGGGATTTGTCGAAAGTAGACTACGACGAACTGGCCAAATCGCAGGCGACGCTTGTCTTCGGACAGATGAACGAACCGCCCGGCGCGCGCGCGTCAGTCGCGCTGTCGGGGCTGACGGTGGCCGAATCGTTCCGCGATCTGGGCTCGGGCTCGAAAGACATTCTGTTTTTTATCGATAATATTTTCCGTTTCACACAGGCCGGGAGCGAGGTGTCGGCGTTGTTGGGGCGTATGCCCTCGGCCGTCGGGTACCAGCCCACGCTGGCGTCGGAAATGGGAACCATGCAGGAACGTATCACCTCGACCAAAAGCGGCTCCATTACGTCGGTACAGGCCGTCTATGTGCCCGCCGACGACCTGACA
Organism: Prevotellaceae bacterium; assembly: GCA_031258415.1. Taxonomy (GTDB): domain Bacteria; phylum Bacteroidota; class Bacteroidia; order Bacteroidales; family UBA932; genus JAIRKX01. The sequence goes on from JAIRMW010000147.1 coordinate 1,651, forward strand.
GACCCCGCGCCGGCGACCACCTTTTCCCACTTAGACGCCAAAACCGTCCTCAGCCGCAAGATCGCAGAGCTGGGCATCTTTCCGGCCGTCGACCCGCTGGACTCCACCTCGCGGATCCTCGATCCCAACATCGTGGGCGACGAGCATTACAACACCGCCCAGCGTGTGATCCACCTCCTGCAACGCAACAAGGAACTACAGGATATCATTTCCATTTTGGGAATGGAAGAACTCTCCGACGAAGACAAAATTCTGGTCAACCGTGCACGGCGCGTACAGCGTTTCCTGTCGCAGCCCTTTGCCATGGCGGCGCAGTTTACCGGCGTCCCGGGCGTCATGGTATCCATCGACGATACCATCAAAGGGTTTAGAAAAATCCTCGACGGCGAAGTCGACTACCTCCCCGAACAGGCATTCCTCAATGTGGGCGCCTTAGAAGAAGCCATCGAAAAAGGCGAAAAGATTTTGAAACAAATATAACTCCACCCCCTCTCATTGATTATGGCCGACAAAGTATATATCCAGATCGTATCGCCCAAAGCGACGCTGTATGAAGGCGAACTGCAATATGCCGTATTCCCCGGCCATGCAGGCGAATTTGCCGTCTTTCCGGCGCACGCCCCTATTATTTCGGCGCTCGCCGCCGGCGTCATCAAATGCGTAGGCGTCGACGGAAAAGAAGAAACGATCCCCATCAACGGAGGTTTTGCGGAAGTAAACAACGACCGCATCACGGTATGCGTAGAATAGAAAACCGATGACGCCTCAATATCGTGCCATACGCAGGAAAACCCCGGCCGGCAAAGCCCCGGACAACGACCGCCCCCTTTCCATATTATCAGTATAAAAAATATGTACGAAAAAATCCAGCACCTCTTAAGAGAACTCGAAAACCTGACGGCTAAAAACCTGCAGGAAGCCGAAGAACTGCGCATCAAATGGATCGGAAAAAAAGGCTGCATTACCGCGCTCTTCGACGAATTTAAAACCATTGCCGCCGACCGGAAACGCGACCTTGGGCAGCCGCTCAACGCCCTGAAAAACGCCGCGCAGGAAAAACTCCTGTCGCTGCGCACAGCCCTGACGCAGGAAGCCGCCCCCGTCGCCGACGACTATACACAGCCGGGCGAGCCTCACCCGTTTGGCGCACGCCACCCCATCTCGACCGTCCGCGCCGAAATCATCGAAATCTTCGCCCGCACCGGCTACACACTGGCCGAAGGCCCCGAAATCGAAGACGACTGGCACGTCTTCTCCGCCCTCAACTTCCCCCCGGAACACCCGGCACGCGACATGCAGGACACCTTCTTTGTCCGGCAGGGCAACAACCCCGTGCTCCTGCGCACGCATACCAGCTCCGTACAGGTGCGGGTCATGGAATCGCAGCCGCCGCCCATCCGGGTGATTTGCCCGGGACGGGTGTTCCGCAACGAAGCCGTATCCGCCCGCGCACACTGCATCTTCCACCAAGTCGAAGGCCTGTATATCGACGAAAACGTATCATTTGCCGACCTGAAACAGGCCGTCCTGTACTTTGCACGGGAAATGTTCGGCCACGCCACGAAAATCCGCCTCCGCCCCTCCTACTTCCCCTTTACCGAACCGAGCGCCGAAGTCGACGTCAGCTGCAACATTTGCGGAGGCAAAGGATGCGCGATCTGCAAACATACCGGATGGCTTGAAATAATGGGCTGTGGAATGGTCGATCCGAACGTACTGGCGACCTGCCGGATCGACCCTGAAAAATACACCGGCTTTGCCTTCGGAATGGGCGTCGAACGCATCGCCATGCTCAAATGGCAAGTCCGCGACCTGCGGCTCTACTTTGAAAACGACGTACGATTTCTGGCACAGTTTGCCGCCACCGTATAAACCCCGCCGCCGCGCTCAGAACAGCCCGTGAAGCTGCGCGTCGACCCTATCGATCACCAGACTCAAATCCTCCGGCGACTCGCTAAACTTCACCGTATCCACATCGACAATCAGCTTGCGCCCGTTGTACGTCGCAATCCACGCCTCGTACAGCTCGTTCAGCCGCGCCAGATAATCCAGACGAATACCGCTCTCATAATCGCGCCCGCGCTTCTGAATCTGATACACCAGCGTAGGCACCGACGACCGCAGATAGATCAGCACATCCGGCGGACGAACCAGTGAAATCATCAAATCGAAAAGCGACGAATAATTCTCAAAATCGCGAATCGTCATCAGCCCCATCGCATGCAGGTTCGGAGCAAAAATGCGAGCATCTTCATAAATCGTGCGATCCTGAATAATAACGCCCCCCGACCGCTGAATTTCGACAATCCCCGCAAAACGCTTATTTAAAAAATAAATTTGCACGTTGAACGACCAGCGGGTCATGTCCTTATAGAAATCAGACAGATACGGATTATCATCCACATCCTCAAACTTCGGCTGCCAGCCGTAATGACGCGCCAGAAGCCCCGTCAGCGTCGTCTTCCCGCTCCCGATATTTCCTGCTACTGCTATATGCATACTCTTCTGTTTTTGATTTGTGCCAGCGAAGGTAGTAAGAATTTTAAAATATACAAAAAATGGATGTGCCTATTCGTCAATTTTCCCGCCCCGCCACCTCCGCCCCGCAGGCAGCCCGCCCCCACACGCGCCCGACCGGACGTCGTCGCCCCTCGCCCCTTCGGAAACGACCCCTACCCCTTCGGAAATGCCCCCCGCCCCTTCGGAAATGACCCTTGCCCCTTTGGAAATGCCAATTTCCCCTTCGGAAATGCCGATTTTGTCGCTCCGAGCGAGGTCGATCTCGCTCGGAGCGACAAAATGGCCGGTCGGAGCAACAAAATGACAGACAGCTACGGCGCCGGGGGTTCAGTAGTGGGATTGTCGGTCATCACGAGTTGCACGGTCGTCCGGTTTCGCTGCTCCAGCAGCACGCGCCGGCCGGCCGTCGCCATCGCAATCGCGTCGGGCGTCCAGTGGCGAACCGTAAACAGGCACAAACCGGTATTATACCGGATCGTAAACGACCGGGCGAGCTGATCGAACAGCCGGCCGATCTTTCGGTCGTCGTCCGACACGCAGGCGGTAAAACTGATCGCCGAATGCTGCATCATATTGATGCGAATGCCGGCGGCGGCAAACGCCGTAAAAATAACGCTTAAATGCGGCTCGGCGATAAACGAAAAATCCTTCGGCACAATACTGATCAGCCGCTGATCGCGCTTGACAATAAACGACGGCACGGCAGGATCCGCCGACGCCTCGTCGGAAATCAGCGTGCCGGGGCCTTCCGGCTGTAGGAACGACCGCACATGCAACGGTATTTTTTTATTCTGCAACGGCTTGATCGTCTTCGGGTGAATAACCGTAGCCCCGTAGTAAGTCAGTTCGATAGCCTCGCCATAGCTGATGCGGGGAAGCAAAACCGGATCGGCAAACAGATGCGGGTCGGCATTCAGCACGCCGGGCACGTCTTTCCATACCACCATCCTCTCGGCGTCTAATACATGGCTGAAAATAGCCGCCGTATAGTCCGACCCCTCGCGCCCAAGCGTCGTCGTCCGGCCATCGCGCGTACCGCCGACAAAACCCTGCGTAAGGAGCACCTGCCGCCCGTCGCGCCGGTCGTCAAACAGCGCCGCCGCCTGTGCGCGGATCGCCTCGCCGGTCAGCGCCCAATCCACATGAGCCTCGCGCCAGCAGTCGTCGGTTATAATCAGCCGGCGGGCATCGCACCACTGCGTCGCCAGCTGCTTATCGTTCAAATACGCGCTCACGATCGTCGTCGAAAGCCACTCGCCCACGCTGACTAACTGATCGTACTCAAAATCGAACAGCCCGGACGGCGGCTCCGCAAGCCGGCGCGCCACCGACTCAAAACAGCCGTCTACTGCCGGGAAAACAGGATGCGCCGCCGGAAACAGCGGCCGCATCATCGCAAAATGATCGTGCCGGACGGCCGCCAGCCGTTCCAGCGGCTGCTCGCCGGGCGCGTCGTACCATGCCCGCAAAACGCCCTCCAGCGCATTGGTCGTCTTCCCCATCGCCGATACGACAACGACCGTCTGCGCAGGCGCATAACGGGCAATCAACCGTGCCACATTCTCGACCGCCCCGGCCTCTTTCACCGAAGCGCCTCCAAATTTAAAAACAATCATCTACCACTAATAAAATAAATGCTTAATACTGCTGAAAAACGAACGGTACATCCCCGTATGCTCGTCCCCCGACCGCTGAAGCATGGCAAAAAGCAACAGCGACAGCGGCAGGTAATCCTTCAACTCCTTCCGCAGGCATTTCAGCGCCTGCCCGATTCGATAATTCACCGTTTGAGGCGACACCTGTAGCCGCTCGGCAATTTCCTTATGCGTTAATCCCTCAAAACGGTTCATCTCAAAAGCCTGCCGGTAGGCCTCCGGCAACTTCTGTAGCGCCTCCCTGAACAGCGCCATAAGCTCATTGCTTAAATAAAAATCAGGATCATCAAATTGCAACCGGAATTTCTCTTCTATTTTGCGACGCACCTTCGTTTGGGTAGACCCCTGCGTGGCGCGATTTAGCGACTTGTGTTTAACAATCGTAAAAAGCAACGACTTTAACGACAGTTCGGGAATCAACGCCGCCCTGTTCTCCCACAGCCACAACATCGTCTCCTGCACAATCTCCCTGGCTTCTTCCAACGATACATATTGAGAGGAAAACGCACACAACCCGGCAAAATAAGCTTTATAAACGATTTCAAAAAAATGTTCATCGCCTGCCCGGAGGCGTGTAATAATTTGGCTGTTATCGAGCTGTTTTTTATCCACTATGATAAAACTTCCCGTTCTTCATTAACAAAATTTAACTATAAAAAAGACCGAACAGTGACGCCGCATGTGGGTTGGGGAAAATACAAAACGACTTATCAATATTCAAAACATTGCAAATATAGCCTTTTATTTTAAATAATAAAAACGCCCCTACGCCCCTGCACGCCGCCGCCGCCGGTCGACAACGCACCCATTTCCGCAAGTCCGAAAAATCTTGTACATTTGTACCAACAAAATCATCCAATAAAAAGAATAACTATGGCACGCTATCTTGACCCCAAAAACGACTTGGTTTTTAAAAAAATATTCGGCGAACACCCCGACCTGCTGATGAGTTTCCTGAACGCGCTAATGCCCTTAGCGCCCGAACAGCTCATCGAGCACGTCGAGTACCTGCCCCCCGAGCAAGTCCCCGACAACCCGCTTGGCAAAAACTCCATCGTCGACGTACGATGCAGGGACAACCACGGCCGGCAATTCATTGTCGAAATGCAAATGTTCTGGAGCGAAATGTTCAACCGCCGCCTGATATTTAACGCCTCAAAAGCCTACGTGCGGCAACTGTCCCGAAACGAAAGCTACAACCTCCTACAGCCGGTATACGGGATCGGCATCCTCAATGACGTCTTCGACCGCCGGACAGACGAATTTTATCACCACTACCAAACAATCAATAAATACTGTACCGACGAAATCATCGAAGGATTAGAATTTGTACTGGTTGAACTCCCAAAATTCAAACCGGAAAAATGGAGCGACCGGAAAATAGCCGTTCTCTGGCTCCGCTTCCTCAAAGAAGTACAGGACCTGACGGAAACCGTCGCCTCCGACCTCCTGACCGACCAGGCCATCAGCAAAGCCCTTACGATATGCGAAGAAAGCGCTTTTACAAAAACAGAACTGGCGGTCTATGATCACTATTGGGATCATATCCGCACCGAAAAAGGGCTTATGGATTGCGCTAAAGCCGAGGGGCTGGCCAAAGGACATGCCGAAGGGCGTGCTGAGACATTAGAAACCATCGTGCTTGGCAGCCAGCGTGCCGGTTTATCGTTAGCGCAAATCCAAGCGATAACAAGTCTGAATATCGACCAGATTCAGGCAATCTTGCGAAAACATAATGTATTGTAATCGTCTCGTTACGATTTTGCCCTTCTTCCTTTTTTCAGCAACCTGTCTGTTTATTGACGTTTGAAATATACTGTTTCCTTAACCGTCTCGCCCGAAACAGCCGCCTCGCCCGACGCCCTCAAGCAGGCGGCGGCAAAAGTATTACTGGTTGGCGCCGGGGAAATAAAAAGCATACAAATGCTCCGCCGCTCCATCGACGCCCGGCACGGACATCCGCAATATCGGCTGGAAATGGCGATATATACAGACCCCGACACGCCGGAATCGCCGTTGCATTCGCCGCCCGTCCCGAAACATAGGCCCGCCCGAAAAACGTCGGATCAACCGGTCATTATCGTCGGTGCAGGGCCGGCAGGCTTGTTTGCCGCTTTAAGATTATTAGAATATGGCCTGCGTCCCCTCATTCTGGAGCGAGGGAAAGACGTGTCGGCCCGCAAATATGACATTGCCAAGCTATCGCGCGAACATATCGTTCATCCCGATTCCAACTGGTGCTTCGGCGAAGGTGGCGCCGGCGCCTTTTCCGACGGGAAACTGTATACCCGTTCCAACAAACGCGGCAATATAACAGCCATCCTGCAACAACTTGTCGCGCACGGCGCAAATCCCGACATCCTGATCGACGCCCACGCCCACATCGGGACGGACAAACTGCCGGCCATCATCGCCAACATTCGTAAAACGATTGAAGCGCACGGGGGCGAATACCGCTTTAATACCTGTGTAACGGATTTGATTGTAAAAAAGAATACCGTACACGGCGTCATCGACCGGCACGGCGCAGCACACGAAGGCTCGGCGGTGATCTTAGCCGCCGGCCACTCGGCACGCGAGCTGTATGAACTGTTCGACCGTCGCGGGTGGCTGCTCGAAGCAAAGCCGTTTGCCATGGGCGTGCGCGTCGAGCATCCGCAGGATTTGATCAACGAAATACAGTATGGCCGCCGGTATGCCGAATCCCTGCGCCTTGCGGCGTGCTGCCGCCGGAATCACGCCGCCGCGGACGCCGACCCGGCCATCCGCTCCCTGCTGCCGCCCGCCACATATAATCTGGCCGTACAAACAGGCGAGCGGGGCGTATTTTCGTTTTGCATGTGTCCCGGCGGCATCATGGTGCCGGCCACTACGGAGCGCGATAGCGTGGTGGTCAATGGCATGTCGAACTCGCAGCGCAACTCGCCGTATGCGAATGCCGGCATTGTAGTGCAGGTAACCGAAGCGGACTGCTGCGCGTTTGCCGCGCATGGAGCATTGGCCGGCTTGCGCTTGCAGCAGCAGGCAGAGCGGGCGATGTATGCCGCCGCCCACCACTCGCAAGCCGCGCCGGCGCAACGATTGCTCGATTTTGTAAACGGAAAACCGTCCGCCCGGTTAGGCACAACCTCTTATCTGGCGGGCGTAGTGGCCGCTCCTTTGCATGAACGGCTGCCGACGTTTATTGTCGTCCGCTTACAGCAGGCTTTCCGGTTGTTCGATAAAAAAATGCGGGGATATGTAAGCGACAGCGCGATGGTGGTGGCCATCGAATCGCGTACGTCGTCGCCGGTGCGCATTCCGCGCAACCCGGCCACATTGCAACATCTACAATTAGCTCGCCTTTACCCGTGCGGCGAAGGGGCGGGGTACGCCGGCGGTATCACCTCGTCGGCCATAGATGGAATACGGTGCGCGGATGCGCTGGGAGGCGTGTTAAAAAAAATCGTGAACTAAATTTGTACTTGCTTTCTGAGGTTTACCACAACCGGTGCATCCAAATAATAAATAAAGCCCCCGATTTCTCATGAGCGTTGCTTTATTCAAGGATGCTTATATGAAGTGGTCATTTTAGAAAGCAAGAATGAACGCGAACGCTTCTTCTACTATGTGATCTTTTCATTCCGCTGTATATATTATGTCATCCTGCATGCTCGTTCCGCAAAAGCACGCATTTTTGTCAAACTAAAAAAACGGCTTCAACCGCCGATCAAAAAAGGAGCGGCCAACGATCGTGGACGTTTTAGTCCGGCCATCTACTATATATATAATAAGTGTCGGGGAAAGTCCCGCGGCTACTATTGCCCTCGGCTTCAGCCGACGGAAGCCGTTGAACGTCGCCCGTAGGCCATCCATAGCAATAGAAAACAACATTCCCCCTTCCCCTCCCATTGGCCGTAGGCCATGAATCCCCTGACGGGGAATGGGCTGCGCGAGGGGGCGCCCGTGCTATTGATATGGATGGCCTCCGGCCAACGTTCCATTGCGCGCCGCCGCCGGCAATGGTTCATTGT
>JAIRMW010000013.1 GCA_031258415.1 Prevotellaceae bacterium
AGAACTATTCGTTACTCAACAGGATCGCACTGAACCTGTTAAAAAATGACAAAACGACAAAGGTCGGGGTAAGAGGCAAAAGGCTCAAAGCAGGATGGGACAACAGGTATCTGATAAAGATTATCAGAAATTAGATGCGTCGACCCTGCTGTCATAGTTGTCTTTTTTTACAAAATAGTATGCCGTAAAGTTACAAAAACTTGCAAATATATACAACTTTTTTATCATTATTTTATTAATAATCAAACCTGTATTTGAATTTTAAGGAGCAAATAAGTAAGGGGACTTTCCATAAAATGTTTTTCCCGGAAAGTTAATACTTTTTCCTTTAACAACAATAAAATTTAGATGCGTCGGCCCTGGAGGGCTGTGCGGGGTGTTTGTGTACCTTTAAAAAAAAACCTATCTTTGCGAGCCAATAATAATGAATGATTTTGATTTTTGAATGGTTAAAAAACCCAATACCGCAACGGTAAAATCCGCACAAGCCAAACAGTCCGACGGGAAAACAACCGGTAGGGCTACCCGCGAAAAGACGACGGACAGGGCGTCCCGCACAAAGCGGGGGGCGGCCTCCCGGAGGCCATCGGCAGACGAAATCGCGCGACCGGCGCCGGTTGCCGTGATGGCGCAGGCAATGCTCGACAAAAAGGCGGAAGACGTCCTTTCGCTCGACCTTTCGGCGCTGGAGTCGACGATTTGCGACCATTTTGTCATCGGTCACGGCCAGTCTGCGCGACAGGTGCTGGCCATCGCCGACAACGTGGAAAAAGAAATGTACGAACAGCGGCACGAGAACCCGCGCCGCGTGCAGGGGAAGGAAAACGCCTTCTGGATTATTCTCGACTATACCGACGTGGTGGTGCATATCTTTCAGGCGGAGTACCGCCGCTTCTACCGCCTCGAAGACCTGTGGGCCGACGCGGTGCGTAAAACTTATCATGAAATACCGACTAAAATGCAGAATACTAATGAACGGATCACTACCCCCCAATAAACCGCAAAACCAGCCCCCGCGCCCCAATACCCCTCCGAAAAAAGGATTCAATCCCCTGTGGATATATCTTCTGATGGGGGCGGCGTTCCTTTATGTCTGGTTAAATTATAACGGCTTTGAACCCGTTAAAACCGAATGGCAGGAAGTCAAGGAACAGATGCTGCCCCAGAACGACGTCGAACGCCTGACCATTATTACCAATCAGGACCGGATCGAAGTATTTATCCGCAAAGAAAAACTGGAAAAATATACCGACCGGCTGGGCAATACGCCCCCGAAAACCGGCCCCCATTTCTTTTTTATCAATCAAACGGAATTTGCCGTCTATAAAACCGTCGAAACGTTTAACGAAGCGTGCGAGGCCGGCGAACGTACCGACGACCGGATAGTCAAAATCGAAACCGACACGCGCTACAACTATTTTGCCCGCGCCATGGAATGGCTGATGTTCCCGCTGATACTCGTATTTATCTGGTTTATCTTCTTCCGTCGGATGACGCGGAATATGGGCGGCGGCTCGTTTGGCGGCGGCGGCGGCATCTTTTCGGTAGGCCGTTCCAAAGCGCAGCTTTTCGATAAGGATAATAAAAATAAAGTAACCTTTAAAGACATCGCCGGCTTGGAAGAAGCGAAAGTGGAAGTGATGGAAATCGTCGATTTTCTGAAGAACCCGCAAAAATATACCAACCTTGGGGGGAAGATTCCGAAAGGAGCGTTGCTCGTCGGGCCTCCCGGCACCGGGAAAACCTTGCTGGCAAAAGCCGTCGCCGGCGAGGCCGACGTGCCGTTCTTCTCCATGTCGGGTTCCGACTTTGTCGAAATGTTTGTGGGCGTGGGCGCCTCCCGGGTGCGCGACCTGTTCCGGCAAGCCAAAGAAAAAGCGCCCTGCATTGTATTCATCGACGAAATCGATGCGGTAGGGCGTGCACGCAGCCGGAACAACGGTTTTACGTCGAACGACGAACGCGAAAATACCCTCAACCAGCTGCTCACCGAGATGGACGGCTTCGGCTCGAACAGCGGCGTGATCCTGCTGGCCGCCACCAACCGCGCCGACGTGCTCGACGGCGCCTTAATGCGTGCCGGCCGTTTCGACCGCCAAATCCATGTCGATTTGCCGGAATTGAAAGAACGCTACGAGATTTTTAAAGTCCACCTGCGGGGACTGAAACTGATTGCCGGCTTCGATGTGGATTTCCTCGCCAAACAAACGCCCGGGTTCTCCGGCGCCGATATTGCCAACGTCTGCAACGAGGCCGCCCTGATTGCCGCCCGCAAAAATAAAGCGGACATCGACAAGCAGGATTTCCTCGACGCCATCGACCGGATCGTCGGCGGGCTGGAGCGTAAAAGCAAAATTATTTCCGCCGAGGAAAAACGGACTATTGCCTACCACGAAGCCGGACATGCGACCGTTAGCTGGTGGCTCGAACACGCCAACCCGCTGCTGAAAGTAACGATTATCCCGCGCGGACGAGCGCTGGGCGCGGCTTGGTACCTGCCCGAAGAACGGCAAATAACGACCTTTGAACAACTCCTCGATGAAATGACGGCTACGTTGGGCGGTCGGGCGGCCGAAGAACTGACCTTCAACAAAATTTCGACCGGCGCCATCAACGACTTGGAAAAAGTAACCAAACAGGCCTACGCCATGGTCGCCTACTTCGGCATGAGCGATAAAATCGGAAACATCAGTTACTACGACTCGTCGGGACAACAAGAATACAACTTTAAACACCCGTACAGCGAAAAAACAGCCGAACTGCTCGATACGGAAGTCAAGCGGTTGATTGATGCGTCGTACAAACGGGCCAAATCGATTTTGGCCAAACACCGCAAAGGGTTTATTCAATTGGCCGAACTGCTGCTCGAACGGGAAGTGATTTTCTCCGAAGATTTAGTGCAGCTATTCGGCAACCGCCCGACTGCCGCCGACAGCGATAAACCGCGCCCGGCCGGAAAAGGAAAGAAGGAAAAAGGAGACAAAGAGGCGCCGGCAAAAGCCAAAGAAACCCCTCCCTCCGACGGGCAACAAAGCATCTTTTAACGCCTGCACACAGCATGAAAAATCTACGCATACGCACTGTTAGCAGTCTCGTTTTTGTCGCCATCGTGGCCGGCTGCCTGCTGGGCGGCGAAATACCATATACCTGCCTGATGCTTTTCCTGCTGATAAGTATGCTATACGAATTTTACGCCTTGACGTTAGGCAAAAAACAATGGCTGCAAAAAACAATCGGCATACTGGCCGGCGTGTGCCTGTGGGGGGCGGCCTTCCTGCTGACGGAGCAATATACACGCACGGTCGGGTTGGCCTTCCTGTTTCTGCTGTTCCTGCTGTGGGCTACCTTGTTTATCCGACAACTGTATAAAAAGCGCGACAAGCCGTTTGAAGCGATTGCCTACACCCTGCTGGGCAATATATATATTGCGTTGCCGCTGGCCATGACAAATTTGCTGGTTTTTACCGGCCAGCCCTCGACGGGGCGTATAGCGGCATTCCCGACATTCGACTTCCAGCCGCCGCTGGAATACGACGGACGCCTGCTGCTGGGACTGTTCATCATCCTTTGGAGCGCCGACGTGGGCGCCTACGTCTTCGGCTCGTTGTTCGGACAACATGGGCGCCACCGCCTGTTCCCCTCCATTTCGCCGAAAAAAACATGGGAAGGGGTGGCCGGCGGGCTGTTTACGGCCATCCTCGCCGGCGGCATCCTTTGCTTGACGGGGCTGTTTACCTGCCGCATGGGATATATGTCGGCGATCGCTGCGCTCCTTGTCATATTCGGCGCGTTTGGCGATTTAATTGAGTCGATGCTGAAGCGGAGCGCGGGCGTGAAAGATTCCGGCCGCCTGATGCCCGGACACGGCGGCGTACTCGACCGTTTCGACGGGGCGCTGCTGGCATTTCCCGCCGTATGTACGGCTATTTTTATAACCGATCTTTGTCTAACTTAAATCCGGGTAGAAACAAATGAAAATTCATAAAGAAGGATACGCCGTCATTAGTATTGTCCTCCTGATTGTAGCAATCGGGAACGGCCTCGCTGCTATTTACGCAGGCTTCGGTTGGGGCTGTGGAGTCGGAGCCGTAGCGTCCGTGCTCCTTTGGCTGTTTATCTGCTGGTTTTTCCGGGTGCCTTCCCGCGTGCCGGTTTTAGGCGACAAGGCGGTGCTTTCGGCCGCCGACGGAACGGTCGTACTAATCGATGAAACAGAGGAACCGGAGTACCTGAAAACACGCTGCATTCGGGTATCCGTGTTTATGTCGATATTCGACATGCATGCCAACTTCTACCCGATTGGCGGAACCGTCGACTATTATTGCTATCATGCCGGAAAACACCTGATCGCATGGTACCCGAAATCGTCGGAGAAGAACGAACATACCACTATCGTCGTCAGTCAGGGGGCGCACAAGATCCTGTTCCGGCAAATTGCGGGGTTGATTGCCCGCCGGATTGTATGCTACGCCAAAGAAGGCGGCCACGTACGACAGGGCGGCGAAACAGGGTTTATCAAATTCGGATCGCGCGTCGATATTTTCCTGCCTCTCGACGCGACCGTTAAAGTGCAGTGCGGCGACAAGGTTAAAGCAACGCAAACCATCATTGCCGAGCTACGATGAACAAGCTCGCCCGGTATATTATCATGGCGGTAGTCGTAACGCTCGTCGCTTTTACGGCATGGTATTTCAGCAATATTCTCACGTATGTCATTATCTCGGTAGTGCTGTCGATATTAGGCAAACCGCTGGTGCGGGCGCTCGACCGGCTGCCTGTCCGGCGTTGCAGGCTGTCGCGTACGGCGGCGGCGGCGGCGGTGCTGTTGGGCATGTGGGGCGTGTGTATCGCCTGTTTCTATTTCCTGCTTCCGGCGGTGGTCGATCTGGTCAATCAGTTGTCGAATATCAATATTGATCAGGCGTTGTCGGACATGGGGCATTGGTTAGACGCCATGCAGGCTTGGTTAATCGCGTATGTGCCGGGCGTCGACGCCTCGTTTTCGCTGCGCGGGGCAATCGCCGACGAACTCACGTCGATCTTCGACCAAACAGCAGTGCTTACCATGTTTGGATCGGTAACCAATACGCTGATCAGTTTTATTGTGGGCGCGTTTGCGGTATCGTTTATTACCTTCTTCTTTTTGAAAGAAGAAGATTTGTTTACGCAGGGCGTTCTGCTGCTGTTTCCCGACCGGCATGAAGCCCATGCGTCGGCGGCGCTGACATCGGTCAACCAGCTGCTTTCGCGCTATTTTATCGGGCTGGCCATCGACATGTGCTGCATGGCGACGCTGGTTACCACCGGACTGACGCTGATTGCCGGACTGCCGTTTCAGGTGGCTATTGTATTGGGGGCGCTGGCCGGCGTACTGAACGTCATCCCCTATATCGGCGCTATTGCCTCCTCGCTGACCGGCGTCGTCATTGGCGTCCTGATGAGTATCGACGGGACGATGCTCTCCGCCGGCGTAGTTCCGGTGATGATAAAGATGGCGTCGGTATACATCGGGGCGCAGGCGCTTGATGCGGCCGTTATGCAGCCCTTCATTTTTTCCAAAAGCGTCCGTTCCCACCCGCTCGAAATATTTCTGGTGATCTTGATTGCCGGCAGCATCGGCGGGATTATCGGGATGCTGGTGGCCATCCCTGCCTACACGGTGCTGCGCGTGTTTGCCAAACAATTTTTTAATCAATTCAAGGTTGTACAACGATTAACAAAAACAATATAGATGCATATTTTTATTACAAACGATGACGGATACCTGTCGCCGGGGCTGGCGGCGCTGATAGAGATCATGCGCGTCTGCGGCGAGGTTACGGTCGTAGCGCCCGAAGAAGGGCAATCGGGGATGTCGAGCGCCCTGACGGTAAAAACGCCGATACGCATGCGGGAAGTGCGCAGCGAACCGGGGCTGACGGTCTATGCCAGTAGCGGCACGCCGGCCGACTGCGTCAAGCTGGCGATGAATACGATTTTTGTCGACCGTAAGCCCGACCTGCTGACGTCGGGCATCAACCACGGCTCGAACACGTCGGTAGCGGTGATCTATTCCGGCACCTTGGGGGCGGCGGCCGAAGGCGTCCTCTACGGGGTGCCCTCCATTGGCTTTTCGCTGACCGACTATTCGTTTAAAGCCGACTTCTCGGCCTGCAAGGCCTATATTCCCAAGATTATCGCGCAAGCGCTGGCTCACCCGTTTGCTTCGCAGGTGTTTCTCAATGTGAATATCCCCAATCGACCGACCGACGCCATCAAAGGAATCCGCCTTTGCCGCCAGACCAAAGGCGCATGGTCGGAAGAGTACGAAACGCGCATCGACCCGTCAGGCAATCCGTATTACTGGCTTACCGGGAGCTTTGTGAACCATGAGCCCGACGCGCCCGACGCCGACGAAAACGTCCTGAAGGAAGGCTATATCGCCATCGTCCCGCATCAGGTAGACATGACGGACTACAAAGAACTGGAGCGCTTGGAGCGGCTGTGGCGGTTCTAAGCCGATGGCGACCGCCGACCGCCGGCCTCCGGCCCGTTCCGCTCCGTGCGGCATTCTGCCGTTCTGTCTGCTTTTTTTCCATGGCAAGTTTTTTGCCGTATCAAACCCGCATTAAAAAAACAAGCACCATAAACGAATATCAAGAATATATGAAAAAGAATGAAAAGCACCCTTTTGACAACGACGCAAAGGGTATAGACTCCGCCGGCGAGGCGGTAGAAAATCCGTCCGGCACGGAAGCAACTCCCGAATGTGCGCCGGACGAATTAAGCGTAGCTGAAAAATTGGCAGAAACCAATGACAAGTATCTGCGCTTAGTGGCAGAGTTCGATAATTTCCGCAAACGGATCGCTCGCGAAAAGTTGGACATCCTGCTCACGGCAGGCGAAAATGTCATCAGCGGCTTGTTGCCGGTGGTCGATGATTTTGAGCGGGCGCAGGAAGCCATGCCGTCCGACGACGCCGATAACGCCCTGACCGCCGGCGTCAAACTGATTTACGACAAGCTGATCGCCTATTTGCAGTCGCAGGGCTTGCAACGGATCGACGCCAAGGGCTTAGCCTTAGATACCGACCTGCACGAAGCCGTGGGCAAAATGCCGGCGACCGACAAGGCCTTACGGGGCAAAATTATTGAAGTGGTTCAAAACGGCTACTCACTCAACGGCAAAGTCATTCGGTTTGCCAAAGTGATCGTGGGAGAATAAGCACGATGGAGCCTGTTCGACGGAGGAGTAGCTGTCGGTTGCAGCCCCTCCTTTTTCATTACACAATACACAACATTACATGAGCAAACGCGACTACTATGAAGTCTTAGGGGTGTCGAAATCGTCCGGCGCCGATGACATTAAAAAGGCATACCGGCAAAAGGCGATCCAGTATCATCCCGATAAAAATCCGGGCAACAAGGAAGCGGAAGAGAAATTCAAAGAAGCCGCCGAAGCCTACGACGTGCTGAGCAACCCCGACAAAAAGGCGCGTTACGACCAGTTCGGACATGCCGGCATGCAAGGGGCGGCCGGAGGCGGATTCGACGCCGGCGGATTCTCGATGGACGATATTTTCTCGCGCTTCGGCGATATGTTCAGTTCGTGGGGCTTCGGCAGCAGCAGCTACCGGCAGCCGACGCTACGCGGGTCGGATATTCGCATTCGCGTCAAGCTGACGCTGGAAGAAATTGCACGGGGCGTCGAGAAGAAACTTAAAATCACCAAAACCGTCGCCTGTCGCGAATGCGGAGGAAAAGGCGCGAAGGACGCACGAGGGATCACCACCTGCACGACCTGCCGGGGGTCGGGCGTCGTGATGCGAGTCGCGCAAACGGTCTTCGGCACCATACAACAATCCTCGCCCTGCCCCAGATGTCAGGGCGAAGGCACCATCGTAACCAACCCCTGCCCCAAGTGCGAGGGGAAAGGCGTGGTGCGGGGCGACGAGGAAATCGCCTTCTCCATCCCCGCCGGCGTGCAGCAGGGCATGCAGGTCAACGTGGCCGGCAAGGGCAATGCCGCCCGACGCGGCGGAAGCAACGGCAACCTGTTGGTCGTAATTGAAGAAGAATCGCACGAACATTTCCAGCGCGACGAAAGCGATTTGATCTACTCGCTGTTTATCTCCATCGGGCAAGCCATCATGGGCGACAGCGTCGAAGTGCCGCTCATCGACGGAAAAGCCAAAATCAAAATCGAACCGGGCACACAGTCGGGGCGTATCCTGCGTCTGCGGGGAAAAGGGCTGCCCAATGTGCAGGGCTATGGCTCCGGCGACATGCTGGTGCAAGTCAATGTCTGGATTCCCAAAAAACTGACCAAAGACGAGCAAAAACTGCTGGAAAAATTAAACGCCTCCGACAGCTTCAAACCGAAACCCAGCAAGGAAGACCGAAATTTCTTTGAACGGATGCGCCGGATGGTCGGCTAATCGCCGGAGACGTATAGCTGCCTGCCCGTTTCCCTTACCCTTCCCATGCCTCCGTTCGACATCATCACCACAGGCGCCGGGCCGGCAGGACTGCTGGCCGCCGGCGAAGCCGCACGCAGGGGGCGCCGCGTGTTGCTGCTCGAAAAAATGGAAAAACCCGCACGCAAACTGCGCATCACCGGCAAAGGACGCTGCAATATCACCAACACCGGCGACTGGAGCGCCTTTGAAGCACATATTTTCCCGGCGGCGCGCAGCTTCAGGCCTGCCTTTATGCACTTTCCCAACACCGCCCTGATCCGTTTTATGGAAGAAGAGGCCGGCGTACCGCTGATCGAAGAACGGGGGCGCCGGATATTCCCCCGCTCCTCGCGGGCGCAGGACGTCGCCGACGCCCTCGTGCGCTGGACAAAGCGGCAAGGCGTTACCATCCGCTGCCACGCCGAAGTTACCCGACTCCTCGTCGACCGCCGCAGAGCCACTGCCGTCGAAGTCCGGCTCGACCGCCGGACGGAAATCATCGCCGCCCGCGCCTTGATCGTCGCCACCGGCGGCCTGTCGTACCCGGCGACCGGATCGACCGGCGACGGATACCGCTGGGCTGAAACCACCGGACATACGATCACCCCGACACGCCCGGCGCTGGTCGCCCTTGCCTTAGTCGAACCCCCGGCCATCGCCGCGCCCCTCACCCTGCGAAACGTCGCCCTGACCCTCCTGATCGACGGACGGGAAGCCGGCGAAGAGGGCGGCGAGATGACCTTCACCGCCGCCGCCGTCGAAGGCCCGACGATCCTGCGCCTGAGCCTCCGGGCCGTCGACGCCCTGCGACAGGAGAAAAAAGTCGCCCTGCGGCTGAACCTCAAGCCGGCGTTAAGCCCCCGGCAGATCGTCCGACGGCTGGAGCGCGAAGAGCGCGAATACGCGCCCGCCCCCCTCGCAGCAGCCCTGCGCCGCTGGCTGCCGGCGCCGCTCGTAGCCCCGTTTATGGCGCAAGCCCGACTGACGTCCGCCAAAAACGCCGCCGGACTCGCCGGCCTGACCGAGTCCGACCGCGCACGGCTCGTTCGCACATTTCACGAATGGGAATTTCCCGTAGCGGGCTATGGCGGTTACGACCGCGCGGTCGTAACCGCCGGCGGCGTATCGATGAAAGATATTGACCCGAAGACCATGCGTTCGCGGACGATAGAGAACCTCTTTTGGGCCGGCGAAACCCTCGACCTGAACGCCGACACCGGCGGCTACAACCTCCAAATCGCATTCTCCACCGGCTACCTTGCCGGCCTGTCGGCAGCGGCGGCCTGCGAACTGCCCGACGCCAACGTGCCCGCCCGCGCCCCGGCGGATTAACCCCGCCCGCGCGTCGGCTCAGGGCTTTTTCGCCGTCGCCCGGCGCCCGTCGTCGGGGCCGGGCGGCGCGCTACACAGCCATTCCAATTTATCCGATCGCGACAGGCCGCCGGGATTGCACCCCGGCTGGCCTTCGGGAATAGCCATGCCCAGCGCTTCGTAATGACGAACCCATACCGTCGGGAAACTGTCGGCGCCGGGCGCTTTGAACGTCATCGGCTCGAGCGTAAAAAACGGACGGCCGTGATTGGCGTACAGGAAAGCGTCGTAGATCAGTTCCGAGCAGTAGTAGCGCCCGTTGTCGTACAGATAGGCCTCGTCGTAGGGCGTGCCGATTTGCCGTACGGCAAATGCGATAGCGGCGGGCGTCAGGCGCCGGTAGTCGGCTTTGACCCGCGCCGCCACCGTAACGGTGCTGCGTTGCAGGAACGAATCGAGCGGCGTCAGCCGCACGGCGCGACCGATGGCTTCAACGACCTGTAGCCCTCCGGCGCTGTCGGGCGCCAGCATCCCTACATGAGAAAAGGAATAGCCCCCGGCGCTTTCCGTAACCGCCTCGATAGCGCCGCCAAAGTCGGAATCGAGCGACTGGAACAGCAGGTCGCCTGCCTGCCACGCCGTCGGACGCGGCGTGCACGAAAGGCACAGAATGAGTAACGGAATAATTGAGATTGCACGCATAAATCAGTAATTTGAGGCCTCAAAGGTACGGGAAAAACCGGCGTCTTCCAAACAACGTAAAAATGCGGGCGCCCCGGCGTCTTCCGACAACGACCGACCCCGGGGCCGACGCCTCTCCTTTTTGTGGCGGGTAGCGAAATTTGCATGAGGTACTTGATATGGGCATCCCTTGCGGGGACGCCTCGCTTGTCGTCGCCCCGGAGGGACGCCACTTTATTAACCGGTTGCTTCAGCTTGCGGATTGAGCATACTCCACCATCACCCCCACTCAACCCGGAGGGTTAAATATGAATAACCCCCCAATGGCGTAGCTGCGCTCGCAATGACGGCAGCGCATGTCGCATGGCGCACGTCGCATGTCGCATGTCGCATGTCGAAACATCGCACGTCGCATGGCCGCTAACCTTATTTCCACCTTATTTAAAAAACAAAACAACGGTAGTAGACGAGCAGCCCCACCCCTCCCCGAACCTTATTACCTTATTTCAATGACAACGAATAATGAATAATTGCCGTCGGCTTCAGCCGACGGACAAAAAAGGAGAACCAAATCTATTGGGGGCTTTAGCCGGACTGTCGATGCGGGGGCTAAAGCCCCGCGAATAGAGAGCGTCCTCAACTGTTCACCGGCGGTTAAAACCGCCGGCAATCATTGCTCGCTGTTTTATTGAAATAAGGTAATAAGGTTCGGGGAGGGGTGGGGCTGCTCGTCTACTACCGTTGTTTTGTTTTTTAAATAAGATGGAAATAAGGTGGGCGGCGGGGGCCAATGGTTAATGGTTAATGAATAATGGTTAATGAACAATGAATAATGGCCTGCGGCGGCGACGCTTGCCATGATGCGCAATGGAACGTTGGCCGGAGGCCATTCATATCAATAGAATGGGTCGCCCGCGCAGCCCATTCCCCCTGGTGATTTATGGCCTACGGCCAATGGGGGAGGATGGGGGGCGTCCCGTTTTCTATTGCTATGGATGGCCTCCGGCCAATTATTCATTATTCATTGTTCATTGACGATGTCTCGTGTCATTAAGACAATGTCTCGTGTCATTAAGACAATGACACGTGTCATTAAGACAATGTCTCGTGTCATTAAGACGATGACACGTGTCATTAAGACAATGTCTCGTGTCATTAAGACGATGACACGTGTCATTAAGACAATGACATGTGTCATTAAGACGATGACACGTGTCATTAAGACGATGACACGTGTCATTAAGATGATGACACGTGTCATTAAGACAATGACACGTGTCATTTGTCGAATGACGGGAGACTGTTTTTAATAGTTGTCCGTGTTCGTTCGCTCGGCGGAGGCGCGCCGTTCAAAGACGGGCATACGCCCTGTAGCCCCGGACAAGGACTGAGTATTCCCCTTTTCATGCCCGCCGATCATCGCCCGGCGGCGTGCGAAGCGACGCGACGACGAC
This sequence comes from Prevotellaceae bacterium, assembly GCA_031258415.1. Taxonomy (GTDB): domain Bacteria; phylum Bacteroidota; class Bacteroidia; order Bacteroidales; family UBA932; genus JAIRKX01. The sequence goes on from JAIRMW010000013.1 coordinate 11,884, forward strand.
GAGCGCCACCGCGCATTTCCGACAGGGGGGTATAAAACGAATGCCCGTTCGGGTAATCCGGCTGCCGCGCCGGACGGGATTAAAAAAAACCGGGCGACGAGCGGACGCTATAGGAATAATGAAAAAAAAGAGATACCTTTGTAGGCTATTTTACACATATAAAATTTTTAATAATTTAAAATTCAAATACATCATGAGATTTTTATTTTTTACTGTCTTAGTATTCGCAGGCGCGGCCATCGCGCTACAGGCCCAGCCCGCACAGGTAACGGGCGCCGCTGCTTCAGCCCGTCAATCGTTATCCGGCGCCACCGCCGGCGGTGGCGCCGGCGTTACGCCGGTAGCCGACCCCGTCGCGCAGGGCGACCCGATCGTCCTGTTAAATGAAGGCTTTGAAGGAGGCGTGCCGCCGGCGGGGTGGATCAGTGTTGCGGAATCCGGCGCCGCAAGATGGGCTTCCTACACCTCGTATTTCCATTCGGGGTCGCGGGCGGCCTATCGAAGTTTCAGCTCCGGCCTCAGCATCGACTTTTTAATTACCACCCCCCTTGCTATTCCTTCCGGCGGCGTATTTGAACTGTCGTTTTGGACGATGACAAGAGACTTACCCTATTATAATAAAAACAGCGTGTGCATTTCCACTACCGGCACGGCTCCCGCCGATTTTACGGAGGTATGGACGCCCTCGATACCCATGGTCGGGAATATATGGGAGGAAGTGAAGCTCGACCTGTCGGCATACGCCGGGCAAACGATTTATATTGCGTTCAGATATCAAGGGAATAATGCCCATGTGTGGGTGCTCGACGACGTGAAGGTCGCAGAGCCATTAGCCCATTTTTTAAAGATACAGCCGGTGTACCCGACGACGCCCTATTCGCGGATACCGGTTCCGCAGTTTACGTCGGTGACGGCTAAAGCGCAAAACGCGGGGGCGGCCACGCGGACGAACGTCGTCCTGTCGGCGACGGTGAACAACGTCGTGCAGGGGTCGACGACGCCGGTGGGTACGCTGTCGCCGGGCGCCGTGACGGGCGATATGACCCTGCCCGTTACCGCCGTCGTCGGGGCGAACCGCCTCCGGGCGACCGTTAGCGCCGACGGCGCCGAAGACGATGCGTCGCTCGCGTCGTTTGACTACGCCTTTGAAGGCACCCACAATCTCTATGCGCTCGACGATATTGCGAACTTTACGGCGACGACCCGCTCCGCCGCGACGACGACGATGCAGGGCGTCGTCTATCACCTGACCGCCGGCGATACGCTGTCGGCGGCAATGGTGGCGCTGGGGTCCTCCTCCTCGCCGACGACCTATACGGTGGCCGTCTACCGGCTGATCAATGCGACGACCGTCGACCCCACGCCGGTGATGGAACGCGCCGGGCGGGTCAAAGCAGGCGGCAATACGGCCGGCTGGACTACCGTGAATTTTACGCCGACCTATCTGTCTCCGGGAAGCTATTATATCGGCCTGCGGCAAACGTCGACATACACAAGTCCTGCCGCTACTACGCCGTTGGTGTTCGACGGGAACGCCGCCAAACAGTCGTATTCCAAACTTGCGAGCGGTACCGGGCTGACGGCGATTACCGGCGGCTACGGCGCGGCGGCCATCCGCCTGCTGTTTGCCGTCGACGATTGCGGCCATGCGTACAACCTGCGGGTGAATCCCGGGGTGGAGAGCGCCACTTTCTACTGGGAAGGCGAGGCGACGTACTACAGCCTTACATTGCACATCGGCGGCTACGTTTTTTACCAGTCGCCGCCTATTTTCGGCTATTCGATTACCCTGCCGCTGCCCTACAACGAATACTTCTGGATGCTCACGGCTCACAATGGCGTCGGCCGAAGTTGCGGCGCCGCGGGCTCGACATTCCTCATGCAAACCTGTGCCGACCCGGTTACCTATTTCCCGTGGACGGAAGGCTTCGAAGACGCCTCCTTCCCGCCTGCCTGCTGGACGGAATTCGGTACGTACGGAAACTGGGAACTCCGAACAGGAGCCTATGCCGGATACAGCGGGACACATGCGGCAAACCATGGTTATTCCGGTATAGGTATCGAAGACTGGCTCGTTTCCCGCCCGCTTCAAATTCCGAGCACGGGCGTTTACGAATTATCGTTCTGGTCGCAACTCAGGGATGTAACTTACTATACCGGCAACGCCAGAAGCAGCGTGCTGATTTCGGAGACAGGTACCGATCCCGCAGATTTCACAGAGGTATGGACGCCGTCGTCGCCGCTGCCGGCTAACAGTGCGTGGAGTGAAATAAAGATTGATCTGTCGGCCTATGCAGGGAAAACGATATACCTTGCATTCTTTTACAGAGGCTCCAATAACCACCAGTGGACGGTAGACGACATAAGCGTCTATAAGCTGCCCGATACGCCGGAGGCGCCGACGTCGTTTACCGCGACGCGGCGCACGGCGACCGCCGTCGAGTTGAGTTGGACGAACCCTGCTCTTACCGCCTCCGGCGTTCCGCTGACGGAATTGACCGTCTTCATCGAACGCAACGGCGCGATCGTCTACTCCTACAACGCGACCGCCGCCATCGGCCAGCCCGCCTCGTGGACGGATAATACGACGGCTACGTCGGCCACCTATACGATCTATGGGGCGAACAACGACGGCGCCGGCGCTACGGCTACGTCGTCGTTCTGCGGGACGGTGGTTGCTTTCCCCTGGCTCGAAGATTTTGAGGGTACCTCCGGGTTGACCCTGCCCGCCTGCTGGACGGCGCAATACCCCGGCGGCACGTCGGGCTGGCGGCGCGTCCCGTCGTCGGGCGAGGGCAACGACCCGGAATTTGTTTTCGGCACCGGCGCCGCCTACCACATGTGGGGCAACAGCAACTATAACGACTGGCTGATCACGCCGGCGATAGTCCTCCCCGCGTCGGGTTCCTACGAGCTGTCGTTCTGGACGCGCAACCAGACAGACGCTGCGTATGGCAAAAACAGCGTATGGCTTTCCACTACCGGCAACGACGCCGCCGCCGATTTTACCGTCGAGCTCTGGAGCCCCGCTACCACGCCTGTTAATCACGAATGGACGGAAGTCAAGGTGTCGCTGACGGCCTATGCAGGCCAACAGATTTATATCGGCTTCCGGTATGAAGGCAACTATGCTCATGCCGTGTCGATAGACAATGTTCGGATAGAAGAGCTGTTCGAGGTCGATGCGGCGGTCGAAGCCATCATCAACCCGGAAACAGGCGCCAGCCGCGACGCTCAGGAGCCGACGTCGGTGATCATCCGCAACAAAGGCATCGAACCGATCCTTGCCTCGTCCGGCGTCGTCGTGAGCATCGCGCTCGACGGCGTCGTGATCGCCGTCGAGCCGATAACAGTCGACATAGCGCCGTCGGCTACCTATCAGCATACGTTTGCGGCCACGCTCGACCTGTCGGCCGAACAGTCGTATCAGGTCGTAGCGGTCGTCTCCCTTCCGGGCGACAGCTACGCCGGCAACGACACCATGGCAATCACGGTCGTCAATACCGGCAGTACGGCGACCATGGGCTCCGGCTCGCCGGTTACCGGCTGCGACATCCGGTTCTACGACGACGGCGGCACGGCCAACTACGCGGCCAGCGCCAACCCGGTGTACCGGGAAACCCAAACGATGACCTTCTTCCCGGAACTCCCCGGCGCCCGGATCAAGGTCGACTTTGTCAGCCTTTCGTTAAGCCTGCCCGGCAGCTATACGTTCCCGGGCGCCGGCGGCTACACCGTGGCGGCCGGCGGCGATACGCTGTATGTCTACGACGGCGCTGTCGCCGACCGTTCGCATTTGATTGCGGCGCTGTGCGGCGACATGAACGCGCAAATGCCGCTTACGTTCCAATCCGAAAGCCTCGACGGGGCGCTGACGTTTGTCTTCCATAAAAACAGGGGCGTCGCCGCTGCCGGCTGGGAAGCCGACGTCAGGTGCTTCACGCCGGCGGCGCGCGACCTGCGCGTTACAGGCGTTACGCCCCCGCCTGTCGGCAAACTGACCACCGCCGAAACCGTTACGGTGAACGTGAAGAATATGGGCGGGCAGCCCGCCGGCAATGTAACCGTTATCCTGACGGCCAACTGCGTCGAGTACCGGCAGGCTATCGACCCGCTGGCGGTGCTGGAGGAACGGACGGTGGTCTTTGAGCAGGTGAACCTGTCGGCGCCGGGCGTCTATACGATTACGGCCGCCATCGATACGGCCGCCATCGATACGACCGGCGACGCCAATCCGGGCGATAATACCCGCACGACAACGACCAAATGTCTCGCCAATACGCAGACCCTCCTCTTCGACGAGGATTTTGACCCCGCGAGCGTATGCGATTACACGCAGCAAATTTTCGATAACGCCACGGTGAACCAATCCGCCGCGAACCAGGGCTGGCCCTACGAGCTCTTTACAGTCGCTGAAATATGGTGGATCACCCAAATGCTGGACAGCAATTACGCCCTCCTGAGCAACTCGTATGTAAGCTACCCGCCGGAGCAGGTAGACCGGTGGTGGATCACGCCCGCGATCGACCTTAGCATCGACGCCCGCCTGACTTGGCGCGCCGGGTCGAATGCCTTCAACTTCCGGGAAGATTATGAAGTGCGCATTTCTACGACGACCAATACGCCGGGCGTCGCCGCGTTTAATACGGTTTTGTTGTCCGTAACCGCCGAAGAGCCCGAATGGACGAACCATGAGGTCGATTTAGCGGCCTACGCCGGCCAGACCGTATATATTGCCTTCCGGCATATCTCGCTCGATAAGGATATTTTGTGGATAGACGATATTCGGGTCTACGGCATCGACCCCGACTCCGTCTGCTCCGGCGACGTCTACCGCTACGAGCCGCCGGTCGTAGATGGCGCCGGCATGTCATGGACGCGAACGGGCACACCCGGAATCAATGGCGGAGCGCCGGCGTCGGGGGTTGGTTTTGTACAGGAAGTGGTAACCAATACCACCGCGCAGCCCGTGGAGGTTACCTATACTATTTATACCACGCGCAATAGTTGCCTCGCCACGGCGCAACTGACCGTAATCGTGCTGCCTCAATTATCCCTGACCTCGTCCTTGGCGCCGGCGGCTGTCTGTAGTCACGAAACGTTTACCTACGCGCCGACGGCCACCGTGCCGGATGCGACCTTCTCGTGGCGGCGCCTGCCGGCCACAGGCATCCTCGACGCCAACGGGCAAACGTCCAGCGCCGGCGTGGGCGATATATACGAAATATTGGAAAACAACCTGCATGTGCCGGTTACGGTAACCTACCGCTACACCTTAAATTCACAAGGCTGTACTAATACGCAGGACATACGGGTGGTGGTCAATCCGCGCCCGACCAAACCGAACGTCTGGACGACGGATGGCCGCCTTGCCTTCTGTGCGGGCGACAGCCTTACCTTGCAGGCCGAATCCATCGGCGCGGCGCACTACAGATGGGTGCTCGACGAAACCCTTACGCC
>JAIRMW010000125.1 GCA_031258415.1 Prevotellaceae bacterium
AGTATTCCCACAAACTATTTTCAAAAAACGTGTTTTTTTTAATGGGGAAAATAAACAATGAACCATTGCCGTCGGCGGCGCGCAATGGAACGTTGGCCGGAGGCCATCCATATCAATAGCATGGGTCGCTCGCGCAGCCCATTCCCCGTCAGGGGATTTATGTCCTACGGACAACGGGTGAGGGGATGGGGGGCGTGTTGTTTTCTATTGCTATGGATGGCCTACGGCCAATGGTTCGCCAACGGCTCTCTGTGTAGCTCTGTGCGCTCTGTGTTCCCTTTTTCTTGCACAGAGGACACGGAGGTTGCACAGAGGGACACAGAGAGAGGCCCCTGCGGAGCGCATTTCCCCGTCAGGGGATTTATGTCCTACGGACAATGGGTGAGGATGGGGGGCGTGTTGTTTTCTATGGCGGTGGATGGTCTACGGCCAACGGCGCCCCCGCAGGCCATTGTTCATTATTCATTGTTCATTGCCCCGTTGGCCTGTGGCTTACGTTCAATTTTATTTTTACCTTTGTATATATTTTAAATGAAGGATGAAAAAACAGTATTTTCTTATTGCAGTATGGTCGTTGGTGGCGACCTTTCCGGTACGCGCGGACGAGGGAATGTGGCTGCTGCCGCTTATCGAACGGCTTACCATGCAGGATATGCACGACAAAGGCCTTGTGCTGACTGCCGAGCAACTATACAGTATCAACGGCTCCAGCCTGAAGGATGCAGTGGTGATTTTCAACGGCGGATGTACCGGCGAACTTATTTCCGACCGGGGGCTGCTGCTGACCAATCACCATTGCGGATACAGCTATATCCAGCAACATAGCAGCGTGGAACACGATTACCTACAGGACGGCTTCTGGGCGCCGACGCCGTCCGACGAAATCCCTACGCCCGGCCTGTCGGTCTATTTCCTCGAGGAGATTACCGACGTGAGCGACCAGTTTATCCCCGTCCTGAATGCGCTCGCTACCGAAAAAGAACGACAGACGAAAACGGATGAACTGATTAAACAAATAACGCGGTCCGACGCAGAAAGCCAATACCGCCGCGTCATCGTGCAGCCTTTTTTCTACGGCAACGCTTTTTATAAGATCGTCTACACGACCTATCCGGATGTGCGGTTTGTGGGGGCGCCGCCATCGTCTATCGGGAAGTTTGGCGCCGACACGGACAACTGGATGTGGCCGCGTCATACGGGCGACTTCTCGCTCTTTCGCATCTATGCCGACAAGGACGGCAACCCCGCCGAGTATTCGCCCGACAACGTCCCCTATACCCCCAAACACTATTTCCCCATTTCGCTGGCCGGCATACGGTCCGACGATTTTGCCATGGTGATGGGCTACCCGGGCAGCACCGCGCGTTATTATACGTCGTGGCAGGTCGACGAGCGCATCAACGTGTCGAACAGCCTGCGCATTAAAATCCGCGGCGTCCGGCAGGAACTAATGATGGACGACATGCTGGCCGACCGGCAGGTGCGTATCCAGTATGCCTCGAAGTATGCCGGTTCGAGTAACTACTGGAAAAATGCTATCGGGATGAACCGCGCGCTACAGAAATTGGGCATTATCGATCGCAAACGCGCTCAGGAGGCGTCGTTTGCCGAATGGGCGAGCGCCGACCCGCAGCGGGCGTCGCGCTACGGCGATGCGCCCGACTTAATCCGTCGGGCGGTAGAAGGCCGCAAAGAAGGGCAGCGCTCGCTGATCATCCTCAACGAATGCCTGAGCAGGGGTTCGGAAATCGTTGGCTTCGCACAGACGTTCGTCAACTATTACAACCTGTTGAAACGCCCCGCTAAAGACGCCCGCGACTCTCTACAGATCGCCAACATGTATAACGCCTTCCCGAAACGGATAGCGTCATTTTTTAAGGACTACCACGCCCCGACCGATAAAAAAATATCGGCCGCGATGTTTCAACTGTATGCCGAAATGGATGCGCCGCATAGCGACGAGCTGTTCCTGTCCGTAAAAAAGAAATACGGTGGCCACTTCGATCGATTTACAAGCGCCCTTTTCAAACACACGGTGATGACCGACAGCCATCGACTGAAAACCGTGCTGGAAAATGCACGGACCACCGTCAAAGCGCTGGAAAACGACCCGGTCTTTAGGCTGGCATTGGCTATCTCGAAAAAAGAACAGTCCCTGCGCAACGAAACAGCGCCCTACAACGAACAGCTCAACAAAGGAACCCGCCTCTATATGGCCGGCCTGATGGAAATGAACCCCGCCCGCCCCCTGTATCCCGAAGCCAACTTTACGATGCGGCTTACCTACGGACAGGTGAAAAGCTACCAGCCTGCCGACGGCGTGATCAACGACTACCGTACCACCCTGAAAGGCGTCATGGAAAAGGAAGACCCCGACAATTGGGAATTTGTAGTCCCCGAGAAACTGAAAGCGCTGTACCGCGCCGGCGACTTCGCCCCCTATGGCGAGAACGGGGAAATGCCCGTCAACTTTATCTTTACCGGTGACATTACCGGCGGCAACTCGGGCAGCCCGGTGATCAACGCCCGAGGCGAGCTTATTGGCGTCGCCTTCGACGGCAACTGGGAAGCCATGAGCGGCGATATTGCCTTTGAACCCACCCTGCAACGATGTATTAATGTCGATATCCGCTATGTGCTCTTTATCATTGATAAATTTGCGGGCGCCACGCACCTGATCGACGAAATGACGCTCGTAAAATAACCGGCGAGGGAGCGGCAGAAAAGGCGCCTCCCCAACCGCCGACTACCGTATTCGTATGAAACACGAAACCGTTATCCGCGACTTTGCAGCCATGGGACGCCGTATCACGGACTATTTACGCCGTAGCGACCGCTGCCCGCCGCTCGCCGTCGCCGTGCAAAAGAGCATAGCGGCCAATAGCTGGTTTACGGAAGCGACCGTCCGAACGATGCTGACGGCGATTGCCGACGACATGCTCGACGCGCCGAAGCTGGCGCGGTGGCTGCTGCCCTACCCCGTAGCGACCACGCCAAAACAAACCGGCGTGGTGATGGCCGGCAATATTCCGCTGGCCGGTTTTCACGATTTTTTATGCGTACTGGCTTCCGGGAACCTGTTCACCGGGAAGTTGTCGCACAAAGACCCCTTCTTATTGCCGGCGCTGGCAGGACTGCTGACGGAAATCAACCCGGAATGGCGCCGCCGTATTACCTTTGTCGACGCCCTGTCGCTCGACGCCCTGCACGCGCTCATAGCCACCGGCTCGGACGCCACGGCGCGGCATTTTGAAACGCTTGTCGCCTCGCTCGCCCGCGCCCATAGCCCGACGATGCGGACGCTGATACGCCATAACCGGCGAAGCGCCGCCCTGCTTACCGGCCACGAAACGCCCGCCCAATGGCAGGCGTTGACCGACGACATTCTCGCCTATTTCGGCTTCGGATGCCGAAATGTATCCCTGCTCTACATCCCCGAAGGCTACGACCTGCAACCCCTGACCGCCGCCCTCGCCGCCCGCGCCGACGTACGGCGGCACGCCGGCTACGACCATCTCTACCGCTACCGGAAAGCGATCCTGACGATAGACCGACAATCGTTCGTCGATGCGGAGTCGGTCGTATTGTGCGAAGACCCTACGCTGCACGCCCCGCCGGCGGTCGTGCATTACAGCTATTACCGCCGCCCGAACGATGCGCTTGAAATGATCGGGCGACAAAGCGAACAGTTGCAATGCGTCGTGGCCGGCCGGCTTGTTACCAATAAATTTTGTACCTTTGGCATGGCGCAGCGTCCGGCCTTGCACGACTATGCCGACGGAACGGATACGATGCGCTGGCTAAATGAAAAGAATACGGTAAACTAAAAAATGACGATAACACCATGCACTAAAACCCCGACGCAATCCGGCCCCGCCGGATACGGTCGTTAACCCGACAAATGATGATATACCGATTTAAATTAACATTCGACCCCCTCAAGGATTTTTTCCGCCTCTACGAACTACAGGGCGAACACACCCTGTACGATCTGCACGAACATATTGTAAGCGACTTAAGCTATGCGCCCGATCAGGTCGTTTTCTTTCAGATAAAAGACAAGAACGGCAAAACTCGGAATAAATATGGCCTGTTCGATTTCGGAAACGGTTCGATGGACGCCGTAACAATCGACCAATTAATCGCCCGGAAGGAAACAACGCTCTTTTATATGTTCGACGTCCGCCACAACCGCGCACTGCGCCTCACATTCATCGAAACCGACGACGAGTTGCCGCGCAAAAGCTATCCCCGCACCGCCGACGAAAAAGAGGACGCGCCCCCGCAATTTGTCAATAAAAACAGCCCCGCCCGCTACCACGACGACCCGCCGGACTTGCTGCCGGGCTAATCGGCGCCTACCACAGCATGCTCTTCAACACCACCTGCGCCGCCACCACCCTGTTGGCCGCTTCCGGAATTACAATCGACGCCGGCGATTCGATCACCTCGTCGGTTACAATCATATTGCGACGGACCGGCAGGCAGTGCATAAAAAAAGCGTCGCGAGTCAGCGCCATTTTGCGGCGGTCGACAGTCCAGCGGCGGTCGGTATGGAGCACCTTCCCGTACTGGTCGCCGGCATAGACCGACCAGTTCTTCGCATATACAAAATCGACCCCGCTGTAGGCTTTTTCGACGTCGTATTCAATCGTGGCGCCCTCTACAAACGCCGGGGCTAATTCGTAGCCTTCGGGGTGCGTAATCACCAGTTCGTAGCCGGCTTTGAGTATCCATTCGGAAAACGAGTTGGCCACCGCCTGCGGCAAAGCGTTAGGATGGGGCGCCCAGGTAAGCAGCACCTTGGGCGCAGGCGTCCGTTTGTATTCCTCGATGGTGATCAGGTCGGCAAAACTTTGCAGCGGGTGTCGCGTAGCGCCCTCCATGGAAAACACCGGCTTCCCGGCGTAGCGGATAAACTGGTTGAGAATTGCTTCGCGGTAGTCGTCGTCGCGGCTGTGCAGGCCGGCAAAGGCGCGTACGCCGATCAGATCGCAGTAGCAGCCCATCACGGGAATGGCTTCCAGAATATGCTCCGGCTTGTCGCCGTCCATCACCACGCCGCGTTCGGTTTCTAATTTCCATGCGCCCTGATTAATATCGAGCACGATGACGTTCATCCCAAGATTGAGCGCCGCTTTTTGCGTGCTCAGGCGCGTACGCAAACTGGCGTTGAAGAACACCATCAACAGCGTCTTATTTTCGCCAAGCCGCCGGTCGGCAAACGGGCGGGCTTTGACTTCTTTGGCCTGTGCCAGCGCCGCCGGAAGGGAGCGCAGGTCGTATACGGAGGTAAATTGTTGCATCGGCTGTGTCGTGTATAATAGTTGATTTTAAATTTTTGCAAATATACGCACTTTATAAAAATAAAAGAGCCGGATTGCTCCGGCTCATGAGCCTTTAAGCTCAATCACACGCTTATTTAGTACATTAAACGCATTAAATTAATACGGGGCAAAGATACAATCTTTTTTGTAATTATACACTTTTTAGTTATACTAAATAAAATAAACAGGGTGCGTCGCCGGTCGATGGCTTCCATGGCCTGAGGGACAAAAACCGGCGTAAAGGCGGGCGCCTTTATGCCGATTTTCGTGCGAATTTTTCCCGGCTGTCGATACAGGAGAGTCGGTCGCCCCTGTTCGACAAATGAATGTGCGTAGGGCTTTCGGATAAATGGGGGTGAACTATTCCTCAGGATTGTGGCGAGTCCATGGCGGTCAGCGCGTCGATTAGCTGCTGCAATTCCTCTTCGGCCACCGTGAGCGGCGGCAGCAGGCGGATCACGTGGGCGCCCGCCGAGCCGGTAAATATTCGGTAGTCGTTTAGTATTCTTGGGCGGAGGCCGGCTTTTTCGGGTTTCAGTTCGATCCCGATCATCAATCCGCGTCCGCGCAATTCCCGAACGGCGTCCAGCGGGGCTAAGCGTTCGCCGACAAACCGTCCCAGCGCGGCGGCACGGGCTATCAGCCCTTCGTGTTCGATGATCTCCAGCACCGCCAGCGCGGCGGCGCAGGCCAAGTGGTTGCCGCCAAACGTGCTGCCCAGCATCCCCTCGACGGGTTTGAAGGAGGGCGCAATCAGCACGCCGGCCACCGGAAAGCCGTTGCCCATCCCTTTGGCCACGGTAATGAGGTCGGGTTCGACGCCGGCATACTGGTGGGCAAAGAATTTGCCGGTGCGTCCGTAGCCGCTTTGCACTTCGTCGAGGATCAGCGCGGCGGCGTATTTCGAGCATAGCGTTCGGAGGTCGCGGAGGAAATCGTCGTCCGGCGGGATAATGCCGGCGACGCCCTGAATGCCTTCGATAATGACGCCGGCATAGGCGCCGGAGGCCAGCGCCCGTTCGACGGCCTCGCGGTCGTTGAGCGGAAGGAAGACGACATTTTCCGTACGGTTAAACGGCGCTACGATGGCCGGATTGTCGGTAACGGCTACCGCGCCGGAGGTGCGTCCGTGGAAGGCGCCGCGGAAGGCGATCATTTTTTGTTTGCCGGTATGGAAGGAGGCCATTTTCAGGGCGTTTTCATTGGCCTCTGCGCCCGAGTTGCACAGAAACAGGGCATAGTGCGGATACCCGCTGAGGACGCCCAAGCGCTCCGCCAGCCGTTCCTGTAGCGTATTTTTGACGGCGTTGGAATAAAATCCCAAGGCCGCCAGCTGGCGGCCGATGGCCTCCACATAAGTCGGATGCCCGTGTCCGACGGAGAGCACCGCATGGCCGCCGTACAGATCGAGGTATTCTACGCCGTGGCGGTCCCACAGCTTGCACCCCCGCCCTTCGACCGGCTCAATATCCCATTGAGTATAGATGGCAAAATGATTCATCGTCGTGTTTTTAGTTTGTCGTTTCCGGAGGGTTACGTCGTTTCCGAAGGGTTAAAAGGCCGATCCTTTCAACCGCAGGCCGCAGTCTTCGGTCAGGCCGAATAGCAGGTTCATGTTCTGCACGGCCTGCCCCGACGCGCCTTTCAGCAGGTTGTCGATCACGGAGGTGATATGCAGGTAGGGGCGATGGTAATCGACGTTCAACAACGCCTTATTGGTATTGACGACCTCCTTGAGGCTGACCGTTTCGTCCGAGAGATGGACAAACGGCGAGGCCGCATAGAAGGCGCGGTACTGCTCCCGAACGTCGGCGCCGTCCGTTTCGTCGGGCAATTTGGTAAGGATGGAGGCAAAGAGGCCCCGCGTAAAGTCGCCGCGCACCGGGATCATGGCGATTTCGGGAACGGGCGAGCGGCTCAGCGCGCCAAGCGTTTTTTTAATTTCCTCCAGATGCTGGTGGACGAACGGTTTGTAGACCGACAGGTTGGCAGCCCGGGCGCTGAAATGCGTGGTCTCGCCGGGGTGTCGGCCGGCGCCGGTGGCGCCGGTGATGGCGTGGATATGCACGTCGGCGGCGAGCCGGCGGGAGGCGGCCAGCGGCGCTAAGGCGAGGAGAATAGCGGTGGCGAAGCAGCCCGGGTTGGCAATGCCGGCGGCGCGACCGATGGCGTCGCGGAACAGTTCGGGGAGGCCGTAGACAAACGGGCGGGCGCCAAAGGTATTCGCAACCCGGAAGTCGCTGCCCAGGTCGATGATTTTGCAGGAGTCGGGAACAGGGGTATTCGTCAGGAACTCGCGCGACAGCCCGTGCCCCAAGCAAAGAAAAAGCACATCCGGCTCGCCCGGCGTGTCGGTGAAGCGCAGATCGCAATCGCCGTACAGGTCGCGGTGCACCGAGGCGACGGGCTGTCCGTGCAGGCGGGTGGTCAGCAGGGCGGTCATTTCCACCTGCGGATGACGGAGCAGGATTCGGATCAGTTCGCCGCCGGTATAGCCGGCGGCGCCGGCGATGGCCGCCTTAATCGTTTTCGTGGACGGCATAATAGATCTTTAACGGGGTGGCGAGCACTTTGGTGAACCCGACGACGTCGGCGCCGGTAAGCGATCGGTTGGTTTCGCCGTACGTCCCGAACGTGGCGTTCATCAGGTCGTAGGGCGACGAGCAACCGAGGAGGGTAAAATAGCCGGGCTGTAGTTCCACGTCAACCGTGCCGGTTACGAACTTTTGGGTGTCTTCCAAGAAGGCCTCTATGTTTCGCGCCAGCGGGTCGAGGTATTGCGCTTCGTGCATCAGTTGGCCGTACCAGCCGGCGAGTTGCTCTTTCCAGTAGAGTTGCCCTTTGGTGAGCGTATGTTTTTCGAGCAGGTGATGGCTTTTTATCAGGATGAGGGGGGCGGCGGCTTCAAAGGCCACCCGTCCCTTCAGTCCGATGATCGTATCGCCGACATGCGTGTCGCGACCGATGGCGTAGTCGGCGCCGATGGCGTTGAGGAGCCTGATGAGCGCCACGGGCGTCATCGCTTCGCCGTTCAGCGCCGCCGGTTCTCCCTTGAGGAAGGCGATTCGGACGGTCGTCGGCGTGGTCGTCGTCGTTTGCGAAGGATAGGCGCTCGCCGGCAGCGGCGTATCGGAGCGAAGCGTCTCCGCGCCGCCGATGCTGGTGCCCCATAATCCCTGGTTGATGGAATATTTCGCTCGCTCCCAGGCAAGCGTACAGCCGTTCTTCGACAGGTAGTCTATTTCGTCCTGCCGGCTCAGCGCCAGCTCGCGTACCGGCGCGAGGATCGGAAGGTCGGGCGCGAGGACTTCAAATACGAGGTCGAAACGCACCTGATCGTTGCCTGCGCCGGTGCTGCCATGCGCCACGCACGACGCGCCGATAGCGCGGGCGTGCTTCAGGACGGCCAGCGCCTGAAAAACCCGTTCGGAACTCACCGAAAGCGGATAGGTCGCGTTTTTCAAAACGTTTCCGAAAATCAGATACCGGATTCCTTTGGCGTAATACTCTTCGACCGCGTCGATGGTCGTATGCGACGCGGCGCCCAGCGACAGGGCGTGCGCCTTAATCCGGTTCGCCTCCTCGTCCGAGAACCCGCCGGTGTTGACTAATACGGTGTGGACTTCCAGTCCCCGTTCGCGCGTGAGGTAGGGCACACAAAAGGAGGTGTCCAACCCGCCGCTAAATGCTAATGCTACTTTTTTCATTTATGATATATATTTATGGATAGAATACATGGTCGCAGAGGCGACGGCGCCTGTAGCCTGCGGCGTTAGACGTTCAACAGCAGCCGCAGCCCGTTTACCATAAACCGCAGTCCGCTCAGGCGCGAGCGTTCGCCGGCAGGCGCCCCCCACGAAGCATGAGCGGCGGGGCGTTTATAGTCGGGATCGTAGAGCAGGGCTGTGCAGAGGCACATTTTACGACGGTTGCGTTCCAGAATATCATAATTCTGACACCCTTTGCAGCCGTCCCAAAACGCCTGATCGTCGGTCAGCTCGGTGAAAGGCACCGGACGGAACCCCAATTCGTAGTTGATTTTCATCACCGCCGGCCCGGTGGTAATGCTAAAAATTTTGGCCTTCGGGTAGCGGCTGCGCGACAACTCAAAAATCCTCCGTTTGATTTGCCGGGCGATCCCGCTTTGCCGGTAGGCGTGCGCGACGATAAGCCCCGAGTTGGCCACAAACTGCCGGTGCTCCCATGTTTCGATATACGAAAAGCCCGCCAGCCGGTCGCCATCCAATGCGATAACCGCTTTGCCCTCCATTATTTTCCGTTTGATGTACTCGGGGTCGCGTCGGGCAATACCCGTACCCCGTTCCTGTGCGGACAGGTACATCAGTTCGCAGATTTGCTCCGCGTACCGCACGTCGTTACCGGTTGTTTCGCTGATAGTCATTTGATCCATCGAAATAATATGTTACTCTATAAGCCGACTGCTGCTGACGACACGCCTGTGTGCCTCCTGCTTCGTCGAAAAAAAATGAATTATAATTAGTGATTGGGGGGGCGGGACGCTTCCCGCGCGGCCGCGCAAACGGCCGGTAAAAAGCCTGCTCAGACACATCGTCGGACGTGTCGGACTGCTCTCAAGAGAATAGTATCGTGTTCTTCGTTCATAAAATGGCCGCAAAGGTAAGTATCTTTTTTGAATAGCGCAATTTTTTTTTGAGGAGTTAATGGAGTCAATGGTTAATGATTAATGGTTAATGGTTAATGGCCTGCGGGGGCGCCGTTGGATGTCCGCCATTCTTCCCCCTAACGGGGAATGCGCCCCTTCGGGAAATGCGCCCCGTACGGGAAATGCGCCCCGCGGCAGCCTTCCTCTGTGTCCCTCTGTGCAACCTCCGTGTCCTCTGTGCAAGTAGACCATAAATCCCCTGACGGGGAATGGGCTGCGCGGGCGACTATTCTATGGATATGAATGGCC
>JAIRMW010000123.1 GCA_031258415.1 Prevotellaceae bacterium
CCAGCGGAACCGGTGTATGACCGTGGCGGCCGAGGAAAGCGTGAAATCCATGGGGTACAGATAATCACCCCGTCGAAAGCGAGAAAGGACGACACCCCCTATCAACGGCAGCAGCAGCGTAAGAAATGCCGGGCGCGGGCAGCGATAGAGCCAATCATCGGGCATTTAAAAACGGACTTCCGGTTGGCGCAGAATTATCTGCATGGCGAGCAGAGCATCCAAATCAATGCCCTGATGGCGGCTTGTGCATGGAATTTGAAGAAAATGATGGAAAAACTCCGCGAGAACGGCGATCGACTTTTTTGTCTCATTTTTTCCGTTATTTTTTCCAAAAAACGACTGCCTGAACGCCGCTTAAAGTATATTTTTAAGGAACGACTATATATAGTACATAGCCGGGCTAAAGTCCCCTGTTCCGCGCGACACACCTATTGCTCCTTTTATACCGTCGGGCGCCCGGGCGGAATGCCTCCTTTATTTTCATTCATTTGGAAAACCGGGGTTTTTCCTGTAATTTTGCACCCATTTTTCTACAAAAGGACAAACGCATGGGTAAAAAATTCAACGAGTATAAACAATTGGATCTTGTGGCCGTCAATCGGGACGTGCTGGCGCGATGGGATGCGGAAAAGACGTTTGCGCAATCGCTGGAAAAACGGCGAGGCCGTCCGCCGTTTGTGTTCTTCGAGGGGCCTCCGTCGGCCAATGGGATGCCGGGTATCCACCATGTCATTTCGCGAGCGCTTAAGGATGTGTTCTGCCGGTATAAAACGCAGCAAGGCTTTCTGGTCGAACGCAAGGCCGGATGGGATACGCACGGGCTGCCGGTCGAACTGGCGGTGGAGAAAATGCTTCGGATTACCAAGGAAGACATTGGCTCGAAGATTTCGGTTGAAGAGTATAATGCCGCCTGCCGTAAGGAAGTGATGAAATATACGAAAGAATGGGAAGCGCTGACGCGACAAATGGGCTATTGGGTCGATATGCAGAACCCGTATATCACCTGCGACAACCGGTATATCGAAACGTTGTGGTTCCTGCTGAAAACGATTTACGAACAGGGATTGCTGTATAAGGGCTATTCTATCCAGCCCTACTCGCCGGCCGCCGGCACGGGGTTGAGTTCGCATGAGTTGAACCAGCCCGGCTGCTACCGCAATGTGAAAGATACGACGTGCGTCGCCCAGTTTAAAGTGATACGGAATGCGCAATCGGCCTTCCTGTTCGGCGATAGCGCTACGGACGCCCTGTTTTTCCTTGCATGGACGACTACGCCATGGACGCTGCCTTCCAATACGGCATTGGCCGTAGGCCCCCATATCCGGTATGTATCGGTCGAAACCTTTAACCCTTATACGGCCGAACGGATTACGGTGCTGCTGGCGAAAGAACGCGCCGCCGCCTTTTTTCCCGCAAAGAATGCCGGAGCGCCTATGGTCTATCAGGTCGGCGACAAGACGCTGCCCTACCGCTTTGGCCACGAGTGCCTCGGCAGCGCACTGGAAGGCCTCCGCTACGAGCAACTGCTGCCGTACGCACAGCCGGAAACCGGCGATGCGTTCCGCGTAGTATGCGGCGACTTTGTCAGCACCGAAGACGGTACCGGCGTCGTCCACATAGCGCCTTCGTTTGGCGTCGACGACTTTCGCGTAGCGCGGGAAAACGGCATCGGGGCGCTGACGTTAGTCAACAAACAGGGACGCTTTATCGAAGGCGTCGGCGACCTCAGCGGACGGTTCGTGAAAAACGACTACGATCCCGCCGCCAAACCCGACGACGAATCGGTGGACGTATATATCGTTCTAAAACTGAAAAAAGCAGGTCGCGTATTCAAAACCGAACGCTACGAGCACAGCTATCCCCACTGCTGGCGGACAGATAAACCGATCCTCTACTACCCGCTCGACGCTTGGTTTATCCGCACTACCGCCGTCAAGGATACCCTGATTGCCCTGAACAATACGATTCACTGGAAGCCCGAAAGCACCGGGACGGGGCGCTTCGGCAAATGGCTGGAAAACCTACAGGACTGGAACCTCTCGCGCAGCCGCTATTGGGGTACGCCGCTCCCGGTATGGCATACCGACGACGGAAGCGAGGAACGCTGCATCGGGTCGGTCGACGAACTGTTCGAGGAAATCGAAAAAGCGGTAGCCGCCGGATTCATGTCCAAAAACCCATGGAAAGAACAGGGATTTACGCCGGGGCTGTTTACCAAAGAAAACTACGATCGCATCGACCTGCACCGCCCATACGTAGACGAAATCATACTGGCGTCGCCGTCGGGCAAACCCATGCGTCGCGAGACGGATTTGATTGACGTCTGGTTCGACTCGGGCGCCATGCCCTTCGCTCAAAACCACTACCCGTTTGAAACCGACACGTTCAAAAGCGCCGATTTCATCGCCGAAGGCGTCGACCAGACGCGCGGCTGGTTCTTTACCCTGCACGCTATCGCCGGCGTCATCAAAGGCGAGGTCGCCTACCGCCACGTGGTGGCCAACGGGCTCGTGCTCGACCGCGACGGCAATAAAATGAGTAAACGCTTAGGCAATGCCGTCGACCCGTTCAAAATATTAGACGCCTACGGCGCCGACGCCCTGCGCTGGTACCTGCTCACGAACGCGCAACCCTGGGACAACCTGAAATTCGACGAGGCCGGCGTCGACGAGGTACGCCGTAAATTCTTCGGCACGCTGCATAACACCTATTCCTTTTTTGCCCTCTATGCCAACGTCGACGGCTTTACCGGACAGGAAGAAGAAACGCCCGTCCTGCAACGCCCCGAAATCGACCGGTGGATCATTTCCCTGCTGCATACCTTGATAAAAGACGCCGGCGACGCCTGTGAAAAATATGATATAACCTTGGCGGGACGCCTGATACAGGACTTTGTTTGCGATCATTTAAGCAACTGGTATGTGCGGCTGAACCGCAAACGTTTTTGGGGCGGCCAAATGACCGACGACAAACGCGCCGCCTACCAGACCCTGTACACCTGTCTGGAAACCGTAGCGCAATTAGCCGCGCCTCTTGCCCCGTTCTTCATGGAGCGGCTCTATACCGACCTCAACAGCGTAACGGCGCATAACGCCGAACGGTCGGTACACTGTACGGAATGGCCGGCCTTCAATCCCGCGCTGATCAACCCCACACTGGAACGGCAAATGGCGCTGGCGCAGCGAGCCTCCTCAATGACGCTGGCGCTGCGCCGGAAAGTCAACATCAAAGTACGGCAACCGCTGACGAAAATGATGATCCCGGTGCTCGACGCCGCCATGCAGGAGCAATTGGAAGCCGTACAGCAGCTCGTACTGAATGAAGTCAATGTAAAAGAAATGCACTTCCTGACCGACACGACAGGCGTCATTGTAAAGAAAATAAAACCGCGATTCCACTCGCTGGGTAAAAAATACGGCAGCCGGATGAAAGAAATTGCGGCGGCGATCGACGCCTTCGACCAACCACAGATAGACGCGCTGGAAAAAACCGGCCATGCCGTGCTCGAACTGGCCTCGGGACGCCTCGAACTGCAACGCGACGATGTGGAAATCACGTCGGAAGACCTGCCGGGCTGGCTGGTGGCCACAGAAGGGGCGCTCACCATTGCGCTCGACATCACGGTTACCGACGCGCTCCGCCGCGAAGGGCTGGCACGCGAACTGATCAACCGCATACAGAACATCCGCAAAGAAAGCGGCTTCGACGTCGTCGACAAAATCCGCATTCAACTCCTCCGGCAACCCGAAATAAGCGCTACCGTAGCCGCTTTCGGCGCCCTGATACAGTCGCAGACACTGGCCGTAACCATCGACCTGTGCGACGAACTGCCCGGCGGCGCCGTCGTGGACATCGATGAAATGAAGGTGGAAATAAAGATCGAAAAAGCTGGGTAAAAGCCCCTTGATGCCGCCCCGTCCGGCGATGCGAAGAGCTTCTCCCGGCTGTTCGACGCGCCACGTCATACTATCTCAACGTGAGGTCGTAAGCCCCCATTAACAGGCATCCATAGCCCATCTATAGGCCATATACGCCCGCGTATACGAACCATAGAAGCCTCCTTCTACGAACCATAGAAGCCTCCTCCTACGAACCATAGAAGCCTCCTCCTATACATCCGCGGGCGTATATAGACCATAGACGCAACGTAACATTCCCTTGATAAAATATTATTACTACCTTTGTCTAAATTCTTACGGAAAGCGACGGCTAAACGTCCTTTCTTCAAAAACGGAGTTAGTAAACGTATGTGGATTGAATTATGAAAAGAATACTGTTTTTAGCCAGTTTTGCGTGGGTCGCCATCGCCGCTTCGGCCGCCGACGACTACCGCGTGATCACCATTCAGGTACTGAAATCGACGAAAGACGCCGTGTCGTTCAATGGGCGCTCGCCGGCGATCTACGCCATACTCTACGTATCGGAAACCGGCGAAGAGCGCGATACGTTCCGCAACGACAGTTTGACGGCTGTCGAAACGGCCATCGGCGTCAAAGAAGCGCTGGAAGAGTTTGAATCGCTGGCCGACTACGACGTGCCGGTCTACACCTTCTACTCGTTCTGCGCCGACAGCCTGCCCTGCTACGATACGATCGACGCCGCCGCTACCGGGCACGACCTGTTTATCGTCGTTCGTAACGTACAAATCGCCCCTTACCAGCATATCGAGAAACGGTATTCCGACGACTACGGCAATTATTTTAACGTCGGCGTCTTTGCGCCGTACGAAGCGACGTTCGCGGTCTACGACGCCGCCGGCAAAACCTATTCGCATGAGGCGACGCTGTCCGACACCTTAGTGTGGAGCAAGGACACGTGGGACGTCAATCTGACGTTGACCGAGCTCCCTTCGACCGAAGAGTCCGCTCATTTGGCCGCGACCGAAGTAGGCCGGCTCTATGCCCGCCGGCTGGCGCCCTTCTGGCTGTCGGTACAGCGCTTCTTCTTTGTGCCTTCGGCAAACGATTTGCGCAAAGCGGCCGAACATGCCGAAAACGGCGAATGGACGGAAGCCATGCAAGTATGGGAACGGTATGCAGGCCACAACAACCGCCGCGTAGCCGCGCAGTCGGCGTTCAACATGGCGCTGGCATGCGAGGTCAACGGCCATTACGAACTGGCGCTGGAATGGCTGCAATATGCCGAAAAGCTATACGCCATCCGAGAAATCGCCGGATACCGGGCGATCCTCCAGCGACGATTTAACGAAAGTCGTATTTTACAACAACAGTTGCAGGATTTATAAAAATACATTACCTTTGCAGCCCTTTTTGCCTCCTTAGCTCAGCGGTAGAGCAGCTCATTCGTAATGAGCAGGTCGTCGGTTCAAATCCGATGGGGGGCTCCAACTCTTTTACTGTTAAACGATCGAATCCTTTATACGCCATCCGGCATTTCACCATTTCAATACATCAGTCATATATATGAAACACTACCTGTTGCTTGCCGCGGCCGCGCTGCTGTACGCCTGCGAAGGGGCGAAAAAGCCCGCCGGCGGCGACGACGGCTTTACGATACTCTACCGACCGCTCCGGGCGTCGAGTTTCTACCTCGAACAAAGAGGCGACGAAAAACGGCTGCACATCTTCAATCCCTGGCAGGGAGCGGAGAATACGGAGCTACTCTACTGTTTGCAGCCGCGCGAAACGTTTTCCGACTCCCTGCCGATGCACTGCATCCCGACGCCCGTGCGGCGCGCTGTTTGTCTTTCGACAACGCATATCGCGTTTATTGACTGTATCGGGCAGGCGTCGACGATCATCGGGGCGTCGGGGACGGACTATGTGAGCACCCCGCAGGTCAGGGAGCGGATCGCCGGCGGGCTGGTGCGCGACGTCGGGTACGAGACGCTACTGTCGTACGAAGCGGTGGCGTCGTTACAGCCCGACGTGGTTTTTGCCTACGGCGTCGACGGAGAAATGAATGCCGTAACCGACAAGTTGAACGAAATGGGCGTGCGCGTCGTCTATTTGGCCGACTATCTTGAAGAAAATGCGCTGGGCAAGGCGGAATACATGGTGGCGGTAGCGGCCTTTTATAATCTGGAAGCCCCCGCCGCCGCCGCTTTTCGGCAGCTGGCGGTAGCCTACGACTCCCTGGCGGCGAAAGGCCGCGCCGCCGCCGTTCGTCCGCGAGTAATCCTGAATGCTCCTTGGCGCGACGCATGGTATATGCCCGGCAAGGACAATTATATGACGCAGTTGCTGCTCGACGCCGGCGCAGAGCCTGTCGGCGTCCGGCGCGGGGGGCGCCACAGCGAACCCGTCGGACTGGAGACGGCCTACACCTGCCTCCTGCAAGCCGACTACTGGCTGCATCCGAACGCCCTGCGCTCGTTGCAGGAACTCAAGGAGGCCGACAGCCGCTTTGCCGCCGCGCCCGCCATCGTCCATCATAAGGTCTACAATAATACCCGCCGTTCTACGCCCGACGGCGGTAGCGACTTCTGGGAGTCGGGCGCCGTACGTCCGCAGGTGGTGCTACAGGATTTGCAGCATATCTTCCATCCTGAATGGTCGCCGGACTACGAGCCGGTCTATTACGAACCCCTGCACTAAAACCCTTCGGAAATGCGCCCCGATATTTCCATCACGGATTATAATTACGAACTGCCCGACGAGCGTATCGCGAAGTTCCCGTTCGCCCGGCGCGACGAGGCCCGGCTACTCACCTTTGTCGACGGCGCGATCGACGCGACGGTTTTTTCGACCTTGCCCGCGCTACTGCCTGCGCATTCGCTGCTGGTGTTCAACGAAACGAAAGTCATCCCGGCCCGACTGCATTTCCGAAGGGATACCGGCGCGGCCATCGAACTGTTCTGTCTGGAGCCTTTTTCGCCGGCCGACTACGAACAGAGCTTTGCAGCCCACTCATCGTGTATCTGGAAATGTATTGCCGGCCACGGCAAACGCTGGAAAGGCGATCGGTTAAAACGCCCGTTCGGGGCAACCGTCCTGCAAGCCGAACGGTTAGAAAAACGCGCGGACGACGTCCTCGTTCGGTTTTCGTGGGACGGCGGTAGCCCGTTTGCCCGGGTGCTGGAACAGTGCGGCGTTACGCCGATCCCGCCATACCTGAAACGCGACGCCGTGCCCGACGACGCCGAACGCTACCAAACGGTCTATGCCCGCCACAACGGATCGGTGGCCGCCCCGACAGCCGGCCTGCATTTTACGCAGGAAACGCTGGAAGCCATCGCCCGGCGCGGCGTCGCCTCCGAAAGCATTACGCTACACGTAGGCGCAGGCACGTTCAGACCGGTAAAATCGGCAACCATTGCCGAACATGTGATGCACGAAGAGCCGTTTGCCGTCCGGCGACAAACGCTGCAAACCTTGCTCTCGCATACCGGCCCGACGGTGGCCGTCGGCACCACCGCAACGCGGACGCTGGAAAGCCTCTACTTTCTTGGGCAACAATGCCTCCACGGCAAAACCCCGCAGCCGGTTTCTCAATGGGAAGCCTGCTCGACCCCCTGTGCCGCCGCGCCCGCCGAAGCCCTGCAAGCGCTGTGCGACTACATGGACAGTCGCCATATAACCACCCTCTACTCCGCCACCCGACTACTGATCGCGCCGCCCTACCGCTTCAAAATCGTTCGGGGACTGATCACCAACTTCCACCAGCCCCAAAGCACCCTCCTCCTGCTGGTCGGCGCGCTGATAGGCGACCGCTGGCGGGACGTCTACGACTACGCGCTGCGAAATAACTTCCGTTTTCTGAGTTATGGAGACAGCTCGCTGCTGTGGGCGACGGAATCGAAAGAACCAGCCTAAACAGACACAACCGGATACAGCTATGAACATACCCATTACCGACGAAGACTATTACCGGTCAGGCCAGGCCTTCCAGCAGCAGCAGCAGTGGGGCGAAGCGATCAACGCCTATAAAAAAGCGCTGGAACTGAATTCCCAAAGCCGCGCAGCGGTGGCGCTGGAGTATATCTACGAAATCCTGTCGTTCCGAAATACCGACTTGCTAAATCCCTAACCCCCTTCCCTCCGAAAGAAAAACGCCGGCGCCCGGACTGCGATGCGACGGCGTAATGACCGCGTAGTGGCGGTCTTGCCATTTTTTATGTATTTACTAATTGAATTTACGCCCCTGCCTGTCGCCCGCCCGGAGGAGACTAATCCCCCTTCGGGAAACGGGTTTTTTCGGGTGCAGCGAACGATACGAAACGGGACATTCTGCGGAGAGAGAGGGATTCGAACCCCCGGAACCTTGCAGTTCAACGGTTTTCAAGACCGCCGCATTCGACCACTCTGCCATCTCTCCCACTATTTCGGGGTGCAAAGATACAATCTATATTCCATTATTGAAAATGAATGTGGCAAGCCAATGCTTTCGTCCGCGCTTTTAGCCGCTTGCAACGGCTGTTTGTCCGCTTCAGGCGCAGAGGGACCGCGATGCACGGCTTTTTTTGTACATTTGTCGCTATTTTTTAATATGTAGTACGATGATGTATAAAACAGTATTGCTTTTTATTTACCTGTCAGTCATTTCGGTGGTCGCCGCCGCGCAATCGCCGTCGGTAGCCGTGAGGGGAAGGGTGTGCGACAGCGTAACGTCCGCGCCGCTGGAGTTTGCGACCGTTGCGCTGCAAACGCGCGACGGAAAAGACGTTGGCCACACTGTTACCGCCGCCGACGGACGGTTTGAAATCGGGGATATTGCGGAAGGCCGTTATTGGTTATCGGTATCGTTTGTGGGGTATGTAGCCCTGAGGCGAGCGGTGCGGACGAGGGGCAACACGCTTGATGTGGGCATTTTGCGTTTGCAGTCCGACGCCGTGCGTCTCGGCGAGGTGGTGGTGTCGGGCGTTGGCAATGCCATGATTATAAAGAAGGATACGATTGAGTATAATGCGGCCTCGTACCGTGTTACGGAGGGCGCGCTGCTCGAGGAATTAGTGAAGAAATTAGACGGCGCAGAGGTGGACAGCGAGGGGAACATCACCGTGAATGGCAAGGAAGTTACGAAGGTGTTGCTCGACGGGAAAACGTTTTTTTCCGACGATCCTCAGATTGCGATGAAGAACCTGCCGGCCAGTATGGTTGATCGCGTGCAGGTCATCGACCGGAAATCGGAGCAGGCGCAGTTTACAGGCATCGACGACGGGAACGAGGAGACGGTCTTGAACCTCACTGTCCGTCCGGGCATGAAGAACGGATGGTTCGGCAACGCCAGCGCGGGCGCGGGATACGAGAATCGGTATCAGGCCGGCGGTTTGCTGTCGAACATCAAGGACGACCGGCAACTGTCGCTGCTGGCGTCGGGTAATAATACGAACAATCGCGGCTTTTTTGACTTTACCGGCAGTATGATGCAGCAGGGACGGGGGGGCAGCGGCAGCAGCAGCGGCGCCGGTAGTGGCGGGATGCGCGGAGGCGGAGGCGGAGGCGGAGGCGGCATGAATATGAACGTCGGCGGGACACGGATGAATATTGGCGGCAACGGTATTACGACCTCATGGCTCGGCGGACTCAATGCGTACGACGAGTTTGGCAACCGCCTGAAAGCAACCGGTAATTATTTCTACAACGGCGCCGACACGCGACTTAACCGCGACAGTTATCGGCAAAACCTGTTTGGAAACGACAGTTCGTCGTACTATAATCAGGCGACACAGTCGGTCGCCTCCACGCAGGGTCATCGTGCCGCCGCCGAGCTGGAATGGACTATCGACTCGCTTAACTCCATTATCTTTAAACCGACTATCAACTATGGTGCCGGCCGCTTCGACGAGATTTCGCAGTACGTAACCCTCGACGCGGAACTCGATAGCGTCAACGACGGCTTCAGCCGCTCGGCGGGAAGCAATATCTCGCAGGCGTTGTCCGGAGATTTCCTTTTTCGGCACAAGTTCAAGACGGCGGGACGTACTTTCTCGGCCAATGTCGTGTTAGGATACAGTAGCAATGTGATTGACGGAACTAATTATTCGCTGACGCGCGTCATCGACCGGCGGAGCCGAACGGATACTGTCGACCAGCAGTTTCGTGCCGACAATATGGCGTATTCGGCCAACACGCGCCTGTCGTACACCGAGCCGTTAGGAAACAATTATTTTGCCGAAATCGCCTACGGTGCACGCATTAGCCGTAATACGTCGGATAAACAGACGTTCAACGGCGACCCTAACGGGGAATATATACGTCTCGACAGCGCCTACACCAACCACTATCGCAACCTGTTTGTGAACCAGCGCGCCGAAGTCAATATTCAACGTGTACACGAAAAATATAACTGGACGTTAGGCGTGCAGGCTCAGCCTGCACGCCTGCTCAGCGAGCGCGAAGGCGAACCGTCGTTGTCGCGCAACACCGTGAACTTTTCGCCGGCCGGTCATTTTGTATATCATTTTACGGATCATAAACAGCTTCGCGCCGGCTACAGGGGTACTACCAACGAACCGTCCATCTCGCAGCTACAGCCGGTGCCCGACAATGCAAACCCGTTGCTGGAACGATTAGGCAATCCCGATTTGACCCCGGAATTTGCTCACGACCTGCGTCTGTCCTATCGTTCGACCGACCTCCGGACTTTTCGCACCTTCATGGCCTCGCTCAACGCCTCGATGACGAATAATAAAATTGTAAACACCACGATTTATGAATCGACTACCGGCAAGCAACTGATTGTGCCGGTCAACGCAGGGGGCGTCTATGCGCTTCGCGGTTTTCTGATGCTGACAACGCCGTTTCGCCGCGGCTCCCCATTTTCCATCATGTCGAATACATTCATGAATTATACGCAAAATGTGAGTTTATCGCGCACGGTCGCCGACCTCGCCGCCCTCGCGCATCAGCCCGACGCCCTCCTTGCCGGAAGTACCCGAAATACGACCGGCAGCCTGTCGATAGGCGAGATGCTGCGCTTGGGCTATAAGGGCGACCGGCTGGATATCAACCTGACGGCACGCGCCGGCTACTCCCGCGCATGGTATTCGCTCGACGACCGCGACCAGCCGACCTATTGGAACAATACGGCAGGCGGCGACTTCAACTGGTCGCTGCCGTGGGATTTGTCGCTGGCATCCGACCTCAACTACACCTTCTATATTGGCTACCCCGAAGGCTACAATCGTCCGGCCTGTATATGGAATGTCGAACTCTCAACGTCGCTTTTCCCCCAAAAACAGGGGACGCTCAAGGTGCGCGTATTCGATCTTCTCAACGAAAGTCGCGGCATTACGCATACAACGACCGACAACTATATCGAAGACGTATCGGTAAACACCCTGGGGCGCTACGTGATGCTGAGTTTTACTTACCGCTTCGGGTCGTTCGGTAATGAAGGCAACAGCGGCAACCGTTCGCGGGGCATGCTCCCCCCGCCGGAACGACGATAGGCAACGGGTCGGATACCGTAAATCAGGCACGTTGCGACCGCGTCGAGTCGCTTGTTTAACAGTAAATGTTCGGACGACAGCACGATCGGCAGCCGCAGCCGCAGCTACAACGCCCTGTTCGTCTCCTCGATGAACGCAAGCAATGCGTCCCGTCCGGCGCCTGTTTCCGCAGAGGTAACGAATACCGGCGGAAGCTCCTCCCATGTCGTAAGGAGCCTCTTTTCATACTCCTCCCTATTTCTCCGCAGGTCGGTCGTCTTCAGCTTGTCGATTTTCGTGAAAACCAGCGCAAAGGGAATGCCCCATTCGCCCAAGCGGGTAATAAAATCAAGATCGATTTGCTGCGGCGCAAGCCGGCTGTCGAGCAAAACAAAAAGCAGCGATAGCTGGGCGCGCTGCATAATGTAGCCGGCGATGCTGCCGGCAAACCGGTCGCGTTTTGTCTTGGAGGAACGCGCATAGCCATACCCCGGCAAATCGACCAAATACCATTGCGCATTGATCAGATAATGATTGATCAGCTGTGTCTTCCCCGGCGTCGACGAGGTATGCGCCAACTTTTTCCGGTTGACCAATGCGTTGATCAACGACGATTTTCCTACATTCGACCGCCCGATGAACGCATATTCGGGAAGGCTCGAGCCGGGACACTGCCCGACAGACGGGCTGCTGCTAATAAATTCGGCACTTCTAATAATCATACAAAACAAGATTTTGAACAAATGTACATGAAAAAATTTAAATGAGCGCACCGACGAATAAAACCGGACCTTGTGCATTGCCCGCAGCGCAACCGTATCAATAGAACGAACGACGGCCAATGCACCCGTTATCCGCAGGGCGCGAACATATTTCCCCCTGCGGGAAATGCGCTCCGCGGCGGGCGGGCGTCCGCGCCCTCTGTGCAGGAAAAAAGGAACCGCTGAGCGCACAGAGACCCACGGACGGACACCGCCCGCCCCGCCGCCCCCGACGCCGCCGCGGACCGAAGGACGGGGGCTGACAAGCCTTCGATCGATCGAAAAGGCGCGCCTCGCGCCTCAGGGGATCATCACGGCGGCGAGGTCGCTCCAGGGGCCTTTTTCGCCGCGCGTGTTCACCCAT
>JAIRMW010000131.1 GCA_031258415.1 Prevotellaceae bacterium
GGGGCTGCTCGGCTACTGAGGTTGTTTTGTTAGTTGAAATAAGGTGGAAATAAGGTTGGCGGCCATACGGCGCAGGCCAATGAAGAATGAATAATGAACAATTGGCCTGCGGGGGGCGCGCTTGCGGAGGCCATCCATATCAATAGAATAGGTCGCCCGCGCTTGTCGTCATTACGAGCGCAGCTTCGCCATTGGGGGTTATTCACATTCAACCCTCCGGGTTGCGTGGGTGTCGCCGTGTTCGCCACCCCCCAATCGCTTCGCTTCATTGGGGGTTATTCATATTCAACCCTCCGGGTTGCGTGGGGGGAGGAGGAGGCGTATGCTCGAATCCGTATGCTAAAGCATACGGTTAATAAAGTGTCGTCCCCTGCGGGACTGCGACAAGCGTGGCCGCCGCAGGCCTACTCTAACTACTCTAACTACTCTAACTACACTAACTCCTCTAACTACACTAACTCCTCTAACTCCATTGTTCATTATCCATTATGATGTTTGCTTTGCGTCGGACGTAGAACTGCCAGAGGATGCTTTTGTTGTAGATACCCGAGACCGGGTTGTTGCGTTCCGGGATGCGTTGGAAGCGCACGCACCGGCGCAGTCGTCGGAAGTGCCGGTGGGCTTTCCGGACGGCGAGGAACGCAGCGCCTTTTCCCGTGAGGAGATAGACGAATGCCGAGAGGCTGTCGAGCAGCAGCCTGATCGTCAAGATGCGTGGGCGCCGGCTGTCGGGCAGGTTTTTGTAGAGCATGAGGAGGCTGTTGCGGTAATTGAGGTATAGTTTCTGCGGGTTTTCATTGGGGAGGGTTCCGCCGCCTACGTGATAGACCGTCGATTGGGGGCAGCAGAGGATTTCGCCTCCGTGCTGCTTGACGCGCCAGCAGAAGTCGATTTCTTCCATGTGGGCAAAGAAGCGTTCGTCGAATCCGCCCAAGCGCCGGTATACTGCGGCTCTGACGAGGAGGCATGCGCCGCTGGCCCAGAAGACGGGGCAGGCGGTATCGTACTGTCCGCGGTCTTCTTCGAGGCGGTTGAGGAGGCGTCCGCGGCAAAAGGGGTAGCCGTATTTGTCGATAAATCCGCCGGCGGCTCCTGCGTATTCAAAATAGTTCCGTCGGGCGAAGGCGCGGATCTTCGGGGCGCATACCGCGACTTCCGGACGGCTGTCCATGAGCGCGAGCAGGGGCTGCAGCCAACGGTCGGTTACTTCGACGTCGGAGTTGAGAAGGATGTAGTATTCGGCGTCTACTTGTTGTAGCGCCCGGTTGTAGCCGCCGGTAAATCCGTAGTTTTGGTCGAGGCCTATCCAGCGGATCGAGGGGTAGCGCTGCCGGACGAGGGTCGCCGAGTCGTCGGTCGAGCCGTTGTCGGCGACGATGAGCGCCACGCCGGGGAGGGTGGTGTGCCTGATTAGGGGCGGCAGGAACTGTTCGAGGAATTTTTGTCCGTTCCAGTTGAGGATTACGACGGCTGCTTTAGTCTTCATACAGGGCGCTTTTGGTTGGGGCGGGGTAGTCAATGGAGTAGTGCAGCCCGCGACTTTCGCGCATGTCCTGCGCATTGCGGATAATCAGGTAGGAGACTTTTATCATGTTGCGCAGTTCGCACAGTCCTTGTGTGAGAATTGATTTTCGATAGAGGTCTTCGGTTTCTCTGAAGATGATCTCAAGTCGGTCTAAGGCGCGTTGCAGTCGCAGGTTGGAGCGAACGATGCCGACATAGTTGCTCATGATTTGCTGCATTTCTTTATAATTTTGTGTAATGAGCACCATTTCTTCGGTGTGGGTGGCGCCGCCGGAGTCCCATTCCTGAATGCGGTGGCAAATGGTATAGGCGTCTTTATGCTGCATGGCGTGGCGGGCGGCCTTGTCGGCATAGACTACGGCTTCGATCAGTGAATTTGAGGCTAAGCGGTTGGCGCCGTGCAGTCCGGTGCACGAGGTTTCGCCCAGGGCATAGAGGCGGCGGATCGAGGTGCAGCCGTTTGCGTCGACCTTCACGCCGCCGCAGGAGTAGTGCGCCGCCGGCACAACCGGAATATATTCTTTGGTAATATCGATGCCGATACTGCGGCATTTCCGATAGATTGTCGGGAAATGCGCCACGATCTCGCCGGGCGGCCTGTGCGTGCAGTCGAGGTATACGAAATCGTCGCCGCGCAGTTTCATTTCGTTGTCGATCGCGCGGGTAACGATGTCGCGTGGGGCGAGCGATCCGCGCGGGTCGTATTTGTTCATTAGCTCACGTCCGTCCTGCGTTCGGAGGATGGCGCCAAACCCTCGCAGGGCTTCCGTAATGAGAAAGGCCGGGCGTTCGCCGGGATTGTAAAGCGAGGTAGGATGAAACTGGATAAATTCCATGTTTTCGACGACCCCTTTGGCTCGGTAGATCATCGCCACGCCGTCGCCGGTGGCAATGGAAGGGTTGGTGGTCGTATGATAGAGGTTTCCTAATCCGCCGGTAGCGACTACGGTGGCTCTGGCAAGGAAGGTTTCGACGCGCTGCGTGGTCAGGTTTAGCATGTAGGCGCCGTAGCATTCGATATGGCCGTCGCGACGCCGTACCGTTTGCCCGAGATGATGTTGGGTAAGCAGGTCGACGGCGAAATAATGTTCGAGGATCGTAATATTCGGGTGCCGGCGGGCTTTGTCGGTGAGGGCTCGTTGTATTTCTTCGCCGGTGTTGTCCTTATGATGGAGGATGCGGTATTCGGAATGGCCTCCTTCCTTGTGCAGGTCGTAAGCGCCATCGGGGGTATGGTCGAAGTTCACGCCCCAGCGGATCAGTTGGGCGATCTGTCCGGCTGCCGACTCGACGACCATGCGTACGACGGCTTCGTCGCACAGCCCGGCGCCGCAGATCAGCGTGTCCTGCACATGTTTTTCAATATTGTCGGGGTGATAGATCACCGATGCAATGCCGCCTTGCGCACAGGCAGTATTGGCTTCGTCGAGCGTCGATTTGCAGGCCACGACGACCTTGGCATGATCGGCTACTTTCAGAGCGAAGCTCAGTCCGGCCAGCCCGGCGCCTATAACGAGAAAGTCAGTTTGCTCCATGATGATTGACGGGGGAAAGGAACGGATAATGGAAATCGGCGACGGGCATAGCTATTGAAGTACATGAGGGCTGTTTTGCGGCGGTTATTGTTTCGGGCGGTATCCGGCGTCGTCCGGGAGGTTTGGCTGTCGGGAGGCGGCGACGGCGAGGCGGTCGCAGCGTTCGTTTTGCCGGTGGCCGGCATGACCTTTGATCCACTGGAATTTTACATGGTGCCTCCGGTAGAGCGGGAGGAAGCGCAGCCACAGGTCGGGGTTCTTCACGTTCTTGAAGCGGATCTGCTCCCACCGGAACAGCCAGCGTTTCTCTACGGCATTGACGACATACGACGAGTCGGTAAACACCTGCACCACGCAGCCGTCGTGCTTGAGGGCTTCCAGTCCGGCGATGACCGCCATC
Organism: Prevotellaceae bacterium; assembly: GCA_031258415.1. GTDB lineage: Bacteria > Bacteroidota > Bacteroidia > Bacteroidales > UBA932 > JAIRKX01. Next base: position 3,460 of record JAIRMW010000131.1, read on the forward strand.
AGTTCCATCCGGTTGTTGGTCGTACAGGCGTAGCCGGCCGACAGTTCCCTGCTGTAGCCGTTGCACGACAGGATCGCGCCGTAGCCGCCCGGCCCGGGATTTCCCGACGCGGCGCCGTCGGTATATAGTTCTACATGATAAGGCATATGGGAGTCTGCTGAATGCACGTGCCGGTCGGGTTTGGGAGAACGGGTCAATCGATGGACGGCAGGGCGTCAAAATCTACCGGCGGCAACGGGTTGGCCGTCGTCCGGTCGTATTCTTTGCGGTGGCGCCAGATGTCGCAGGCGGCGTAGATCGCAGCGCGTAGCGAGTCGGGCGAGGCCGTGCAGTCTTTGACGATATCGTAGCCCACGCCGTGCGCCGGCGAAGTACGGACTATCGGCAGGCCTGCCGTATAGTTTACGCCCGTGTTGAACGAAATGGCTTTGAACGGCACCAGTCCCTGATCGTGGTACATGGCCATCACGGCGTCGAAGCGTTTGAATGCCGCGGCGCCAAAAAAGCCGTCGGACGCATACGGCCCGAACGCGAGAATGCCCTGCTTTTCCGCTTCCATAATGGCCGGGATAATAATATCGTCTTCTTCTTTGCCCAGCAGCCCGCCGTCGCTCGCATGGGGGTTAAGCCCCAACACGGCTATCCGCGGTTTGTGGACGCCGAAGTCGCGTTGCAGCGAGGCGTTCAGTATCTCCAGTTTCCGAATGATACATTCTTTCGAGAGGTTCTTCGACACGTCGGCCAGCGGGATATGTCCCGTAATCACGCCCACGCGCAAGACGTCGCTTATGAAGAGCATGATGCAGTCTTTCCCGTTAAACGTTTGGGCGAGGTATTCCGTATGTCCGGGGAACGAAAAGCCGGTGCCGTGGATGGTTTGTTTATTAAACGGGGCGGTAACCAGCACGTCGATCTTGCCGCGCTTCAGGTCGCCCACAGCGGTTTGCAGTGCGCGAAGGGCTTCCTGCGCCGCCTCGAGGGTCGATTTGCCCGGCTCCACCCGCAGATCGTCCGAAATACAATTAACCACATTGACCTGCTTCGGGTTGAACTCCCCGGCAATACTGATACTGTTATAATTGATAGGATCGGCATTCAGCAGTTTCCGGTAATAGGACAGCACCTTGGTCGCCCCATACACTACCGGTATGCAGAAATCCAGCAGCCGCACGTCGGCCAGCGTTTTAATAATCACTTCATAGCCTACGCCGTTGCTATCGCCCTGTGTAATTCCTACTCGTAGTTTTTCGCTCATATCTTTTGATTTTAGTGAACAAAATTACATGAAAAATTTGGATTTTCAAGCGTCCGGCCTGCCGGCAACGGAGAACCGCGCGTGCGAGACGGCCTATGGCCATTCCGTTCGTCGTGTACGGTGCGTTATTTGGAGGAAAACCGCCGGCTTCAGCCGCCGTCGCTTTTGCCGCAGCGAACACCGGCGACGATTTCCGGCTGCCCGTTTAAAATAAGCGTATCCACTAATGGCGACGTGAACGCATAAGGGATAAATTCAATCGTCGGAACAGGTTTCGTAATAAACACGTTGGCGATCTTTCCACGGGAAATGCTGCCGTGCGTATCGCTCAACCCCATCGCATACGCGCCGTTGAGTGTAGCGGCCTGAATTGCCTCTTCGGGCGTCATCTGCATCTGGATACAGGCCAGCGACAGCACAAACTTCATGTCGCCCGACGGCGATGAGCCGGGGTTGTAGTTCGACGCTAACGCCACCGGCAAACCCGCGTCGATCATTGCGCGTGCAGGCGGGTAGGGCTGCGATAAAAAGAAGTTGGAACCCGGCAACAACACCGGCATCGTGTCGGCCTGTTTCAGGCAGTCGATTTCTTCCTCGCCCGTAAAATCAAGATGATCGACCGAGACGGCGCCATATTTAACGCCGGCCTGAATGCCGCCCGAGCGCGACAGTTGATTGGCGTGCACTTTTACCCCCAAGCCGTAGGTACGCGCAGCCGTCAGGATGCGTTCCGTATCCTCGACCGTAAAGAAGCCGCGCTCACAAAAAACATCGACATAATCGGCCAGCCCCTCCGCGGCGATGGGCGGCAACATGTCGTTGATAATCGCGTCGACATACTCCGTGCGCCTGCCGATATAGGCCGCGGGCACGGCGTGCGCCCCCAGAAAAGTGGCGCGAACAGTCAACGGGCTACTTTCCTTTAGTCGCCGGACGACGCGCAGCATTTTTAATTCATCCTCCACGCTCAACCCGTAGCCGCTCTTGATTTCCACGGCGCCGGTGCCGCTCGTCATCATTTCGTCCACACGCGCCAGAGCCTCCCGGTACAACGCTTCCTCCGTCGTATCGTGCAGCCGCTTTACGGAATGGAGGATGCCGCCGCCGCGCCGCGCAATCTCTTCGTACGACAGCCCGCGGATTTTGTCCATATACTCTAATTCCCGGCTCCCGGCATATACGACATGTGTATGAGAATCGCAAAACGCCGGGAACACCATACGGCCTGTGGCGTCGATAACCGGCTCGTCGGGAACCGGCGCATCCTGCATCGGCCCGAAGTCGGCAATCAGGCCCTCTTTAATCAGCAAAAAGGCCTCCTCGATACAGGCCAGCGTACCCATATCGGCCCCGGCCACCTTCGCCCGCCGGCGCGTCTCGACGGCGACTAATTTCTTTATATTTCGTATTAACATCGTTTTTATATTTATCGGTAGAATACTTGACAGATTGGTATTAGAGGCCTCCCGCACCGCACTCGTCAGTGAGGCACTATCGCCAGCGTAGCAACGGATATCTTACACCCCTCGACCTTTTGCAATTGGGTGATACACGCCTCCAGCGTAGAACCGGTAGTCAGCACATCGTCGACCAGCAGCACCTGCTTACCCTTCAAAACCTCGGGATGCGTCAGCCGAAAAACGTCCGACACATTATCCCAGCGATCCATGCGGGCGATACGGGTTTGCGTATCGGTATAAAACCCTCGGGAAAGCGCCGTCGTATTGACCTTCCAGCCGGTGGCCTGCGATAGGCCGCGAGCAATCATTTCGCTTTGATTATACCCGCGCTTCCATTGTTTCTTCGGATGCAGCGGCACCGGAATAATCAACTCGATGGACTGGTACAGGGGCGACGCTTTCAGCCGCTCTCCCAGCATCCGCCCAAGCGCCACCCCTACATTTTTCTTTCCGTGATATTTCAGACTATGTACCAATTTGCGATAGCGGCTGTCCCGCTTAAAAAAGAACAACGCGCAGGCATGCTCCACAGGCACGCGCCCCCAAAACTTCCGTTCCGCCGGATTGTCAGGACTATCCCAATAACCGGTAAACGGCATATTATGCAGGCACCCAAGACACAATACCTCCTCATGCACATTCAGCATCGTCCCGCAGGCCTCGCACAGCTTCGGGTACAGCAACCCTACAAAACTCCGTATCACATAATCCCATTTCATAGCCACGAAAGTAGGAAATAATTCCCGCCTGTGCAATTTTTTGTACGCCGCCGCCGCAGGCCAATTGTTCACTATTCATTGAAATAAGGGTATAAGGTTCGAGAGAGGGGGGACTTCCCGTGCTACTACCGTTGTTTTGTTTTTTAAATAAGGGGGAAATAAGGTTTTTCTGCGATTTGCTTCGCGTTATGAGCAGCCTGTTGAAAACACCGCCCATTTTCTTACGCCCTCGTTTTTTGCACTTTCGGAATTTTCTCGTACCTTTGTTTTGCTTCTGATAATATACATTATCGGAAGTAGTCCGAACACTCTTTCCAAAATA
>JAIRMW010000133.1 GCA_031258415.1 Prevotellaceae bacterium
GAGGTGGATTTTTCGACGCGCCAGCGGCATACGGTGCATGTGAAAGCCGGCACGCTCACCGGCAGGAACAAACCGCCAAAGGTGCACGGCTACGAGGTCTGGCGCAAGATCGGCGGCGACCCGCCGGCCAGCGATGACGAATGGACGTATGTGAATTTTTCGAGCCGCTCGCCCCTCGTGATCGACTACCCGCTGACCGACGTTGGGAAAACGGTGTACTATCGCTTCCGTTGGGTGAATTCCCGCAACCAGCCCGGCCCGTGGAGCGAAGGGTTCGTCAGCGCGATCATCCCGTAGGGAGTTATGAGTTATGAGTTATGAGTTATGAGTTATGGGTTATGAGTTATGAGTTATGAGTTATGAGTTATGGGTTATGGGTTGGCCGGAGGCCATTCATCGCTATAGAGCCATTGTCCACCCCCGCCCTGCGCAACTGTCCCCCGCCGGTGGGGGCGTCCGAAGGACGGGGGTGGACAGGTCGTCGAATATCGAATATCGAACGTCGAGTATCGAGTATCGAATATCGAGTATCGAACGTCGAGTATCGAATAGCAAATGTTCTACTGTTTTAATATTTTAAAAAAAATCAAATGAAAAAATTACTTGTATTACTGATTACCGCGGCGGGCGTATGCGTCAGTTGCGAAGAAGAGCGCAGCAGGGACTGCGACATTATTGCGTTTGCGGTCGACGGAACGGCCTGGACTATCGACGGGACGACGATCGCGCATACCTATCCGTCCGGGACGGCGGCTACGCCGCTAACGCCCGTCATCACCGTGTCGGAGGGCGCGACGGTGAGCCCGGCCTCCGGCACGGCGCAGCCGCTGTTTAGCGCGGCGGGCGTCGACTACGTCGTAACGGCAGCCGACGGCATTACGACAAAAACCTACACCGCCAAAGCCTCGATCGCCGGCAACCCCGGCGACGGACGACAGGTCAGCCGCTTGACTCAGGTCGGCAATCCTAACGCGCTCGACGAGTTCGACCGCCACGACAGAGTCTACGACTTTGAGTACGACGCGCAGAATCGCCTGACAAGCCTGAAGAGTCCGCTACATGACGGCGATGAGGACGCCGAAGTCCGGTTCGTCTATGCGGACGACCGCGTAACCGTTACCGGTATTTCACAGTCGGAGGATGCGCCTATGATCTGCGACGACAACGGGAACTGCGAGGGCGGCGAATCGTATGTCGGTACGACGACTATCGAGGCGCAACTGAACGCCGGCGGCTATATCGCGTCGGGCGTCATAACGACCGTTTGGGACGGCGACCACCCCAACACGTCGAATACGATGACCGCTACCTACAACGCCGATGGCTATCTGACGGGCCTCGCATTGGGCGAAGGGCTAAGCAACGTCGAACATCTCGCGCTCGCGTGGACGGACGGCAACCTGACGCGGGTACAGGAGGAGTCGTCGTCCGGCAGCTATAGCTATTCCGTCGCGCAGTATACGGCCTCCCCGAACAAGGCCAATCTCGACCTGAACTGGTTCGTCTACTCCGACCCCAATATCAACCTCCGCGAGTATACGCTGTTTGCGTTAGCCGGACTGTGCGGCCGGCGCAGCCAGAACATGGTCGCGCAAACTACCGAACATTTCGGGAGCAACAGCGGTACATACGTCTATACTTATACCTTCGACAGCGACGGGTATGTAACGCAATGGACGAAGTCGGGCCGTTCATCCACGCCGACGGTATATAAAGTCGAGTACCGGTAAAAGCCCCCGAAGGTAATGATTAATGGTTAATGGTTAATGAACATTGATACTCGACTTTGCGACCCGCGACAGCGCCTTTGTGCGACTTGTGCGACTTCGTGGTTCCTTCGAATATCGAATATTTAATTTTAAAATAGAATAAAATGAAAAAAGCAACTACAATCTTAGCAGCCGTGCTGGCTATAGCCGCACTGGCCATCGTCGCCGTTTCGTGCGACGGAACTACTCCCGACCCCGACGACAACGGCCTCGGCGACGGACGAAAAATCAGTCGCTTGACCGTCGTCGGCAACCCCAATGCGCTCGACGAGTACGACCGCCGCGACAGAGTCTACGACTTTGAGTACGACGCGCAGAATCGCTTAGTCAGCCTGACGGGGCCGCTGTTTAGCAGCGGCAGTTATAGCGTCGTGAACGACGAAATCCGTTTTGCCTATGCGGGCGACCGCGTAACCGTTACCGGATTTCCACAGTCGGAGATATCGACGCCCTTGCAGTGCGACGAAGAAGGGCATTGCGAGGAGGGCGATACCTATATCGCAACGCAGACGCTTGAGGCGCAACTGAACGGCAGCGGCTACCTCGCATCGGCCACCGCGACTGTCGTATGGGATCACGACCTCCCCGACGACGTCATTACCCTTACAGCGACCTACGACGCCAACGGCTACCTGACAGGCCTTGCGTTCCATGTCGACCATCCCGGCAAGGTAGAAGACTACCGCTACACGGTCGCATGGACGGCCGGCAACCTGACGCGGCTGCAGGTGTCGACCGACGAGTATTCCTCCGCGCAGTACAGTACCAGCCTGCACAGGGCCAACATCGACCTGAACTGGATAATCTGCTCAAACGACGCCTTTTTTGATCTCGACGAGTTCCAACTGTTTGCATACGCCGGACTGCTCGGACGGCACAACCTGAACTTGGTCGCGCAAACCGTCGATAACCGCGACGGCGGCCCCGCTGCAAGACATACCTACAGTTATGTCTTCGACCCCGACGGGTACGTAACGCAATGGACCGTCGACAGGCCTGATTCGCCCGACTATACGCCGGATGTAGTTAGAGTCGAGTACCGGCAGTAATCCCCGAAGGCAATGGTTAATGATTAATGGTTAATGAACATCGATACTCGACTTTGCGACCCGCGACAGCGCCTTTGTGCGACTTGTGCGACTTCGTGGTTCCTTCGAATATCGAATATCGAAAATTTAATTTTAAAATAGAATAAAATGAAAAAAGTAACTACAATCTTAGCAGCCGTGCTGGCTATAGCCGCACTGGCCATCGTCGCCGTTTCGTGCGACGGAACTACCCCCGACCCCGACGACAACGGCCTCGGCGACGGGCGGAAAATCAGCCGCTTGACTCAGGTCGGCAATCCTAACGCGCTCGACGAGTTCGACCGCCACGACAGAGTCTACGACTTTGAGTACGACGCGCAGAATCGCTTAGTCAGCCTGACGCTGCCTTATTATCAGCAGGCCGACGACCCCAGACTCCGGTTCGTCTATGCGGACGACCGCGTAACCGTTACCTTCCCTATAGGGGCGACGTCTGACGTGATCTGTGACACCGAGGGGAATTGCGAAGGCGGCGAAACGCATTTCGGCACGGCGACTATCGAGGCGCAACTGAACGCCGGCGGTTACATCGCGTCGGGCATCTTCACGACCGTATGGGACAACGTCCCCCACAACGACGAATCGGGCACGATGAGCGCGACCTACGACGCCAACGGCTACCTGACAGGCCTTGCACTCAACGAGGGACAAAGCAACGTCAACCATCTCTCGCTCACGTGGACGGGCGGCAACCTGACGCGGGTGCAGGAGTCGCCCACCCACTATGCCGTCGCGCAGTATACGTCCTCCCCGAACAAGGCTAACCTCGACCTGAACTGGCTGGTCTACTCCGCCTCCTTTTATTCGCTCGACGGGTTTTCGATGTGCGCCATAGCCGGGCTGCTCGGCCAGCGCAACCAGAACTTGGTCGCGCAAACCGACGAGCATTACGACGAGCATATTATGAAAGAGGCCTACAGCTACGTCTTCGACAGCGAAGGGTACGTAACGCAATGGACAACCACCCCGTTAGACCGCCCCAGCTCTGTGCCGATGACGTATAAAGTCGAATACCGACAGTAGGCGTCGACGATGCCGCCGGCTTCGGCCGGCGGTGGCATCGTCAAGCGACCGGTCAGCAGGGGCAAAATTTGGAAGGAAGCATAAAATAGTAGTACATTTGTAAAACTATTCTGGCAGGGAAGCCTGTTCGGGCGCCGACGACCGGCACCGGAAAGTAAATAAAAAATAAATGATAGTAATGTACCACATCGGATATATAACCCTTTTTTGTTTTGAACGCTGGCGGGTTGCTTCGCTCTCCGGCGCTAACCTCGCATGACAGACGGCTATGTTTGAAACCCTTTTTAGTTACCCGTATTTACCGTTTTTGGTATTCTTCGCCCGCATCTGTGATGTAACCTTGGGCACGATGCGCATTATTTTTATTTCAAAAGGAAAAAAATATTTGGCGCCGGTCGTCGGTTTCCTCGAAGTCTTTATATGGATTCTAATCATCAGCCGTATCCTTACGGCCACCCACGACCTCCTTTGCTATGTGGCTTACGCGGGCGGCTATGCCACAGGAAGTATCGTCGGGATTTGGGTCGAAGAGCGGCTGGCTATCGGGACGCAACTTATTCGCGTGTATACGAAAAAAACAGGCAAGGATTTAGTCGTACTCCTCAACCACGCCGGCTTTGGCGCTACGTTGAGCATGGGCGAAGGGATAGAAGGCGCCGTACATATTGTGCAAACGGTGGTCAATCGCAATACGGCCGCCAAAGCCGAGAAATTAATTACGGCGTTCGATCCGCAGGCCTTCTATGTGATTTCCGACGTCCGAACGGTGCAGCGGGGTATTTTCCCCGACCGCTCCGGCCTGTTCAAGCGTTGGCGAATAGGGAAATGAAAAAAAATACTAATGATACATGAACTCAATTAAAAAATACCAGTTATGAAATGGAATAACACTTTTTTAAAAAACGGGCTGTCGGGCGCACTCCTTTTGCTGTGCGCCGCCTGTTTCGACAAACAGGATTTCGACTTCGACAAGCTGAGATTCGACGATCTGAACCCGACCTTTCATCTGCCGCTATTATCGGACACCCTGTTTGTAACCGATGCGCTGAAAGGCGACAACATCCAGTTTATCGACGGACAGGCCTGTTTTGTTTACGATGTAGCCGACGTCGCGACGCCCGATGCAAGCTCGCTGTTCGTGATGCCGGCGCAGCGTCTGTCGTTCGAATTAGCCATCCCCGTAGGCAGTGGAACGACTACAGGCGGCGGTTTTCAGGTGCCGGCGTTTGAGCGATCGGGATTCGAAGTCAATACCCTCGCTTTCGACTCCGATGCGGAACCCGCCAGTATTACCTTCGCCGGCGGTTCGCTGAAACTGACCACGACCACGTTCGCCGGCGGCGGCACCCTGACGCTGACTATGCCCGCCCTGACCAAAGCGAACATTCCTCTCACGGCCACCTTGAATGTGGGAACGGGAGCCCCTAAGACCATTTCGCTGGAAGATTATACGCTGGCAGTCCCTCCCGATAAAAAGGTCGAAGTCGAATATGTGTATAAGACCAGCGGGTTTACAGTCCCTTCCACTATTAGCGACATCGAATTGGATTTGCTGGCCGAAGTAACCGCCCTTACCATTAGCCGGGCGCAGGGCTACCTTGGAAAGCATACGGAATATGCGTCCTTCGACGTAACGATCGGCGATTTCGACAAGCTGAGCGGCGATTGGGCATTGAAAGAAGCGTTTATTGCGCTTGATGTGGAAAATTCGCTGGTGCTGCCCATGCGTGCAGTGATCGACACCATTCGTTCGTACACATGGTTAGACGCACCGCCGGCGGTTGTGCGGCGAAAAGTCGACAGCATCGACGTCAAGGCGCCCACCGTGTTGGGCGCGACCGAACATACGGCGGCGACCCTGACCATCCCCGGCGATGTAGTGAATGTGCTACCCAAAAAATTGGAAGCCGTCCTGCGCTTTGTGACCAACCCCGAGGGGCGCCGGGAGCCGCCGAACATCATCAGCAGCGACAGCGAAATAGCGGCCAGCACAAAGATCATCGTGCCGCTGAAAATAAAAGATATTAACCTGACGCTTACCGACACGTCCAATTTTGACGTATCCGACGTGTCGTTCCAAAATCTGGGATTGCTGTTCAATATCCAGAACCGCCTCCCGATAGGCGTCGCCCTGCAATGCCGCCTGCTGCACAAGGATACGGGAGAGGATTTAGGCGAGCTCTTCGAGTCGCCTGTCCGTATTCCGGCAGGCAACACCTCGCCGGTGGGCGACGACGAGAGCGAAGTAACGTCGCCGGCGACCTACCGCCAGTTTGTAGCGGTAGCCTCCGGGATGGAAGAGCGGTTGAAACAGACAGGCCGAATCGTCGTTCAGTTCACCGTTTTCTCGCAGGCGGAGCGCTATGTACGCATCACGGATAAAGACAACGTGCAGCTAAAAATAGGCGTCAGCGCAAGCATTAACGTGGAAGACATCCGTAAATAGATACTAAATGAAATGACAATGACAATGACAATGACAAAACAACGCTATACTATTCTATTATTATTATTCGCCGTCGCCGGCTTTTCGTATCAGTCCCGTGCGCAGGAAAGCACGCTGAAGCACTTTTTCACCCAATCGCCGCTGTCGCTACAGACCAACCCGGCTAATTTGTCGAACGACGCGCAATGGTTTTTTGGTATTCCGGTACTGTCGAACTTTAACATTAATGCGAACATGGGCGTCTCGTACAGCGATATGTTCCGGCGGACGCCCGACAACAGCATTCAAGTCAAACCGTCGGTACTGGATAAGGTACGCTCCTCGATACCGCTGAACGGGGGAGCGCGAGTTGATCTGGTTTCATTCGGCTTTCGCGGACATCCCCAACACCTGATTACGTTTTCCACGTCAGTGGTAGCCGACGTCAGCCTCGCATTGCCCGGCGACGCCTTCCGGCTGCTCATTGCCGGAAATAGGCCCGGCGAAGCGTTGAACATAAAAATGAATCCGGCCGCAAGCGCCTACTTTGAAACGGCGATCGGCTATTCGTTTACGATTAACGACTCGTGGAAAGTGGGCGCGCGGGTCAAATATCTGCTCGGCATGGCCAACCTATACGGGCCTAGCTCCAACATCATACTCAATACCGACCCGACGGACTATTCCATGCGATTACGGGCGGATGCCTTACTCCATACGTCGAACTTATCTTCCCTGGATAGCGATCCGCTGACCCCGCTGAAACGCTGTTTTGACAACCCTGGTTTCGCTTTCGACTTCGGCGTTCGATACAATACCGAGATCGAAGGACTTAGCGTAGGCCTCAGTTTGATTGACTGGGGATGGATTAACTGGACGTCGGATCTTACATCCTATGAAGCGAAACTTGCGAATACGGAATTTGTCTTTACCGGTTTGAGCAACCTCAACGGCAATTTTCAGCAAATTATAGATACGCTGAAAAACAGTTTCGGTTTTGAAAAACGCACCGGAACCTCTTACCGCGCCCCGTTGCCGGGCAAAATATACATCGACGCTACATACGACCTTACGCAATATGACAAGTTCGGCTTCCTCTTCGGTACACGTGCGCTGGATCATTTTTCGCGTACCACCTTTACCCTGATGTATAACCGTTCGGTGGGAGAATGGCTGTCGGTGTCGTTGGGCAACAATTTTATGCGCTCCCATATTTTTAATCCGAGCATGGCCCTCTATTTGAAAGGCGGCACATTTCAGTTCTTCTTGGCTGTGGAAAATCTTTCGTCGGTTAGCGCCACGACAGCCCACGCTGCGGGTCTTCACTTCGGCCTGAACCTGACGTTCAACAGCAAGGCGCAGCCGGTCAAAGAAGAAAGCAGCCCGAGATTTTACGACCACACGCAATAAATCAATTTAGTAATTGTAATAAAAATACCGTTTTTCCTTATTGCTTTGCCGATTTTTCGTCAATCGTATTACTAATTTTAAACAAACCGGCTTTTTTTCAGAAAAAATCAATATCTTTGCACTATTAATTCAAATACTAAAAAAGATATGATTACTTCCTTTGAAGAAATATATAACAAAGTGGCGTCATTGCCCAAAAAACGGTTGATCGCCGCATGGGCGGTCGATGATCACACCATTGGCGCGGCCAACGAAGCGGTAACCAAAGGACTGGTAGAAGCGACGCTCGTCGGCGACCGCACGCTGATAGAAAAAGTGTGTATCGAACACCATATCGACGTCTCCCTGTTTCGAATAGTCCATATTTCCGACGAAACGCAGGCCGTGGCCATTTCTATCGAACTTATTCATGCCGGCGAAGGCGACATGCTGATGAAGGGGCTCTGTAGCACCGACAAATACATGCGAGGTATCCTAAACCGGGAAAAAGGGCTGCTGCCGCCTAAGGCCGTGTTGTCGCACGTGTCGATCATTGCGCATCCGGGCTACCACAAATTATTGCTCATTAGCGATATTGCGGTGATCCCCGCACCCGACCTGAGCCAGAAAGTAGCCATTGCCGGCTACCTCGTCAATGCCGGACGAAAATTAGGCATCGCAAAACCGAAAATAGCCGCGCTGGCGGCCACCGAACAGATGTTGCCGGCGATGCAGGCCTGTGTCGACGGGGCTATCCTCTCGAAAATGGCCGACCGTTCGCAAATTAAAAACTGTATCCTCGACGGGCCGATGTCGCTGGATACCGCCATATCGAAAGAAGCCGCCAAAATCAAAAAACTGCACAGCGAAGTCGCCGGCGACGCCGATTGCCTCCTGTTCCCGAATATCGAAGCGGCCAACGTGTTTTACAAAACGATTGGCCAACTGACGCCCAACGCCCGTATCGCCGCTATCGTAGCCGGCGCAAAAGTCCCCTGCGTCCTGTCGAGCCGCAGCGATTCGACCGATACGAAACTCAACTCCATCGTATTTGCCGCCCTGATGTCCGAAAGATAATGCATATCCCTTGTTCATATAAATAAAAATAAAAACCCCCGCCTGTATCCAACGTAAACGAAAAAATAAGATGAAAATTTTAGTGATTAATCCCGGTTCTACCTCCACAAAAATAGCCGTCTTTGAAGACGAACAAAATAGTTTTCAAAAAAATTTACAACACGACGCCGACGATCTGAAAGCGTTCAAAATAATAACCGAACAATTCTCGTTCCGTAAAAAAGCGATCCTCGACGTGCTGCACGAAGCCGGCTATGCGATCAACGAGTTTAACGCCATTGTGGGGCGCGGAGGAGTCATCCGTCCGGTATCGTCGGGCGTCTACGAAGTAAACGAAACGATGAAAGACGACGTACGCACCTGCCGCTTCGGAGAACATGCCAGCAACCTTGGCGCCCTCATTGCCGACGACATCGCTAAAACGGTGCCGGGCTGCAAGGCCTACATCGTCGATCCGGTGGTCGTCGACGAATTGCAGGACGTCGCGCGCGTAGCAGGGCATCCGGCGTTTAAACGCACCACGATTTTTCACGCCCTCAATCATAAAGCCATTGCCAAAATGCACGCCAAAAACGCAGGACGGGCCTATGAAGACCTCAACCTCATCGTAGCGCATTTGGGCGGCGGGATATCGGTTGGCGCACACCGGAAAGGGAAAATCGTCGACGTTACCAATGCGGTCGACGGCGAAGGGCCGTTCTCGCCCGAACGCTCCGGCGCCCTGCCGGCATTACAGATGATGGAACACTGCTTTAGCGGCCAATATACCCATTCGCAAATGAAAAAAATGCTCACCGGCGAAGGCGGTATGGTCGCGCATTTAGGCACCAACCAATTTCAGAAAATAGAACAGGAACTAATCCCGGCGGGCGATAAAAAAGCCGCCCTGATACACGAAGCCATGGCTTACAACATTGCCAAATTCATCGGCGCCATGTACACCGTCCTCGAAGGCCGGGTCGACGCCATCCTCATTACCGGCGGCATTGCGTGGAACCCATTAATGGTAAACTCAATTACTAAAAAGGTTGACTATATAGCCCCCGTTTTCGTCTACCCCGGCGAAGACGAAATGGGCGCATTGGCCATCAACGGGCTGCGGGCGCTGCGAGGCGACGTGGCCGTAATGACCTATTAAACGGCTTCAACCCGCATTCACCCCCGCGCCCGGCGCCTCCATTTTAAAAAGAACAAATGTCGCCCACAATATGCATAGCCTATCCCTACGACCCCAACATAACCTGTCTCGAGGCCCGGATTATATCTATAAATGCCCGCATTGCAGCTATCTTTTAAAAAATAAAACCCTGCTCAATAGCAATATGGGCGGCGCGATGCGCTTCTCCGACGGCCAATGCAAAGGGCCGAAGCTGCCGGATTTTCCGGATTTGACAAAATGCCCCAAATGCAATACCATTTTTTGGATAAGCGACTTAAAAGAAATTGCCACCGTCAATCTGCTCAAGAAAACGAGAATATGGAAACTGGCCTCCTACGTCGATTTCTTACCGATCGACGACCTTTACAAAGCCCTCGAAATGTTTAAAGAACCGGGAATAGAAAGGCTGATTCGGACATGGATCTGGTGGGCGTTTAACGACCGTATAAGAAACAACAAAAAGCTCGTAAGAACAAACGGCCTTCTCGTTTGTACAAACGACGATTTGCACTATGCCGTACTGGAGCAGCCCAATATGTTTGTCGATGGCGACGAAGCGCTTTGGGAAAAGAACTGTGAAAGGCTCCTGAAATTACTTAACGCCAAAAATATAAATCAAAAAATAATGATGGCCGAATTGCACCGCAACTTAGGTCGATTTACGCAATGTGTAAAAATCATCAAATCGCTTCCTGTTGATTACGAGTGGATAAAAGCCCGGTTCAACGAACAGTGCGAACGACGAAACACCTTCGTGTTCAGGCTGATCTAATCGCGCCCGCCCGTCGTTGCGCCCTCCCCTCCCGCCGCATCCCAAAATACCCAACCGACGGCTTCCGTCGACATTTTCCCCTCCGGAAATATACGGTTCCCTTCCGGGAATACAAAAAATATTCCCGGGAACGCAAGAAATATTCCCGGGAACGCAAGAAATATTCCCGGGAACGCAAGAAATATTCCCGGGAACGCAAGAAATATTCCCGGGAACGCAAGAAATATTCCCGGGA
>JAIRMW010000031.1 GCA_031258415.1 Prevotellaceae bacterium
GTGGTTCTCTGTGCGCTCTGTGTTCCTTCTTTCTTGCACAGAGGACACGGAGGTTGCACAGAGGGACACAGAGGGATGGCTGCTGCGGAGCGCATTTCCCGTCAGGGGCGCATTTCCCGAAGGGGGAGGAATAGCGGGCGGACAATGGGGGATTATTCATCAGGGCGCACGGCGTACGCCCCTACATTAACTACATTAACTCCTCTAACTACTCTAACTCCTCCAACTCCATTATTCCTCTATTTCAAACGTGCCTTCGAGCCGGAGGTCGTCCGATGAGGCGCCGATCATGACGGTAAAGCGTCCCGGCTCGACGACGCGGCGCATCCGGGGGTCGAGCACGGACAGGTCGTCGGGAGCGAGGGTAAAGACGATGCGCCGGCGCTCGCCCCGCTTCAGGGCGACGCGGGCAAAGTGCCGGAGGTGCTTCAGCGGCTGCACGGTCGAGGCGCAGTCGTCGCGGAGGTAGAGCTGCGCGACCTCGTCGCCGTCGCAGCAGCCGGTGTTGGCTACGGTAAACGCGACGGTGAAGGCGTGCCGGCCTGCCGGGTCGATGCGCAGGCTGTCGTAGGCGAACGTCGAATAACTCAGGCCGTAGCCAAAGGGGTAGAGGGGTGCGGCGGCGCCTTCTACATAGTCGCGAGCGGGCGGCGGCGGGCGGTTGTAGTAGACCGGCAGTTGCCCCACCCCTCGGGGAATGGACAGCGGCAGGCGTCCGGCGGGGTTGTAGTCGCCAAAGAGCACGTCGGCGAGGGCATGGCCGCCTTCCTGTCCGGGATACCATGCCGTCAGGAGGGCGTCGGCGTGCTCGGCCGCCCAGTTCATCGACAGCGGACGTCCCTGTATATAGACGACCACTAAGGGTTTTCCGGCGGTCTTCAGGGCTTTCAGCAGCGCCGGCTGGTGGCCGAGCAGTTCGAGGTCGAGGCGGTCGAAGCCTTCGCCGCATTCCATATCGCTGAGGCTGCCGGGTACGGTGGCCGCGGCGCCTGTTTCAAGGTAGTTCGTCTTGAAATCGCGGGCGCTCGAGCCGCCGACGACCGCAATCACGACGTCGGCGCGGCGGGCTTCGCGGACGGCGCGGTCGATGTCGGAGGCCGACGTGTCGCGGACGGCGCATCCTTTGAGGTAGCTCACCTGCGCCGTCGCCGGCAGCCCGGCACGTATGCCGGCCAGCGGCGTTACCACCGTTCCGTCGGCCTGCGGCGCCGTATAGTCGCCAAGCAGGTTGTAGACATTGTCGGCATTCGGGCCTACGACCAGCACCCGGGCGATGCGTTTGTCTAACGGCAGCAGGCCGCCCTCGTTCTTCAGCAGGACGATCGATTCCTGCGCCACCCGCCGCGCAAGACGGCGATGGTCGGCGTTGCGCACGACCGCCGCCGCCCGCTGCGGATCGACATACGGGTCGTCGAACAGTCCCATGGTAAATTTGAGGTGCAGGATCCGCTCGACGGCCGTACGGAGCCTCTCCTCGGGCAGCCGGCGGCGGCGGACGGCGTCGATAAGATGCACATAGGCTTCGCCGCCCAGGTCGACGTCCAAGCCGGCGCGGACGGCCAGCAGCGCGGCGTCGGCTACCGTCGCGGCCACGCGATGGTCGGTGCAGAGGCCTTCGATGCTCCCCAAGTCGGAAATCGTAAAGCCCCGGAAGTCCCATTCCGTGCGCAGGACGTCGGTGAGCAGGTAGGGGTTGGCCGTGCAGGGGAGGCCGTCGATGGCGTTGTAGGCGGTCATCACCGAGAGGGCGCCGGCGTCGATGGCCGCTTTAAACGGCGGCAGGAACTGCGCGTGCAGTTCCCGCAGGCCGATCATCGACGGGCGTCCGTTGTGTCCCCCTTCGGGAATGCCATAAGCCGCGAAATGTTTCAACGTGGCAATCACCTTGTCGCTGTCGCCCGGCCGGCGGAATGCCGCTCCTTCGACAAACGCGCTGCCGATGCGGGCGGTGAGCACGGGGTCTTCCCCGAATGACTCCTCGACCCGCGACCAGCGGGGATCGCGCGAGAGGTCTAACAGCGGCCCGTAGCCGATATGCGCACCCTGCGCCCGCACTTCTTTCGCTATCGCCGCCGCCATTTCGCGTATCAGCGCGGGGTTCCACGTCGCCGCCTGCCCGACGCCTGTGGGGAACACCGTGGCGCCAATGGCCATGTGTCCGTGCGCACTCTCTTCGGCCAGCAGCAGGGGGATGCCCAGACGGGTATGCTCCCGCGCATAGCGCTGTAGGGCGTTGGCGGCCTGCGCCGCCTGCGGCGGGGTCAGTCCGTTGTCGAGGGTTTTCTTGGTCCACGGGTCGGCGCGGAACGTCGCCCACAACATCCCCGCCTGCCGGTCGGCCAGCAGCGCCTCGAACGCGGCGGAATAGCTCGCCCCGCTGTCGGTCTGCGCATACATCGTCCACCCCATCGGGCAAAGCAGCTGGCCGACCATCTCTTCGAGCGTCATTCGCGAAAGCAGGTCGCGCGTCCGCACCTCTGCGCTCAGTCGCGGGTTCTTATAGTCCGGCCGGGGGCGTCGGCATCCGGTGTAAATAGCCATCGTCGCGGTGATAAGCAGCACACTGCCGAGGACAAACGTTACGACGTCGTTACGGAATATATTTTTCATATACATAAAATGAAACGTTCTACTTAGTACAGCGCGACGGTGCTGAGGATGGGGCAGGCGAGCGCGAGGCGGATATGGATCCGAAGCCTGTCGGAGGTGGTGTCGGGGAAGCGGAGGATGCGCTTATAGCCGATGGTGGAGGCCGAGGCTAAGGGCGTCCAGTCGTTTGCCTCGTCGTTCCAGTAGTCGACGTCGAAGGCAGCGATGCGTTGCCCCAACGGGATATATTCCTGTAGCAGCAGGCGGCTGAAGGTCGTCCGTTCCGGCAGCGTGATTTCGAGCGTCACGGCGCGTACCGTATCGTCGGCAGCCCAGTAGGAGTCGAAGTCGTCGTCGAGGAGATGGTCGGCGGCATAGCAGGCGGCCTCCCCACGGGTATTGCCGGCGGTTACCGTGGCGCCGGCGAGGCGATTGTGACGAAAGTCGGCCTCTATCGCTGCGCGAAATTCCAGCAGCCGGAGGGAGTCCGACGGATGAATGCGCCCGGCGCGGTTGGGCGGCACGTTCAACAGCAGGTTGCTGTTGCGCCCGATCGACGAATAGTAGATGTCGCGCAACTCGTCGGTCGATTTCAGCCGGCTGTCGGTAGCGCGGCTGTAGAACCAGCCCGGGCGGATCGACACGTCGGTCTCGGCGGGTATCCATGCGTGCCCGAGGATATGGCCGGAGGTGAGCACTTCCGGCGACGGGATATGCCCCGGTTGCAGCCCGAAGGTATCTAATCGCGACCAGTTGGTTTCGCCGGCGCGTCCCTCTTCGTTGCCCACCCAGCGGCAGCCCGGCCCGACGTCGCTAAAGATGACGGCCTGCGGCTGGCAGCGGTAGACGGTTTGATGAAACAGCGGCCAGTCGTAGACTTGCTTTTTGCCGTTGGGGCCTTCGCCGTTGGCGCCGTCGAACCACTGTTCAAACACCTCGCCGTAGTCCGTGAGGACTTCGGCCAGCATCCCGGCAAAGACGTCGTTATAGTCGGGCGAGCCGTACGAGGGGTGGTTGCGGTCCCAGGGCGAGAGGTAGAGGCCAACCTTCAAGCCGGCCTCCCGGCAGGCGTCCGACAGTTCGCGCAGCACGTCGCCCGTGCCGTCGCGCCAGCCGCTTTCGCGGACGGTATGCCGGCTGTAGCGGCTCGGCCACAGGCAGAACCCGTCGTGATGTTTCGCCGTGATAATAATCCCCTTCATGCCGGCCTGCCGCGCTGTTTCGGCCCACTGCCGGCAGTCGAGCGCCGACGGGCAGAATACGCGCGGGTCTTCGCCGCCGTCGCCCCATTCCCTGTCGGTAAATGTGTTCGGCCCGAAGTGGACAAACATATAATACTCCATTTGCTGCCACGCCAGCTGCGCGGCGGTCGGCACCGGCCCGTAGGGCGCCGGCGGGGGCGGCAGCGTCTGGCATCCTGCCGCAAAGAGCGCAAGCGCAACGACGACACGTGCGGCGCGGAACGCGGAACACGAAACGCCCCGCATCGGAAATACTTTTTTATTCATGGCTGTTTACTCCTTCATTTAGTACATATATATAACCATTTGCCGGCTATACCAAAAGAAGGAACCCGTCGGGGCTCCTTCTTTCGTTGATTAGCCTGTTTGTTCTTATTCTTTATACCGGTTAGAAACCAATTCTTATGCGGACGTCCCACCAACGCCGGCAGGGAATATGTACCCGCACGGACATAGAATCTGCTCCTTCATTACAATACTTTAAGAGGGCAGTAATGGCAGCGGCAGCGCATACTGCTGCTGTTCATCACCGGTAAATGGTAAAGTCGGTATACCGGGCGCCGTAGTTGACGTTATATACGCTCATAATGTCAATGCGTACATACCGGGTCGTTACCGGCCCGTAGAAGCGGACGTACTGGATGGTACCTCTTGCCCACGTTACATAGCCTTGCAGCGTCCATTCGTCGGTCTCGGCAAGGCGCGTGTAGATATTCGCCGCCGTAGGGCAGTAGCTGTTCGAAGACGTTCTGGTATGGACCCCGTTGATGGTATACTCTGCCTTCATGTCGACGACGATCTCCTTCGGGAAGGCGTTAACGAGGCTCCCCGTAGCGGCATACTGCTGGGTCGAGGTGGAGGCGTCGAGCATATACTGCGGGTTGGTGGCGATGCCGGCGACCGTCCAACTGGCGGCGCCGGTGGGCTTGGTCATCGTGCTCCCCGATACCGACGTAGCGCCCTGCTGGACGTTGGTGTAGGTCGTCTGGAGCACGATGTAGACCGTAGACAGGTTCGTACTCACCTGTGCGCCGCCGGTAGCCGAGACAATTCGGATGGCGAAGGCGTACCGACCGGAAGCTAAGGGCCGCAGGTCTTCGTCGAGCGTAACGGTAATATTGTCTTCCGACCGGGTTTGGCCTTCGAGGATGGTCAGTTCCGCGTCTTCCACAATAATGCCTATGGCGTCGGGCAGGGGCGTATAGCCTTCCGGCACATCGCTGCGGTCGATTTCCAGTTTGACCCGTATCCGTTTCTCCGCCGGCTTGGTTGACTGCACGCCAAAGGTCGTGGTAACGCGGGCGCCCTGCGTGCCGACAGGCGTGTTGATTAATCCGCTGAATACGGCGGTGTTCTTCGGCAGCGTAACCGGCGTGAGGCCGTTGTTAATGAACACCCTGTTTTCGGTTGTGCCGCTAATAACGGTCGCCGGCACCTCATCTTTTTCGCATGCCCACAGAAAGGCTGCGCATAGGGCTATCCCTCCGATAGCCGCCCATTGTTGTAGTTTTACTTGTTTTTTCATTTTCTTATCAGTCTATAGAGTTACACAAATTGTTATCGTCCTGAATCCACCGGACACGGCTGCTCAGGTCGATCTGCTCGATATCGCCTTCGCCCGGCGCCCGCCAGGTGTTCGACCAGTCCATATCGTAGCCGTGTCCCGTAGCGTCGTGGAAGATATGCCCCGATCCTTCGTCGAATTTCCAGTAGGCAACCAGTCCGTTTGCCGCAGGCGAGACGAAGCACAGCCCCTGCTGAATCTCGGCGGCCGAGAGCGGGCGATTCCATACGCGCCCTTCGGCGATGCGGCCGGGGAACTGCTGGGACTGCCGGTAGGCGCTGGCCCACGACATGCCTATTTCGAACCGCTGGAAGTCGCTCGTGTGGTTGGTAGCTGTTCCTTCGACGTCCGACACCCCGTCGACGTACATCGTTACGGTGCTCCGGTCGTAGACCATCGAAATCAGATACCACCGTCCGGCTTCAAACCGGGTGCTGGAGACGAGGTTCCTGCCCGGATTGACCCATTGCAGGGCATTGTAGTCGGTGCCGGCTTCGCCAAACCGCAACATGCTGCTGCCCGATTCGGTCTTGGAGGTAAACTGGCACAGGCGGCAGATGTTCGACCCCCGCCATGCGTCGATAAAGCATTTGATTTCGTAGGTATATCCGGCGCTCATCGTTACCTTCTTGTCGTCGGCAAAGATAAAGCTACTGTACATGGATACATCGCCGGTGCCGTCAGGCGACAGGTGCAGCGAGGCAAAACGGTAGGGAGGAGGTATACGGGTAACCTGCAGGTAAAGCGTAGCGGTCTCCCCGACAGCGCCCTCTTCGCTACCCTGCACGCCGGTAATGGTAACCGGAATGAGGTATTCCCGCCCTTCGACAAACTCGTTGAGCGAGGTAATGCGGACAATCATATCGCTGGACTCTTTCTTGTTGATTTCGATGACTGCCGTTGGGCTGTCGAGCTCTACCGCTGTCGCCGGCGCCGCGTAGAAGCTGCGTCCGTTGTCGCGGTTATAGGCGTCGACCAGCGACAGGTCGATGGCAAAGGTAACGGTGGTCGGCGCACTGACAAGACTTGTGGCTTTCGCGGTAAGCGTATAGGTCGCCGGAGCGGCGAATACGGTATAGGATACCAGAGGCGCTGCTACCGCCCCGGTGATATTGATATATATCGGGCCGCCGTCTATTTCCTCGGGAGGCGCATCCGAATTACCATCGCATGCCCACAGGCATGTCATACATGCAGCCACGATGGCCGCTAAGTACGGTATATGTAAATATCTTTTCATAGCCTTACTTGTTTAATGGGTTGCACAGATTCTTCCCGTCCTTGAGCCAATTGACGTAGGAATGCGCGTCAATCTCTACTAAGGGATCATTCTCACCGCCCTGCACCCGCCAAGTGTTCGACCAGTCCATATCGTAGCCGTGCCCCGTAGCGTCGTGGAAAATATGCCCCGATCCTTCGTTGAACTTCCAGTAGGCGACCAGCCCGTTCGATGCGGGATCGACGTTGCAGAGGCCTATCTGAATTTCGTTGGCCGAGAGGGGGCGGTTCCATACGCGGCCTTCGGCAATGCGTCCGAGGAAGCGCTGCCGCTGCCGGTAGGTACCGGTCCACGACATGCCGATTTCAAACCGCTGGAAGTCGCTGACGTGTTCTGCCGCCGGCATTTCCGCATCCTTCACGCCATTGACGTAGAGGGCTACCGTTTGCAGGTTGTAGACCATCGAAATCAAATACCATCGCCCGGTGGCAAATTTGGTATTTGAAAAGATGTTGGCGCCCGGATTGACCCACTGTAGCGCGTCGATCGTATTGCCGTCTTCGCCGAAGCGCAACATGCTGCTGCCCGATTCGGTCTTGGAGGTAAACTGGCACAGGCGGCTGATCTGATTGCCCCCGGTGCCCGGATGCCATGCGTTGATGTAGCATTTTATTTCGTAGGTATACCCTCTGTTCATGGTTACTTTCAGGTTGTCGTCGAAAATAAAATTGCTGTTCACGTTGTAGCTCGGCTCGAGGTTGAGCGAATAGAAGTCGATGGTCTGGTAGATACGCAGGAAGAGCGTTTTGGAGGGTTCGAGCACCTCCAAATCGCCGCCCTGCACGCCGGTAATGGTAACCGGTATCAGGTAGGTACGTCCTTCTATAAACTCGTCGAGCGAGGTAATGCGGATAGTAACGCCGCTCGAGGAGGCTTTGCCGGCTTCGATCACGCCGCTCGTTCCGTCCATCCGCACCGCCGACAGGGGTATGGGAAAGAAACTGCTTTTGTTGGCGAGGTTATAGGCCGTAACCAGCGAGGTGTCGATGGCAAAGCTCACGGTGATGTCTTCCGTAACCTTTGCCGTCGCCGAAGCGGTTACGATATAGGTCGCCGTTGTATCGTCGACGACAAAGGCGGCTAACGGCGAGGTTTCCGCTCCGGTAACCAGAATAACCTGCTTATCGTAGTCGAACCTGTCGCCTTCCGTACAGCCGGCCATCAGCCCTGCGAGGCCGGCTATCAACATTCCGAAAAATACATTTCTTTTCATTGCTTACTTTTTTTAAGATTATACATTGTTTACTGTACGGCCGGGTTGGCAATCTGAATACAGCGCCTTACGTTGTAGTAGGGGCCTTTTGCGTTGCCGTAGTCGCGGTCGAAATAAAAGCCGCCAAAGCCGCCTTTTTTGCCCTGCGTGGGGTTCCAGCGCGCCATGCCTTCGAGCGAATACATCTGGGAGCCGTCGGTCGTCTTGGTATTGCCGTCGGCTTCGGTAAACGGCGAGCCGCCGTTTTCATACCATACGCTCATCTGCTCCGTAACGATGTATTTATGCGGCGGAATCCAACTGATGGCATTGTAGTTCGACTGCATGGCGGCGGCCGTTTTCGAAGTCGATCCCTGCGTGTATTCCTGCCGGATAAAGTAATGAGCATACGGTTCGGTGGCCGCTTGCGGCGTAGTGCCGTAGAAGTCGATCGTCAGCAGCCGGTCGGGGTTTTCGCTCTGCGGGCCGAAGTACTGGCCGATATACTGTACGAACTTCGTAAATTGCGCGCCCGACAGCCAGTCGCCTTCCGGTTCGTAGTCGAGGTCGATCCCGTCGACGCCGGCGTCCAGCGCTTGATCGACGAGGTATTGCGCATAAACGGCAATGCCCTCGTCGTCGTGATGTTCGCGCAGGTCGTAGACGGTTCCGTCTTTCAGGGTAATTTCCTTATTCATGCGCGTGATCGTGGTGGCCACAAAGCGGGTGCCTTTCTTTTCCCGCACGAATTTCCAGTCGGCATAGGCTATGGGGGCATAGCCCGGGTCGTTCGGGTCGTTGCTTGGAATACCCATCCAGAGCGAAATAATATCGACGCTGTCGGGCAGTCCGAGGATTCGTTCGCCCATCGAGGCCGGGTCTTTGTATCCGTCGACGCCTTCCAGCGGTTCATAGGCCGCATACCACCCGAAGAATATGCAGTGGTCGGATTGTTTGTAGGCCCTCAAATTGGCATAATATTGTTCGTCGAATTCGTAGGGCTTTTGAATGTCCAGCGCCTCGGGGTCTACCACACAGCCGGTGGGAGCGAACAACAGGAAGGCGAGGATTACTAAAGTACTGATTTTTCTTTTCATTTTAATATAGATTTAAATGTAAAACAATTATCTTTTATCCCACCATAATGGGGTGCCGCCGGTATCGGCGCCGCCCAACTTGGCGATGCCGGTTTGCACGCCGGCCGCATTATTGTTGTATTCCGACAGCGGGTAGGGCAACCGGCGAGCCTGTTTTTCCGTATTCACAGTGCCGCCGCTGCCATTGGTTACGACGGGGAAGAGTTTTGGGAAACCGGTCCGGCGAAATTCAGCCCATCCTTCCGGCCCGTCGGGGTACAGGGCAATCCATTTCTGCGTGATGATGCGTTCCAGATTGGCGTCGAACGAAGCGCCGGCGTCCCATTTGGGGGTTATGGCGCTTGGCTGTGCCTGATTGTTGGAGCCGACGGCGTCCGTAAAGGCTGCCGGCTGATTAGTGCTGGCTATATACGCTGTCGGGTCGCCGGCATTGGTTTCGTCAAACGAGGCGGTAATCCCGGCTTCGTAATGGCTTTGCGCCGAGCCGCCGATATTCCACCGCAGCGCTGCTTCGGCCCGCAGGAAATGCGATTCGGCGGCCGTCATCCACACAATTTCGGACGACGTCCGGTCGAAATTCAGGTTGGAAATACCGGCGCCTACATAATTGGGTACGTAGGTCGGGGTTACTCCCAATCGTACGCCATGGTATTGCCCGTCTGAGGCCGCCGGCAGAAAATAGGCGGCGCGACGGGGATCCTGGTAGCCGTTCATGTACGCATCCATAGCGGCGCTCATACGTGCTTCGCCGGCGTTGAAGTTTCGGATTTCCTCCAGCGGATGATAATAGTTTATCAGCGCATGTTTCAACGACGCCCGCTCATTCTTTGTCGTAATAAACCCTATCGGGTTGTCCAATGATTTTTGGGCTTCGGTTCTGGCTAAGGTTTCGTTCGCTGAAACGACCCGCATGGCCAGACGCAGGCGCAGGGTGTTGGCAAACCGTACCCACTTTTCCGCATCGCCTTCGTAAATCACGTCGTAGGGCGCCATAATTTTGGCCGACGGGTTGCCGCTGACAAAGTCGGTCAGGACGTCGATCGCGTCGTCTAATTCTTCGAAGAATTTAGCGTAGACTTCGTCCAGCCCGTCGTAGTTGTTTTGCAGTACGCCGCTGCCGAAATTACAGTACGGGATCGGCCCGTAGGTATCGGCTACGCGGTGCATGGCTTCTACTTTAACGACCGTGGCCAGAGCAGCTATTTCGGATAGCCCCTGTTCGTTAGCCGTTTTTACAATCGACGCCCAAGCCGGCATGACTTTTACAAAGCCGCCCGTGAACAGTTGTTCGCGCCAGTCATCAACAAACACATAACAACCATTGTGCAGATTTCCCGTTATCCATGTACCGGTAATAGTATAGTAACCGGCAAAAATATCGGACGTATGCCCCTGTCCGACCTGATAGGTACTGCTCAGGTTGCCGTCATCGCCCATTCCTTCGTTAAAGACCACGATATTGCGCTGCATTTGGGTAAAGAAAGCGCCCGTTTTCAGGTTGTCGTACGAGAGCATTTGCTCCGTCGCTTCGTGCTGATTGGTGTTATAGTCTTCAAAGAAACCGGTACAGGCGGCGTTAAGCAGGATTGCTGCTACGGCGACTGCCAGTTTATTTCCATAATAGTTATATTTCTTTTTCATAATTGAAGTATTTAAATGATTAAAATTGCAGCTTAACGGAAAACCCTACGCTGCGGGTACTCGGCATCATAAAGTAGTCGATCCCTTGGTAGTAGGTTCCGGTGCTGGCTGTCAGTTCGGGGTCGAAAGGCGCCGTGTTGTAGAGGAAGAACAGGTTGCGCCCGACGGCGGAAATGGTAGCTCCCTGCAACCAGTTACACCATTTCTTTACCGGCAAGTCATAGCTCAGTTTTAGTTCGCTTAGCCGGATATTGGTGGCGCTGTAGACATACATGGAGCCGATGCCTGCCGGAGTGCTGCCAACCGTTTGGTAATATTCTCTGGCGGGTATCGGACGTCCGTTTACCAGAACACCGCCGGCGTCGCGAGCGTCGGCCGAGGCCTGCGATACGCCAAAGCCGTCGAGGATAGCCTGCGTGTTAGACACTACGATGCCTCCGAAACGACCGGTAAACAGGAAGTCTAACGAAATTCCGTTCCAACTCACGGCGCCGCCCCATCCAAGATTGTGCTTGGGTGCGCTGTTGCCGGCATATATAAATTTATTGGGGTCGGAAGCTACGATTTGGTCGACGGGGTGCACCCAGATATAGCCCTGCTCGTCGGTTTTTAGCGTATTGACGAAAATATCGCCCATCGAGCCGCCTTCGCGCAGCATCATCTTGTAGCTGCTTGTGCCGCCCATATCCAGTTCCGAGAGGGAGATTATTTCGCCGGTTACCGGATTGGTCCACGAGGGCAACAGTTCGATAATTTCGTTCCGGTTCATCGAGTAGGTGAGAAACGTGTTCCAGCCAAACAGCCCGACCGTTTCGGTATAGCTGAGCGACGCTTCAATACCCTTATTATCGACGCGGCCGGCATTTACAATGACGCTTGTATAGCCCGACGTTGACGACAGGGTCGGTTCAAAGAACTGGTTGTAGGTGCTCGACCGGTATACCGTCGCATCCAATTTCACGCGGTCGCCAAACAGGACGAGATTGATCCCTGCTTCCCACGACTTGGTCAACTCCGGTTGCAGTTTGGGGTTGGGCATCCGGGTTTGCGTTACGGGCAGCCCATTGACCATCGGATAGGTCGGGATCGTCAAAAAGACGTCCGGCTCGTTCCCTACTTCCGAGTACGACAGGCGCACTTTGGCATACGGCAGAATATCCGTCCGAATATTGAACAGCTCGGTGATAATCCCCGAGAGGCCTATGGAGGGATAGAAGAACGACGCCACATCCGATTGCGCCAGCGTAGAGACCCAGTCGTTACGCGCCGTTACATCTAAATAGGCCATGCTTTTATACCCAAGTTGGGCGCTGGCAAAAACGGCCTGTTTGTTCTTCCGGTATCCCCGCTGTACCCGCTGTTCTTCCGTATTGGCGTCCACATTCTGATAGGTAAACAGGTTGGGAACGCCGGCCAGATTACCGCCATACCGGTCTTCGCTATGCGAGAAATCTTCGATGCTCGCCCCGACGTTGGCGGTAATATTAAACTGCTGGTCGAGGAAATACTTGTTGATATTCGCCATAATATCCCCATACCGCTGACGACTCTCTTTCTTATGGTTCATGTAGAACCCGTTTTTCGAGGCAAACAGCGTATTGGTACCGGCGTCGCGCATGTTCTCATGGTGTTCGTTATCGGTATCCAGACGGGCGCGGCCGGTCAGGTTGATCCAGTCGGCCAGTTCGTATTTCAGCGACAGGCTGGTCATGTAGCGGTTCTTCCGGTTGAGTTGCTTAATCCGTTCGGTGATCCAGTACGGATTATCCAAGCTAAACGACGTGATATAATTCTCCGGCCAGAATTGGGTCTGGAAGTTTCGCGATGCGTCGTACCGCTGGTAGATTTGCGCTTTTCTGAAATCGTCGCCCGGCGGAAACAGGTAGACGGCCGGCAACGGATTGCGATATTGCCCCTGCGAAGTCATATTCTGCTCGGTAACGGAACTGGTCATAAAGCTAATGTCCATCGTCATCCGGTCGTCGAGGAATTTCGACGTATTGCGTACCGAGAAGTTGTAACGATCGTAATCGTTATTGTGAATAATCCCCGTCGCATTGACCATGCCTGCCGACACGTAGGTCTGGTTCTGTTCGGTGCCGGTCGACAGGCTGACCGTATTCGTTATGTTCACGCCGGTCTGGAAGAAGTCGGCCGGGCGGTAGCTCGACGGCGTCGACAGTTTCTCGCCCCAGCTGTAGTAGCTGCCCGGTTCCGTAGGGCCGTAGGTATTCTGGAAGCGGGGCAACAGTAGCGGCGTCGAGAACTGCGTGCTGTTCGACACGCTCACCGACAGTTTCTCTTCCTTGCCCGATTTGGTGGTGATAATCACCACGCCGTTGGCGGCCGCACTGCCGTACAGCGCGGCGGCGGAGGGGCCGCTCAGTACCGAGAGGCTTTCGATATCGTCGGGGTTGAGGTTGGAAATGCCGTCGCCCGTCTGTCCGGCGCCGGCGTAGATGCCCACCGGCTGCTCGTCGCTGCCGATCGACAGGTTGGGCAGCGGGATTCCGTCGATGACGTACAGCACGTTGTTGTTGCCCGAAATCGACTTCGCGCCGCGCATGATCACGCGCGACGCCCCGCCGGCGCCCACCGCCGAGCTGTTGATCGTCGCGCCCGCGATGCGCCCGTTCAGGTTGTTCACAAAGCTGGCGTCCGACACTTTAATCACGTCGGAGCCCGCGACCTGCTGCACGTGATACGACAGCGATTTGGCCTCTTTCTTAATCCCCAGCGCCGTAACCACCACGTCGCCCAGCACAATCGTGTCTTCGTCCAGCACGATTTGCAGCAGCGAGGTGTTGGTGATCCGAAGCGACTTGTCGCGGTAGCCGATGTAGGACACCGACAGCGTCGTCCCCTCGCCGGTGGTCAGCGTAAAGTTCCCGTCGACGTCGGTAACCGTACCGATAGTCGTCCCGTCGATGAAGACGCTTACGCCTATGAGCGGCACGCCCGCCTTGTCGACCACCGTCCCGTTGACGGTTATCAACTCCGGCGACGCCGCCCGCTCAACGGGGCCCGAGCCTTTCTTGGCAAAAATAAGGTAGTTGTTTTCTACCCTGTAGGTCAAATCCGTGTTGCGAAGCAACCGGTCTAATACGGCGACGACGTTTTCGTTCGTCGCCTCCACGCTGACCCGCCGGATCGATTCGACGTCGCCTACATTGTAGACGACCGACATCTTAGTCTGCGCCTTAATTTCCTGAAAGACGCGCGTCATCGGCACGTCTCGCAGGTTCAAACTGAC
>JAIRMW010000045.1 GCA_031258415.1 Prevotellaceae bacterium
GCGTTTGTCGAACAGACGCAGTTTATAGTCGGGATACCACGCGCCGTGTCTGATGGGCTTCGCGCCTAAGAACGTCGTGCGGGAAAAGAAGTAGCCGTCGGCGCGCCAGTCGCATTTGATGTTCGCAATCGTCCGGCGCAGCTCGTCCGAGAGCGCCTCGTCGGCGTCGAGGCTGAGCACCACCGGGTAGGCGGCTTTCTGTAGCGCCCAGTTCTTTTGAGCGATATAGCTCTCGAAAGCATGTTCAAAGAATTGTACATCGTAGGGCAGGCAGCGCGCTTTGGTTGCGTCGGACGAGAACGAGTCGACGACGACGATTTCGTCGGCAATGCCGGCAACCGACTGTAGGCAGCGGCCGATATGCCGTTCCTCGTTGAAGGTGATAATGACGGCGGAGATTTTCTGTGTCATACGGCGGTCGTTTTAGGCTTTCCGGCGCTCATTTGCCGTTGCGCGACAAGGAGGGATATGAAAAACAGGGCGAAGTTGATCCCCTTGTGCGAGTCGAAGGGCATTTCCGAAAACATAAAGATAGATAACATAAGCAGGAATGACTGTAGCAGGACGTCCTTCCTGCGGAACGCCAGCGCCAGCAAACAGGCGAGGGTGCAAAACAGGGGAATGGCGCCGATAAAGCCAAAGTGCATCACTTCGCCGAGATATTGATTGTGGGGATAGGAAAAAGGCTGCGGTTTCGAATAGCCCAATTTGCCGGCTATTTCCGGCGACCGGAGCGCTTCGCGCATCCCGCCGGTGCCCGTGCCAAGTAGCGGACGTTCTTTGATCGACGCCACGGCGGTTTCCCACAGTTGCACGCGAATGGGGTCTTTGAAGCGGTCGGTGAAGGAATGTTCCCGCCCCCAAAGCCCTGCGACCAGCCCGCCGGCCAGCGCTGTTAGCGTCCCGGCGATGACGATTTTTCGCCTGAACGGCATATCGCAAAGCGCCATCAGCAGCAGGAGCGCGGGCAGGATAATAAATCCGACGCGGGCGCCGGTGAAGGCCAGCACGGCCGCTTCGACGGCGACCAGCGCGCCGATTTCGACGGTCGAGACGGCGCCGTATCGGCGTTTGAGAAAAAACGCCGCCGGCAGCGCGCTTAAGTAAACGATGCAAAGGAACGACGGATGATCTTCATTCGTCCATGCGTAGGCTAACGGATAGTACGCTTTCGGCGACCGCAGCCATTCTCCGGCGTCGATCGGCACGGCGACGCAGTGCCATGCGACCGTCAAAAGCGTGATCGCGCAGAACAGGAAGGTGAAACGGACGAAGAACACGAGCGTCGTCCTGAGCGCCCGCTCGCTTACCGGAAGGTACTGGAAGAGCAGCGGGAAAAGGATAAACGGCAGCCCGGTGTCGAGCCAGCGCAGGCCGTATAGCGGATCGTTGCTCAACAGCAGCCATACGACGCGCACGAGATAGACCGCCAGCCAGCCGTAGACAAGCGGATGCGGGCGCGACAGGGGGCGTTGTCCGACGGCGACTCTGCGGACAATCAGCGCCGCGCCGGCAGCCACTAAGAGTACGGTGGCGATTATCACTGTCCGGTCGGAAAAGTACAGGGAGGCGGCATACAGGCAAAGGATGGCCGATACGGTAAAATCGGTGGAAAAGACGAGGGGGCGTTTGAGGTTCATACGTTCGTTTTTTTGTGTTACACTACGGGTTGATAAAAAGTATTCCGCTCGACCGGTACGAAGCCGGCGGCGGTAACGAAGGCTTCCAGTTCCGGCACGGTAAGCCTTGGATGCTGCTCGTCGGCGCCGGCCATGCTGTATATGGCGGTCGAGTCGTCGATGGTTCCGTCGACGTCGTCGGCGCCAAAGAGCAGGGCGAGCTGCATCACGTCCTTGCCCAGCATCGGCCAGTAGGCTTTGATGTGCGGGATATTGTCGAGCATCAGGCGGCATACGGCCATGTTGCGCAACACTTCCGGCGTCGATACTTCGCCGACGCCGCTCAGCGCATTGTGGCGGGCTTTATATTTTAAGGGGATAAAGGCGTCGAACCCGCCCGTTGCGTCCTGCAATGTCCGGAGGCGGATCAAATGGTCGATCCGGTGTGCCGGCGTTTCGATATGCCCGAAGAGCATCGTGGCATTGGTGCGGAGGCCGATGCGGTGCGCGGTTTCGTGGATGCGCAGCCAGTCGTGCGAACCGGTTTTAGAGGGGCATAGTTGCCGGCGGACGGTTTCGTCGAAAATCTCTGCGCCGCCGCCGGGCAGCGCGTCTAACCCGTGCGCCTGCAGCAGGCGCAAACTCTCCCGATACGACAGGCCGGCCTGCTGCGCCATATAGTCGATTTCCACTGCCGTAAATGCTTTAATGGCCACCTGTGGCAACAGCCGCTTGACGGACGACAGCAGCGACGCATAAAAATAAATGTCGCGCTGCGGGTGGACGCCGCCCACGATGTGCACTTCCGTAACCGGCGTGCCGACGTAGGGCTTGCACCGCGCCAGCATGTCGTCCGGCGACAGCGTCCAGCTGCCGGCTTCGCCCGGGCGCCGGCGGTAGGAACAGAAAACGCAGTCGTTTACGCAAACATTCGTGGGTTCGAGATGAAAATTACGGTTGTAGTATACCGTGTTGCCGTTGTACTTGCGGCGCGGGCAGGCAGCCATCGACGAAAGCAGGAGCAAATCCTTGCAATCGTAGAGCGCCAGCCCTTCGTCGGCCGAAAGACGCTCGCCGTGCGTTACCTTTTCGACTATTCGGTGTTGTTGCTTTTCGGTCATCGGAATATGCTATCTCTATTAGTACGTTCCCTCACTCAATACGCAATGACGCCCGACCCAATGAGCTCGTCGCCGTCGTACCATGCGGCAAACTGTCCGGGGGTGATGCCCCGCTGCCATTCGTCGAAGACGATATACATTGCGTCGGGCTTGCGGAACAGCGTGGCCGCCTGTAGGGGCTGGCGGTAGCGGATGCGCGTCATATAACGCCGTTCGGCGCC
The DNA here is from genome assembly GCA_031258415.1 of Prevotellaceae bacterium. Taxonomy (GTDB): domain Bacteria; phylum Bacteroidota; class Bacteroidia; order Bacteroidales; family UBA932; genus JAIRKX01. The sequence continues at coordinate 2,962 of JAIRMW010000045.1, forward strand.
GGCGGGCATCTGCGTCTCGGGGCGTATCCAGTGCAGGTCGGCGGCCGCTACCCGCAGGCCGCGCCGCCATAATCCCGGATGACGCTGGCCTTCGCCCACAAAAAGCAGGTTGTTTACGACGTCGGTGGCGATGACAAACAGCGATTCCGCCCGCCCGCCGACGCCCAAGCCTTTCCGCTGCCCGATGGTAAAGAAATGCGCGCCCCGGTGCTCGCCTATCTTGCGCCCCGAATGCGCGTCGTACCGGTAGGGTTCGCAAAGGCTCTCCGGCGTATGGTCGCCGGACGTCCCGTAAAACGAGGGCGCGATTTCGATAATAGCGCCGGTCTTTGCCGCCAATTTCTGTTGCAGGAACACCGGCAAATCGATTTTCCCGACAAAGCAAATGCCTTGCGAATCCTTCTTCTCGGCGGTCGGCAAACCGGCTTCGGCCGCCAAGCGACGAACCTCCGGCTTCCACAAATGGCCGACAGGAAACAGCGTTTTCGACAACTGCTCCTGCGAAAGCTGGCAGAGGAAATAGCTCTGGTCTTTATTCCGGTCGACGCCGGCCAGCAGCGAACAGGGCGAGCAGAACGTATCGGATGGGGCGTTTTGCCCGATGCGGGCATAATGCCCCGTGGCGACGGCTTCGACGCCCAACGCCAACGCTGTTTTCAAGAAGACGTCGAACTTTATTTCCCGGTTGCAGAGTACGTCGGGATTAGGCGTGCGACCGCGTGCGTATTCGGCAAACATATAGTCGACGACTTTTTGCCGGTATACGTTACTTAAATCTATAAAATGAAAGGGGATGTGCAGCTTTTTTGCCACCAGTTCGGCAATAGCCCGGTCGTCTTTCCAGCCGCAGTCGCCGTGGAGTGTGCCGGTCGTATCGTGCCAGTTCTGCATAAACAGCGCCGTGACGTCGTGCCCCTGTCGTTGCAACAACAGCGCCGCTACGCTCGAATCGACGCCTCCTGATAAACCTACCGCTATTTTCATTGCTGTCTATTCATTAAAAAAGGGTAAGCTCCTTATATCGCATCGCTACAACCACCTTACCCTTGCTGCCTTCCGGCCCTGGGGGAGTTCGACGGGAGCTGATCGTGTAAGACTTACCCGGGGACAAAGGTACAACTATTTTTTGAGTTTGCAAATGCAGGCTTATTTGTTGAACATCGTTACCGGATATTTCGCCCGCCGGCGAAATTCTGCGCAGACAATCGCCGCGCTGACCGCCGCATTCAGCGATTCGGAGCCGCCGCCGTCGCCGGGGAAAGCGGGAATACACAGGCGCGTCGCTATTTCAGCGGCCACGTCGGGCGAAATGCCCCGACCCTCGTTGCCAATCACAACGACGCCGCCGGCGGTCAGGGGCCGGCGGTAGAGGTTTTCGCCATGCAGGAAAGCGCCGTAGACCGTGGTGTGCGATTTTGCCTGCCGCAGAAAAGCCGGCAATACGGCGGTATATATATGTACCCGGAAGATCGCGCCCATCGTCGCCTGTACGACCTTCGGGCTGTAGCAGTCGACGGTGCCGGGCGAGCATACGACGTGCCGGACGCCAAACCAGTCGGCCGTGCGGATGATCGTACCGGCGTTGCCGGGATCCTGCACCTGATCGAGCGCGATGATCAGTTCGTCGCGCTCAAACGCCGGCCACCGCAGGCCGACGGGCTTCTCGACGACGGCCAACACCGGCGTGGGCGTTTTCAGCAGGCTGATCCGCTGCATGGTTTTTTCGTCTACATACTCCGGCGTCAGTTGCGGGATGGTATAAGGCAGGGGGTGGGTGGCGACGAGCCGGCGGACGGTAAAGCCCGATTGCCGCAATTCGTCCGTCATCTTTTCGCCTTCGACGACAAACACGCCCTCTTCGTCGCGGCGTTTTTTCGTCGCCAGCGATTTTATCCATTTAATCTCCGCCTGTGTCATACGTCCCTACTCCTTATTCCTTCCGTGCTGCATCCGGCGCCCCGCCGGGGCGGTTACAGAATATTCAACAACTGTTCTTTTATTTTTTCCAGTTCATCTTTCATTTGCACCACCCGTTGCTGGATGTCGGCGCAATTGGCTTTGGCGCCAAGCGTATTGATTTCGCGCCCCATTTCCTGCGCAATAAATCCTAATTTGCGTCCGGCCGCCGTTTCGTGCTCGATGGTTTGGCAAAAATGCCGGCAATGTTGGCGGAGGCGTATTTTTTCTTCGGTAATATCTATTTTTTCGAGGTAGTATAGCAATTCCTGTTCAAAGCGGTTTTTGTCGTAGCCGACCGTATGGAAAAAGGCTTCCAGACCGGCGTTGAGTCGTTGTCGCAACGACTCGATACGTTGGGGCTCGTAGACCGCGATGTCGTCGAGCAGTTGCTCAATCGCGGCGACATGCGCTAAAATATCTGCGCCCAACGCCTGTCCTTCTTCCTGCCGGAAATGGTCGAAGTCGGCCAGCGCCTGTTGCAGGCAGGCCGACAACGTTTGCCATTCCCCGTCGGAAACGGCTGGCGGAAGCCCCTCCAGCACCGCCGGCAGCCGCAGGATCGCCTGCGCCGCCTGCTCGTCGCGGGCCGACGAGCCGACGGTTTTCAGCAGCGCGTCCAACCGGGTATAATACGCCAGAAACAGCTCTCCGTGAAACGCCGTCAGGGCGCCGGGGTCGTCTTCCTCGACCGCTATCAGCACCTCCAGCTTGCCGCGCTGCACCGTGCGGGCTATTTCGCTGCGCAGCGCATGTTCTTTCTCCCTGTAGTGGGCGGGCATCTTAAACGTCATATCCAGCGCTTTGCTGTTGAGCGAGCGGAGCTCGACCGTTATTTTTTTCTTTTCTGCGGTTTGTTCGGCTTTTCCGTAGCCGGTCATCGATTGAAGCATACAATATATATATGTGTTAAAAATTCGTGCCTTCTTCCGTGCCGGGGCGCCATTTCCCGAACGGGGAAGCAAAAGTAAGAATTTTTTTTTAATGGAGTTAGAGTAGTTAATGGAGTTAGAGTAGTTAGAGGCCAATGAACAATGAATAATGAACAATGAATAATGAACAATGGCCAGCGGTGGCCGCGCTTGTCGCTGTCCCCCGCTGGCGGGGGTGTCCGAAGGACGGGGGTGGACGCTCGCGCTATGGATATGGATGGCCTGCGCAAATAGCGGCGTGTTCGCTGCCCCCTATCGCTTCGCTTCATTGGGGAGTATGCACATTCAACTCTTCGGGTTGCAGTTTGGCGTATCTTTACGTAAAGACGAAGCATCTTTACGTAACGCCGTAACGTATTTACGTAAAGTGGGAGCAAATTCATGTAAAAATTGCCCCGCTACACGCATCTCAGGCGGATTGATCGAGCATCGAGCGGCGGGCATCGAGTATCGCGCGGCGCGCAACTTTGTGCGACTTTGTGGTTCATCAAAACGACGAGCGTCGAGCGTCGAAAAAATAAAATCCATGCTCATCCGTCTTCATTCGTAGAAACACATACCGACGATGGCAAAATGAGCAAAACAGGAAAAAAACAGGTATCTTTACACATCGACGCCGACCGGTGTACCGGCTGCGGGAGTTGCGTAACACAGTGCCGGCGCCGGGTGCTGGCGCTGACGACGCTGGCCGACGGTCGCCGGGCGGCGGACGTACAGCGACACGACGGGTGCTCCGGATGCGGACACTGCCGACGCGCCTGTCGTACCGGAGCGATTACATTTACATTAACCTATAAAAAAAAGAGAAGTATGAAACAAGAACGAAAAAAAAGACACCTCCACCTGCATGTCGTGGGATTTCTGGCCGGCGTCGCCGGTATCAGCGCCGTGGTGATGCTGCTGTGGAACGCGATTGTGCCGGATATTACCGGATGGACGAAAATCAATTACTGGCAGGCGGCCGGATTGCTGATTTTAATACGGCTCCTGTTTAGCGGCTTCGGGCGGTTTGCGCACGGCATGGGAAGGCACAGGCACTGGCGCCGGCATCATGCACACGACGACGACTTCCACCGGCGGATGTCGCACGACGAACGGATGGCGCACATTCGCAAACATCTGTTCGGCGACGACCGGCCGGCGCATTCTCCGCAGGACGATGAGTCCTGAAACGCCTCCGCACAATCGTTTTGCAGAGGCGTTCAAAAACCATCAGGCGGCGCTGCGGGGCTTTATTGCCAAACGGATGCCGTCGAAGGAAGATTGCGAGGATGTGCTGCAGGACGTGTTCTACCGGCTCCTTAAAACGGCGGACGCAGAAAGCCCGATACAGCAGGTGTCGGCATGGCTGTATGCGGTAGCGCGAAATCTGATTATCGACCGCCGCCGCAAACACCGCGAAGACCGCCTGTCGCAATACCCGCGCGACGACGACGACGGGGAGTATTGTCCGGAACCCTTTTACGACGACGGCCTGTCGGTCGAAACCGAATACCTCCGCACGCTGGTATGGGACGCGCTGGCCGACGCGCTGGCGGAGTTGCCCGACGAACAGCGGGCGGTTTTCGAACTGATGGAACTGGAGGGATTTTCCGTCCGGGAAATTTCGGAATCGACCGGCGTAGGCGTCAACACCCTGCTGTCGCGGAAATACTATGCCGTACAGCATTTGCGCAGGCGACTGAAAGGCCTGTATGAGGAGCTGGCGTCGCCTGCCGGCAGCCCGTAGCCCGGATATGAAATAAATCGCATAAAGGGGCGCCGGCCTTTACAATTATTACTAAAATCGGCTAATAATTATCTATTTTCAAGAGAAACCGGCAAAATAATATTAAAATGTTACTTTGCTTGTTTGGATTTGTAAAAAAATGTTTGTAATTTTGACGGACAAAACACCTCTGTAAAATGACATATTATATAATACAACATGAAACAAACGCACAACTTTAACGCCGGCCCCTGCGTACTCCCCAAGCCGGCTATTGCCGCCGGAATAAACGCCTTGAACGATTTTAAAGGTAGCGGCATGTCGGTGATAGAAATCTCGCACCGCAGCAAAGACTGGGAAGCGGTGATGGACGAATGCGAGGCGCTGTGGCGTGAATTATTGGACGTCCCCGCCCACTACCGCATCCTATTCTTGGGCGGCGGCGCCAGCCTACAGTTTTTGATGGTGCCCTACAACCTGCTGGAGCGGAAAGCAGCCTATCTGGAAACCGGCGTATGGGCTAAAAAAGCCTTTACCGAAGCCTTCCTGCTGGGCGGCAGCGCCGCGGTGAAAGTCGCCTCGTCGGCCAACCGGAATTTCTCGTACATCCCCAAAGACTACGAAATTCCGCCCGACGCCGACTATTTCCATATTACTACCAATAATACCATCTACGGTACCGAAATCCATGACGACTACGACAGCCCGGCGCCTCTGGTGGCCGACATGTCGTCCGACATTATGAGCCGTCCGGTCGACGTCAGCAAGTACGGCCTGATCTATGGCGGCGCGCAAAAGAACGTCGGCACAGCCGGCGTCGCATTCGTCATCGTCCGTGAGGATCTGTTAGGCAAGGTATCGCGCCCGCTGCCTACGATGCTCGACTACCGCACGCATATCAAAAACGCCTCCATGTTCAACACCCCGCCGGTGTTCCCCATCCTGATTATGTACGAAACGCTGAAATGGGTGAAAACGCAGGGCGGAGTGCCGGGTATCTACCGGCAAAATAGAGAAAAAGCCGCCCTGCTATACGACGAAATCGACCGGAACCGCTTGTTTGTCGGCACCGCCGCAAAAGAAGACCGCTCGTTGATGAATATCTGCTTTGTGATGCGCAGCGAATATGCCGACCGGGAAGAGGCCTTCCTCGCCTTTGCCAAAGAACGCGGCATGGTCGGCATCAAGGGACACCGCTCCGTCGGCGGCTTTCGCGCCTCGACCTACAACGCATGTCCCAAAGAAAGCGTAGAAGCCTTAGTCGCGTGCATGCAGGAATTTGAAAAAAAAATAAAATAAGCTAAAAAAATGAAAGCGCTCATAGCAACAGAAAAACCCTTTGCAAAAGAAGCGGTCGACGGAATGAACGACATTTTTGCGACGGCAGGAATAGCCGTCGCGCTGCTTGAAAAATATACGGACGTACAGGCGCTGTACGACGCGGTGGCCGACGCCGACGCGCTGATTGTGCGCAGCGACAAGGTCTCGCGGGAGGTGATTGCAGCCGCGCGGCAGTTAAAAATAGTCGTCCGCGCCGGCGCCGGCTACGACAATCTGGATTTGGCGGCCTGCACCGCCCGCGGAATAACCGCCATGAATACGCCCGGCCAAAACGCCAATGCCGTAGCCGAACTGGCCGTCGGACTGATGATCTACGCGGCACGGAACAGCTTCTGCCCGGGCACCGGCTCCGAACTGAAAGGCAAAAAGCTGGGCGTCCACGCCTGCGGCCATGTCGGACGGCTGGTGGCAACGCTGGCACAAGGCTTCGGGATGGAAGTCTACGCCTTCGACCCCTTTGTGCCGGCCAGCGCAATAACGAATGCCGGCCTGCGGGTTTGCGCATCGGTCGAGGAACTCTACGCGACCTGCCGGTATGTATCGCTGCATATCCCGGCGACGGAGCAAACGAAAAAATCCATCGGTCGCCGGCTACTGTCTGCGATGCCCCAAGGCGGTTGCCTGATCAACACCGCCCGCAAGGAAATCATTCACGAAGACGAACTGGAAGCCGTCCTTCGCGAACGCCCGGATATGAAATATATGACCGACGTCGCGCCCGCCAACCATGCCATACTGCAGGCGTCCTTCGGCGCCCGCTATTTTGCCACCCCTAAAAAAATAGGCGCCGAAACCGCCGAAGCCAATATCAACGCCGGATTAGCCGCCGCCAGCCAGACAGTGCGCTTCCTGACCGCCGGCGATACGACATTCAAGGTAAACTAAAGAGGCTTCGGAGTTATGAGTTATGAGTTATGAATTATGAATTATGAGTTATGAGTTGGCTGACGCCGGCCACTCATACTTACCACCCATAACTCATAATTCATAATTCATAACTAAAAAAAACTCATAACTAAAAAAAACTCATAATTCATAATTCATAATTCATAACTCATAACTCGCAATGGTAAAAATTAAGCCCTTTGCGGCCCTTCGACCGCCAAAAGAAATAGCGCATGAGGTGGCCTCGCGTCCATACGACGTCTTAAATTCGCTCGAAGCGAAAGCCGAAGCCGGCGAAAAATCCTTGCTGCACATCATTAAACCCGAAATTGATTTCGACCCGATGATCGACGAGCATGCCCCCGAAGCCTACGCAAAAGCCGTAGAAAATTTCCGCCTGTGGCAACAACGCGGCTGGCTCCAACAAGACGACAAAGAGCGGTACTATATCTATGCGCAAACCATGAACCGCCGCACCCAATACGGTCTGGTGGCCGCCGCCAGCGTGGACGATTACCTCGAAGGACGCATTAAAAAACATGAACTCACTCGAAAAGATAAGGAAGAAGACCGGATGATCCATGTGCGGATGCAAAACGCCAACATCGAACCGGTGTTCTTTGCCTGTCCCGACGTGCCGGAAATGAACCAAATCGTGAAAACCATCGTCGAACGACAACCGCCGGAATATGATTTTGTGACGGACGACGGCTTCGGCCATCACTTTTGGGTGATCGACGACGAGGCGGTCAATGCCCGCATTACGCAGATTTTTGCCGGCGTCCCGGCCATGTACGTGGCCGACGGACACCACCGGTCGGCCGCCGCCGCACTGGTAGGCGCCGAAAAACGGAAAGCCAACCCCAACCATACGGGGCGCGAAGAGTACAACTATTTTATGGCTGTCATTTTCCCCGAAAGCCATTTGCAGATTATTGACTATAACCGCGTCGTCAAAGACCTCAACGGACTGACGCCCGCCCGGTTCATCGACCGCCTGTGCGAATCGTTCGACGTAACGAAATTAGGCGCAACCCCCTGCGCACCCGCCGCCCTGCACCACTTCTCCATGTACCTCGACGGCTGCTGGTATGCGCTGAAAGCCAAGCCCGGCGCCTACAACGACAACGACCCCATCGAGACGCTCGACGTAACGGTTTTGTCGAATTGGGTATTCGACCGCATCCTCTGCCTCGGCGACCTGCGCACCTCGAAACGGATCGACTTTGTCGGCGGCATACGAGGATTGGGCGAGTTGCAGCGGCGCGTAGACAGCGGCGAAATGGCCGTCGCCTTTGCGCTCTTCCCCGTCTCGATGAAGCAGCTTATCGACATCGCCGACAGCGGCCATATCATGCCCCCCAAAACCACTTGGTTCGAGCCGAAGCTGCGTAGCGGTCTCACCGTGCACAAGCTGACAAACGAATAGCTTCGGCCTCGCTACAGACCTGCGGGACGCGAAGCCGTCTGCCGGCGCGTAACCGGGGGGGGCTGTTAAACCTTTTTTTGCGGCACACGTCTTACTTCCGATAAATAAATTTTTCATAGGTTTTAAATTAGGCAATAACGGGTAGTTGAGCGACTACCCGTTATTGTTTTTTACACCACCCCGTAGAACAGGCCAATGAATAATGAAAAATGGAGTTAATGTAGTTAGAGTAGGGGCGCACGCCGTGCGCCCCTATGAATAATCCCCCGTTGGCCGCAGACCATTTATCCCCCTGACGGAAATGCGCTCCGCAGCGGCCTCCCTCTGTGTCTCTCTGTGCAGCCTCCGTGTCCTCTGTGCAAGAAAAAAGGAACATAGAGCGCACAGAGGGACACAGAGAGCCGTTGGCCGGAGGCCATCCATAGCCATAGACACCGCCCCCCAACCTCAACCGTTGGCCGTAGGCCATGAATCCCCTGACGGGGAATGCGCTCCGCGGGCGACGCTCTTGCTATTGATATGAATGGCCTCCGGCCAACGTTCCATTGCGCATCATGGCAAGCGCCGCCCCCGCAGGCCATTAACCATTAACCATTAACCATTAACCATTGAAAAGACGCGCCGGCGGGGTCTCCGCCGGCGCGTCCTGTTCGGTTGCATAATCCGGTAATAAAACGAAAGGGCGTCGTGCGCATACGTTAGGGTACGACCGCAGCCTGAATATCGTTCCACGGGCCTTTTTCGCCGGTCGTATTTTCCCACCGAAGGGCGAAGTACAGCGTTTTATGGCGGTCGTGGCCTTCAAAGTCGAGCGTAAACGGCGTACGCGTATCGAACGACGAGTTCGGCAACTCGGAGACGTCCGTCGGACGCACGTCGAGGAGGCCCCAGCGAATCTCGGCTCCGTGAACCCCGTGAGGTTTAGCCTTATGATCGCTGTCCGCGTTGCGGAAGTGAATAATCACCCGACCGGGGCCGGGCAGTTCCACCGTCGTCGAAACGTAGGTCGTCGGAGGCGGATTGTGGCCGCCGCCGCCGCCGTGGCGTTCCGGTAATCCCATACTCAACAGGTCGTCGTTGGTAACGAACGGGCTGTCTTTCAAAAGCCCCGTGTACAACTTCCGGTACGACGGTTTGAAAACCTCTTCCGCTTCCTGCAACTTCGCTGTCTTTTTGGGCGTGCGCTCCGACTCGTCTAACCATTCCTGAAAGGCCGTGTCGAAGGCATTGTACTTTATCTCGAAATCCTGATCGAAATAATTCCCCGCTGCCGTTCCGCTGGTAAATCCCAGACGATCGCGGTTCAACGGGTCTTTAATATAATTCACCGTAGAGGTGGCCTGCCTGTGCAGGACTTCGTGGTTGCGAGGCAACCAGTCTATATTCATGGACATTTTACCATTTTTTATAAAATTAATAACTGTTTGATCGGCAATGCAATTGCCGCATCCTTCCGCTCCATGACTGTCTTCCGCAGCCCGATTGTTGTCTTCGACAATTCAATTGTTGTCTTCGACAATTGAATTGTTGTCTTCAACAATTCAATTGTTGTCTTCAACAATTGAATTGTTGTCTTCAACAATTCAATTGTTGTCTTCAACAATTCAATTGTTGTCTTCAACAATTCAATTGCTGTCTTCAACAATTCGATTGTTGTCTTCGACAATTCGATTGTTGTCTTCAACAATTCGATTATTTTCTTCGACAATCCGGTTGAGGCCTTCGACTATGGAGCAGGCGTGTGCAACATGTCAATTACGGCGGTTGCTCGCCTCGCGGCGGAGGCGCCCGGGCGCGATGAGGGGTTAGACACTGCACCGTATTATGCAATGGAACGTATTTTCTTTTTTCTGATTTTCTTTTTTTATAATAAATGCCCGCCGCCGGCCGGCAATACGCGCCGGCATAGCCCCGCCCCCGCCTGCTCCGGCGACGCCCGTACAGCCGCAGCCACCGCCGGAAAATTCGGCAAAGGCGACTCAGCAATCGGTTAAACGGGAAGCGAAGCATGGGCG
>JAIRMW010000068.1 GCA_031258415.1 Prevotellaceae bacterium
GTCGGATTTATACATTTTGCTATGGCAAAAACCTTCCGCCGGGTCGGATTTATACATTTTGCCATGGCAAAACCTTCCGCCGGGTCGGATTTATACATTTTGCTATGGCAAAAACCTTCCGCCGGGTCGGATTTATACATTTTGCCATGGCAAAAACCTTCCGCCGGGTCGCCCGGAAGGTTCTTTCCATAGAAAGATGGCTCCGCAGGAACGCCCGGAAGGCCTGCGGAGGCAATGATTAATGATTAATGGTTAATGGTTAATGGCCTTGCGGCTCTCTGTGCCCCTCTGTGGTTCTCTGTGCACTCTATGTAGTTTTTTTTCTTGCACAGAGGACTCGGAGGTTGCACAGAGGGACACAGAGGAATGCCCGCCGCGGGGCGCATTTCCCGATAGGGGATGAATGTCCTACGGACAATGGTTGAGGATGGGGATTGTCGTTTGCTATTGATATGGATGGCCTACGGCCAACGGGCAACGCGACCCCCGCAGGCCATTATTCATTATTCATTAACTACTCTAACTCCATTAACTCCATTAACTACTCTAACTCCATTCTTCATTATTCATTGTCCTGCGCCTCCAAAAAGGGCTCGCTTCCTCATGACCCCGAACCTGCCATTCTGTCATATTTTCTACTTTGGCAATAGTTTTGCAAAGCAACGGGACGAAAGGAGATTATTATATATGAATTTAAACACGTATACTATTAAAGCGCAGGAAACCGTACAGGAAGCGGTTACACTGGCGCAGCACAACTCAAATCAGGCCGTCGATAACGGGCATCTGTTGCGCGTGATGCTCAACGACACGGAAGGGATTACCGGCTTACTGCTGCGCAAATTGGGCGTCGTGCAGGCGACGCTTTCTGCTAAGGTGAATGAGGTGATTGCTCGCTACCCGAAGGTGTCGGGAGGCAGTCCGTATTTGTCGGCCGAAGCGACCCGCGCCATGCAGAAGGCGCAGGAGACGGCGACCGGTATGGGCGACCAGTTTGTCTCTGTCGAACATTTGTTGATGGGGCTGCTGAGCGCGGGCGACCAGATCGCACAACTGATGAAGGACAACGGCATGAACGAAAAAGACCTTAGGAGCGCGATCCTCAACGTGCGCAAAGGAGCGAAAGTCAATAGCGCATCGGCCGAAGAGACTTTCGACGCCCTGAACCGCTATGCCATCAACCTGAACGATCAGGCACGTAGCGGAAAGCTCGATCCGGTCATCGGACGCGACGACGAGATTAGGCGGGTACTGCAAATCCTCAGCCGCCGCACAAAAAACAACCCGATACTGGTAGGCGAACCGGGCGTAGGGAAAACAGCTATTGCCGAAGGGCTGGCGCATCGTATCGTAACGGGCGACGTGCCGGAAAACCTGAAAAACAAACAAATCTTTTCACTCGACATGGGAGCGCTGATTGCCGGCGCAAAGTACAAGGGCGAGTTTGAAGAACGCCTGAAGGCCGTCGTGCGGGAAGTGGCGTCGAGCAACGGCGACATTATTTTGTTTATTGATGAAATACACACCTTAGTGGGCGCCGGCAAAAGCGAAGGGGCTATGGATGCCGCCAATATCCTCAAACCGGCGCTGGCTCGCGGCGAGTTACGCGCAGTCGGGGCTACGACGCTGGACGAATATCAAAAATACTTTGAAAAGGATAAAGCGCTGGAACGCCGTTTCCAAACCGTGATGGTCGACGAGCCGTCGCCGGCCGACGCCGTTTCGATCCTTCGCGGATTGAAGGAACGCTATGAAAACCATCATAAGGTGCGGATTAAGGATGACGCGATTATTGCCGCCGTTGAACTGTCGTCGCGCTATATTTCGTCGCGTTATTTACCCGACAAGGCCATCGACCTGATTGATGAGGCGGCGGCCAAGCTGCGACTGGAGATGAACTCGGTACCTCAGTCCATTGACGAACTCGACCGCAAAGTGCGCCAGTTGGAGATTGAACGCGAAGCCATCCGTCGCGAAGGCGATGAGGAGAAGGTCGCGGAACTCTCCAGAACCATCGGCGAACTCAACGAAGACCGCCATGTGCTGCGGGCTCGCTGGCAGGAAGAAAAAGATTTGATCGACGCCATCCAGAAAAATAAACAACGGATCGAAGAATTGAAATTTAAGGCCGAAGAAGCGGAACGCCGCGGCGATTACGGGGCGGTGGCCGAGCTGCGTTACGGGAAAATCCGCGATGCGGAAATGGAAATCGAACGGCTGAACAAACAAAAAGCCGAAAGCAATTTTACGCTGGTCGACGAAGAAGTCGATTCCGAAGATATTGCTGAAGTGGTGGCTAAATGGACGGGGATTCCGGTTAAGAAAATGCTGCAAAGCGAACGCGAAAAACTGTTGCACATGGAGGCCGATTTGCACCAGCGCGTCGTAGGGCAGGACGAAGCCATACAGGCGGTGTCCGACGCCGTGCGCCGTAGTCGCGCAGGCTTGCAGGACGCCAAACGTCCCATCGGCTCCTTTCTTTTTATGGGGACAACCGGCGTCGGGAAAACGGAACTGGCAAAAGCGCTGGCCGAATTTCTATTCAACGACGAAAATATGATGACGCGCATCGACATGAGCGAGTATCAGGAACGGCACTCCGTCAGCCGGCTGGTCGGTGCGCCGCCGGGCTATGTAGGCTATGACGAAGGCGGGCAACTGACCGAAGCGGTGCGCCACAAGCCCTATTCGGTCGTGCTGCTCGACGAAATTGAAAAAGCCCATTCCGATGTATTCAACATCCTGCTGCAAGTGCTCGACGACGGACGGTTGACCGACAACAAGGGGCGCATCGTCAATTTCAAGAACACTATTATTATTATGACGTCAAATGTCGGTTCGCCCCTGATTCAGGAAAATATGGAGCGATTGAACGACGCCAACCGCGAACAGGTGCTTGAACGCACCAAGGCCGATGTACTGGAGTTGTTAAAGCAGACGGTACGTCCGGAATTTATCAATCGTATCGACGACATTATCATGTTCCGTCCGTTGACAAAAGACGACGTGCGCGAAATTGTCATCATGCAGCTGGCGGCCATTCAAAAGATGTTGCAGGCAGGGCATATACAATTAGAGGTGCTGGACTATGCCATAGATTACTTAGTTGAACAGGGCTACGATCCGACGTATGGCGCACGACCGGTGAAACGGGTGCTGCAACGCGAACTGCTCAATGAATTGTCTAAGCAGATACTGGCCGGCACGATTGACAAAAATAAAGTCGTGAAAGTCGATTATTTCGGCGATGGACTCCTATTTGCTAATTGTGAGCCACAGTTTTAATGGCAATTTAAAAATGGCTTAATGTTTTATTGGAAAACAGGCAGTACCTTTGTACTCGGAAAAAGGAATAGTTTCCATGGGTTAAATTTTAGGTTAGGTTAAAGGCGAAACAGGGATGCAAAACATCCCTGTTTTGTTTTTATAGCCCCTCCAGAAAGTAGGTCGTAGCATTCCCGAAAAGCGGCAACAGCTGCTGAAACTTCGCAGCCTGCGCCTGCTTCCCCTCCTGTTCAAACGCATAGATGGTATATTCAAGCAATCGCAAAATCACCGTTACATTGTCGCACGGACGGTAATACGCCGGTCGAGGCGTGAGACCGCGTTGCTCAAGGTAGGCCGTTACTGACGATTTGCCCGCCCACAGCCCATTGTTAAACGGGTTGATGTAGCACATGACCTTGTCGGCCTCATTGGTATAAGCCACCAGAAAAATATCCGGCAGGCACACGCCGTGCAGCGGCCAGCCGTTTTGCTGCGCGAGATACAAGTAGAGTATGCCCAACGAAACCGCATTGCCGTGTTGCGTTTCGACCACCCGGTTGATAAAGCAATACATCGGATTCAAGGTCTCCGACGTCCGTTTGAAACCGTGCGCCTGATAAAATAGCTGGTTGAAAATCGTCAGTTTGTTGAGCATGGGCAGGGAGTCTTCCGCCGTACAGATGATAATATCTTTTAATATACTGTCGAGATCGTTCTGCAACGTTTCCCATTTCAGCGCGGGGTACTGTTGCCGCGCAATCCAGTAGGCGCCTTCCAGCAAATCGTGGTAAGGGCCGACGAGCCATTGTTGCAGGCCTTCCCGCACTTCTTTCGCGTGTATTTGCCGGATTAGCGTTTGAATCCGTTTACGCACGTAGTCGTCGTGATTTTCCGTCAATACTTTTTCCAGTAGCGGGATGGTATTGCGTCCTTCTTCTACAAAGCGTTCGGCCACCGCATCAAATACTACGGTATCCGGATCGTCGAGTAAATTTAATAATGCGTTTAACATGTATCATTGGTTATTGAACAGTAATCGTTGAAAGCGCCTGTTTAGCGCCCTGCGGTTATTTTCTCCAGCGCCATTTCGACCATACGTCGGACATTGGGTTTATAGTCGGGCAGGGCTGTTTTCGTAACGCGGTTGGCAATGATGCAGCAGATCGTGCCGGCTTCGTGGCCTAATAGTTTCGCCAGCCCGGCCAGAGCCGAACTTTCCATTTCGAAATTCGTGATGCGCCGGTGGCGGTAGGTAAACTGTTCGATGCGTTCATTGATTTGCGCGTCGGCCAGCGGCAGACGGAGCACGCGACCCTGAGGCCCGTAAAAACCGGGCGCCGAAATAGTAATGCCCCGAATAGTGGCGTCGGCAAACAGAGCGGCCAGTTTGTCGGAGGCGGCTATAAAATACGGGGCGGCGAGCTGCGAATTCCATTGCATGTGTTGTACAAAGGCCGCTTCGTAATCCGGCAGGCACACGTCGTTGCGGCGGGCGTAGAAGTTCAGCAGCCCGTCGAACCCGATGGAAATATCGGAAAACACAAAGTCGCCTACACGAATATCGGCCTGCAAAGCCCCCGAAGTACCCAGCCGAAGCAGGGTCAACGTGCGATGCAAAGGGTTGATGGTGCGTGTGTCGAAATCAATATTCGCCAGTGCATCCAGTTCATTGACGACAATATCGATATTATCCGTTCCGATGCCGGTCGACACCACGGTCAGCGGCGTACCCCGATACGTTCCCGTAACGGATACAAACTCGCGGTTGGCCGCGCGATAAGCGACCGCGTCGAAGTAATTCGCCAGCATTTCTACCCGTCCCGGGTCGCCCACCAGCAGGATGGTATCGGCTATTTCGTGCGGTTTCAGGTGCAAATGAAAGACGCTACCGTCGGCATTAATGATTAATTCAGATGAAGGAATGCTATTCATGATTGTTTTTTTGTAACAAAGATAAAGGATATCCGGTAATAGTTATTAGAAAATTATGCACAGGGGCAGCCGGCCTACCCCACACGAGCGGAGTTAGGAGTTGGCCGGAGGCCAATGAACAATGAACAATGATTTCCGGCGGTTTTAACCGCCGGAACCCGGTCAGACAAACAAACAGCCCCCGCCGGAAGGCGGGGGCTGTTTATTACGAAAAGCCGCAGGGCAAACAGGCTGCTCTTACTCATCCCTGATGCAGCGGATTGAAAAGCCATGCGAACGATTCTCGGCAAACTGGCCCACACCGGCACGGCTGGATGCGTAGTACCGTGCCCATGCATTGTTTCCATTATAGGCAGCGGAACTCCAGAAAAGAGCCCACCCCCCTCGATTAGATAGCCTTGAAGCATTACCACCATAGCGTAGGTCTGCAGCAAGAACTCTGAAATTAAAATTATCCGTGCCGGCGCCACTAGTCCATGCAGGATTGTAATCGCCGGAGTTTTCTTGACAATTTACCTTCCCGCGGGTACCGGCATTGCCCGTATATGAAAGATTATTATTAGCATTTGTAGATTGATGCGTAGTACCACTGCCTTCCATGGCATCCAGCATTTGACCCAATTCAAAGTTGGTCGGCACATGCCAGTTCGGTGGGCAAATACCACGTCCGCCAATAGCCGTGCCGCTATCTGCGCTCCGTCCCTGATTTATTTTACATGGGTCTGAGTTGGCCGCGCCGGTGCAATAACTTCCGCTCGCTTCCGTCCACGTGCCTTTACCGTCGAGCATCATCGCCGTTTCCCATGGGTACAGGGCACCCCAATAGTCACAAATTTCTACAGGCGTGCTGTTATTATTATGCGCCGGGCACCAAAAACCGCCGCGCAATGCAGGAACAGAACCATAGTTGGTATTGGGTTTATTGTGCTGGTCAAAATAAGTCAGGCCTTCCTGATAATTCAAATTCTGCCCCATCCACCAGCGACCGCCGATCTTTACGGCGGTGTAGATTTTCAAATCGCGCTCATTGATCAGCGACACAAAGGTCGAGGCGCTGTACGTGGCGGGGAATGCGGCAAAGGTATTGACTACGTCCGGCTGCGTGAAGGTACAACTGCCTTGCAATACCGGCGTACCAAGACCCAATAATCCCGTGCAACCCGTCCGGTCGGTGATGAACAAAGGCGCAACGCCGGCGTCAATGATGGCCTGCGCCGTAACCGTATGGCTGTTATTCGGGACGGTATAGGAATGTCCGGCGGCGTCAGAAAGTACAAATGGCGGCGTGCCGCTTAATGTCAATGTGCCGTTATCGTTAGTCATCGCAGGCAGGGCCTGTATGGTTACCGCCTGCGCGTCGCTTACCACCACGCAGCCCGTAGCGGCATCGGTCGTTACTACCGTGTAGACGCCGGTCGCCGTAACCGGAAATGACAGCGACGCCGCGGCGCCCGTTTGCGCCGCGCCGACGGCTTGCGTCAATGCGTCCTGCAACTGGTAGCTGTAACCTGTTTCGCCAAAGCAACTGAGCGCGGCATTATCGCAGTACGTCCCGCTGCCCGACAGCACGGGCGTCGGTGGCGCTACGACGCCGATCGTCGTGCTTACGCTGTCGATGCAGCCGTAGGCGTTCCTGATTTTCACCCATACGGTAACGCTGCCGCTTTCGGGGACGACGAAGGTGTAGGTCGCGTCGGCGGTATACGTGCAGGAGGTGGCGAGGACGTTACAGTCGGCGCCGCCGTTAAGGTCGTTACCGGTGAGGTAGGGGTTGCGCACGCAGGCGGCGCATTCCTGCGTAAAGCAGTATTCGCCGCCGCCGGAGGCGGTAAGCGTAACCGTACTGCCGGCGCAGGCGGTCGAAGGCGGATTGATGAACGCCGGTACGGGCTGCGGGTTGATCCTAACCGTAACGCCGGCGGTAGCCGAGCAGCCTTCGGCCGTCTTCACCGCTACGTTATAAGTCGTATCGGCAGTGAGGGCGCCGGTCGGGAAGGAGGCGTCCGTCGTCCACGCGAGGCCGCCGTCCAGTAGACCTCAAAAGTAACGGTGGGCGGCATAGTCGGCGCCGACGTTGCGAATTTCAACCACGCGATCGTCCCCGAACACGGGCAGCGACGCGAGGAAGAATAAGGGAATCAAAAAACATTTTTTTATTGTAGTTGGTATTTGTTGTTTTTTATTTTTTATTGAAATAAGGGTATAAGGTTCGGGGTGGGGGAGGGGCTGCTCGGCTACTGAGGTTGTTTTGTTAGTTAAATAAGGTGGAAATAAGGTGGGCGGCTATGCGGCGTGCGATGTTGGCCGGAGGCCATTCATGTCAATAGCATGGGTCGCCCGCGCAGCCCATTCCCCGTCAGGGGATTCATGTCCTACGGACAATGGGTGGGGAAGGGGGGCGTGTCGTTTTCTATGGCTATGGATGGCCTACGGCCAACGGTTCGGCGACGGCTCTCTGTGCCTCTCTGTG
>JAIRMW010000099.1 GCA_031258415.1 Prevotellaceae bacterium
GAGTTCCAACATATAAATTAATTAAACATCAATGTTATGAAAAAAATCGAATCTTTTGTTCTGTCGACGACCGACATGCTGTTCGCGCCCGTCGTAGTGATGATCGCCTTCCTGTTGGCAGGCGAAATGTGTTTGCTGCTTGACGGCGGCTTAACCGTGGCCTTCGCCTTGGGCGTGGCGGCGCACGGCGATGTGATGGAAGGGCTGCTGGCCAACGCTCGTCGCTGGCACGGCAGCATCGACGAGCAGTTTGCTGCGATCGACAATCTGCTCAGTATTATTCTGGGGCGCCAGCCGGCGTGGGACGTCCCCGCCGCCTTGCTGGAGGAGCTGACTAACAACCACAGCGAGCTACAGGCGCTGATCGCCAAGTGCCGTACCAACATGGCGACGCGCGCCGACCGCCAGCATCGCAATTCGCTGCTCAAATCGACCGTCGGCCTGTGCCTGCTGCAAGTGAAGATATGGGCTTATGCGGCCTACGCCGACGAGGTGCTTACGGCCGACGACGTCCACCTGATCGGGTTCCTGCTGCCCGGCGAAGTCGGCGGACGTCGTGATCGCACCGAAGCCATCGACGTCGTAGCCGAAGTGAAAGTGTCGGTCATCAACGCCGACGTGATTCGCGTGATTGTCGACCAGTCGGGCAGTGAAGACGCGGCGCGGGTCGTTCGGGGGTGGCCTCAGGGGGTACGCAACGTACTGATAGTAATCGTCGCCGCCGACGGCGTTACGGAAGTCTATCGACAGATCAGCCCCCGCCTGCACACCGACATTCGGATGCCCGCCGGGTCGCACGGCAAGCAGTTTATCGTCAAGGCCTCGTTCCTCAAACACGTCGACGACGCGCCGGTGTTCGGCAACGAGCCGACGTTCTCGATGCCGCTCACCACCGAAGACCTCGCCGCCCTCGACCGTCAGCATCACGAGGATTTCGAAGCACAACTGTGGGAAGTCGAACGCCAGCGGCAGGAAATCGAACGCCTGCACGCCGAGCTCAACGCGAAGAAATAACGCACGACGTTATCCGCTGTTTCTACGCCATCAATGAAAGCGCCGGCAGGGAACCCTGCCGGCGCTTTTTTTTAATGAACAATGGAGTTAGAGGAGTTAATGCACAAAGAACAATTGGCCGTAGGCCATTCATAGCCATAGCTGCGCATTCACCCTCGCCATGACGGTCGCGCTTGCCTTGATACGCAATGGAACGTTGGCCGGAGGCCATCCATATCAATAGCACGAGCGTCGCCCGCGGAGCGCATTTCCCGTCAGGGGATTCATGGCCTCCGGCCAATGGGTCATTATTCATAAGGGCGCACGACATAGGGGATTCATGGCCTGCGGCCAACGGGTCATTATTCATAAGGGCGCACGACATAGGGGATGAATGTCCTACGGCCAATGGTTCATTATTCATAAGGGCGCACGACATACGCCCCTATATTAATTACATTAACTACTTTAACTCCTCTAACTACCTTAACTTCATTATTCATCCGTAAGTTGAAGCATACGGTTAATAAAGTCTCCGGTCAACGCATTAATCGGTCTAATCCGAAACAGAGATAGGTGATTTTAAGGCCTTGTTGCAGGAATAGCGTTTCGTAATGCGTTTTGATGGAAAGAATATCATCGGCGTGCGAGGAGCCGTAGAGGTCGTTGAGGGCTTCGTACAGGGGCAGGCCGTTTTGCCGGACAAGTTCTTTCGTGTATTCGTGCAGGAGCTGGCTGTCGGTTTTCAGGTGGATGCGTCCGCCGGGCTTCAGGAATGTGCTGTAACGAGCGAGAAAGGGGGGGGCCGTTAGTCGTTTACGGGGATTTTTCACCTGCGGGTCGGGGAAGGTAATCCACAGTTCGTCTACTTCGCCGGTCGCAAAAAAGGAGGCGATAAAATCAATGCGTGTGCGGATAAACGCTACGTTGGCCATCGCTTCTTCGGTGGCTGTTTTTGCGCCGCGCCACAGCCGCGCCCCTTTAATGTCGACGCCGATAAAATTTTGGGAGGGGTATCGCCGCGCCAGTTCCACCGTATATTCCCCGCGTCCGCAGCCCAATTCCAGCGTCAGCGGATGGTCGTTGCGAAAAAAGGCGCTACGCCATTGTCCCTTCAGGCAGTAGGGGCGATTAAATACGTCTTCAAATGCCGGTTGATGCAGGAGCGCAAAGGTGGTATTTTCGGCAAAACGCCGGTGCTTGTTTTTTCCCATAATAGCATTAGCCAGTAGGCTTTTTATTGGGACGGGAGAGGATGTATAATACAGGAGTCATGGGCGGTTACCGGGATGATCGGAAAATGGCGTTAGTTGCCGACAAGCATTTTTTTGGCTGTTTTCAGGGCGGCCACAAACGTATCTATTTCTTCGGGCGTATTGTAGAATGCCGGCGATACGCGCAACATGCCCGACACGCCGAAACGCCGCATCAACGGTTCGGCGCAAAGGTGCCCAGTGCGTAAGGCGACGCCCGACTTGTCCAAAATCGTTGCCATATCCAGCGGGTGGACGCCGGCGATGGTGAAACTGACCACGCCGGTTTTGGGCGCCTTCTCGCCATATACCTGTAGCCCTTCGATGGTCGATAGCCGACGCACGGTATAGGCCGTCAGTTCCTGCTCGTACCGGTGGGCAGCCGCCAGAGGGATAGCCTGTAGGTAGTCGATGGCGGTCGCCAGCCCACAGGCCCCGATATAGTTTGCCGTGCCCGCTTCAAATTTCAGGGGCAGGTCGGCAAAGGATGTTTTGGCAAACGAAACCGAAGCAATCATGTCGCCGCCGCCTTGCCAGGGGGGGAGCTGTTCCAGCAGTGTTTCCCTGCCGTACAAAACGCCGATGCCGGTAGGCGCAAACAATTTATGCCCCGAGAAGACATAGAAATCGCAATCCATATCCTGTACATCCACCGGCTGGTGGACGACGCCCTGCGCCCCGTCGAGCAGCACCGGGACCCCGTGCGTATGCGCCAGCCGCACCAGTTCCTTCACGGGATTGACAATGCCCAGCACGTTGGAAATATGCGCGACGCACAGCAGGCGCGTCCGTTCGTTGATAAGCGCTGCGAGGGAGTCCATTTGCAACCGTCCGGCAGGATCGACCGGCACGACTTTTAGCGTAGCTCCTTTCCGTTCGCACAGCAGCTGCCAGGGCACGATGTTTGAGTGATGCTCCGCTTCGGTAACGATAATTTCATCGCCCGCGCCGATCCGGCGTTCGCCAAACGAAAATGCCAGCAGGTTGATAGCGGCTGTAGTGCCCGACGTAAACACCACTTCCTGCGTGGCCCGCGCATGGATAAACCGGCGCACCGTTTCGCGAGCCTGTTCATAGCGTTCTGTACATTGCGTAGCCAGATAATGCACGGCCCGGTGGATATTGGCGTTCCAGCGCGCGTGCATGTCATTGACCGTATCGATTACGCACTGCGGTTTTTGCGCCGTGGCCGCACTGTCCAAATAAATAAGCGGTTTCCCGTACACCTGCTGCTGCAGGGCTGGGAAATCGCGACGAATAGCAGTAAAGTCAAACGTATTCATTAACCTAAAATATATGCAAAGATACGATAAGCAAAGAAACTGTATTGAATGGGTAATACAAAATGAGGCAGGATTAACCGGTCAAAACGACAAAACAGCGAAGAAAAATCGTTTCCCCGCTGTTTTTTCCGCTGTCTGTTTGAGGGTCGCTTAAATTTTTCCGACCAGATCAATACTTGGTTTGAGCGTGGCGTCGCCTTTTTTCCATTTGGCCGGGCACACTTCGTTGGGGTTGGCGGCCACAAATTGCGCCGCTTCTACCTTGCGCAACAATTCGTCGGCATTCCGTCCGATACCGTTGTCGTGGATTTCGGCCAATTTGATCCGGCCTTCAGGATTGACGACAAAGGTGCCGCGATAGGCCATGCCGTCTTCTTCAATCAGCACGCCAAACGAACGGCTCAAGGCGCCGGTATGGTCGGCCAGCATCGGATAGTTGATTTTGCGAATGGTCGCCGACGCATCATGCCATGCCTTGTGGACAAAATGAGAGTCGGTGCTTACCGCATACACCTCGACGCCTATTTCCTGAAACCGGGCATATTTGTCGGCCATATCGGCCAGCTCGGTCGGACATACAAATGTAAAGTCGGCCGGGTAGAAAAAGAAAATCGCCCATTTTCCTTTTACATCGTTGTGGTTGACTGTCGTGAATTTTCCTTTGTGGTACGCTTGCAGCGAAAATTCGGGTAACTGCGCATTGATAATCGGTTGCATAATTTTTTTCTTTAAATAAATAATAGTTGTATTTTTTTTTGCAAATTTAGGCGTATTATTGACGTCCGTCAAACTGATATTGTTTATCTTTGCATAAATAAAATTGATATACGATGAATATACAGCAATTAGAATATATTATTGCCGTTGATAATTTCCGGCATTTTGCCAAAGCCGCCGACGTTTGCGCCGTTACGCAACCGACGTTGAGTATGATGATTCAAAAAATGGAAGACGAGTTGAATATAAAAATCTTTGACCGTTCAAAGCACCCGGTAGAGCCGACAGCCATAGGGAAGCAGATTGTCGAACAGGCCCGCATTTCGCTCCGGCATTTCCGGCAAATAAAAGAAATTGTAGCGAACGAACAGAACGTGGTGCACGGAAAGTTCAGGATGGGCATTATCCCGACGATCGCGTCGTATCTGGTGCCTGTACTGCTCCACCAGCAACAGAGCCAGTACAGCGAACTGGAGTTGACCCTACAGGAGCGCACTACGAGCAACCTCCTTAACGAAATACGGAACGGACTGCTGGACGGCGGCATTTTGGCCGGCCCGCTCAATCAGGCAGGGTTGGCCGAATACCCGGTTTATTACGAAAAGTTTTATGCGTATGTTTCGCCTCTCGACCCCGCAAGCAAGGAGAAGGAAATTGATTTGGACAATATTGATATAAGCCGTATGTGGTTGTTGGAAAACGAACATTGCCTGCGGGGGCAGATTGAACGCCTGTGCCGGATGAAAAAAACGGCGTCCGGCCACACGCCGGCTGTACGGTATGAGTCGGGGAGCATTGATACGCTTATTAATGTCGTCGATTACAATCCGGGGCTGACGATTATCCCCGAGATGCACGCCATGGGATTGAACGAAGAAAAACAGGAGAACCTGCGGCCGTTTAAAAATCGGATTGCCGTGAGGGAGGTGTGCTTAGTGGTCAGCAAGGACTATGTCCGCCAAACCATGTTGCGGGCTATTCAGGATATTATTCGGAAGTCCGTCCCAAAGTCCATGCAGAACCCGGCGCTGAAAGAGCATGTGGTGGATCTGTAACCGGGCATGGATGTTTTTACAAAACCGTCCCGAAAATAGACAGAGCCCTCTTATGGCCGTATGTTTCATCCGACAGTCAAAAGAGGAGAACCAACTTTACCGTTACAATCGTATAAGAAAGTATCTATCCCTCGCAGACAGGAAACGAACCCATTTTAAGGCAGGAAACGAACCTGTTTTAAGGCAGGAAATGGACCCATTTTAAGGCAGGAAATGGACCCGTTTTAAGGCAGGAAATGGAAGATGCTGAAAAAAAAAGCGCCGGCAGGGTTCCCTGCCGGCGCTTTCATTGATGGCGTAGAAACAACGGATAACGTCGTGCGTTATTTCTTCGCGTTGAGCTCGGCGTGCAGGCGTTCGATTTCCTGCCGCTGGCGTTCGACTTCCCGCAGTTGCGCTTCGAACTCCTCGTGATGCTGACGGTCGAGGGCGGCGGCGAGGTCTTCGGTGGTGAGCGGCATCGAGAACGTCGGCTCGTTGCCGAACACCGGCGGGCGAATTTATCGTTCCGGTAACGTCGGCGGTATAGCCGCTGTAGCAGGTCGTGCCGGACGCGGAGATGTATGAGCGCACGGCAGCGGTATAGTTGTTGGCCGTGGTAGCGGTGGTTTTCGTGGCGCCGGCGCCGGAGAAGGCGCACGTCCAGTCCTAATTGCCGCTGCCGCCGGTGGCGGTAAACGTAATGGCGGCGCCGGCGCAGGTCGGCCCGCTCTGGCTTAAGCCCGGCGTGCCGGGTACGGCTACAATGGCGCCGGTAACGTCGGCGATATAGGGGCTGTAGCAGGTCGTCTCGCCGGCCGCCAGCACCGAACGTACGGCGGCGGTATAGTTGTTAGCCGTGGTAGCGGTGGTTTTCGTGGCGCCGTCGCCGGAGAAGGCGCCCGTCCAGTCATATTGGCCGCTGCCGCCGGTGGCGGTAAACGTAATGGCGGCGCCGGCGCAGGTCGGCCCGCTCTGGCTTAGCGAAGGGGCGCCGGGGGTCAGTATGGTGGTCGTTTGCGCGTTGCTCACGGCCGTGCAGCCGGTGGCCTCGTCGGCTATGACGACCGCG
>JAIRMW010000100.1 GCA_031258415.1 Prevotellaceae bacterium
CGCGGAGCGCATTTCCCGTACGGGGAATGAACGGCGGGCAGTCTACGCATAACTACGCTACCTTCATTCCCTTCATTCCCTCCATTCCCTCCATTGTTCGTTCGCCATTGTTCATTAAAAATTTGTGCTACCTTTGTATTCTGTTTAATATATTCTATTAAAAAAATGTATACTGTTTCCAATATCCGCGAGTGGCTTGATAAAGCGATCGCTTCGTTAGTTTTACCCAAAGAACCGGACGGGTTGTATGCGCCTGCGTCGTATATGATCACGATCGGGGGGAAGCGTCTGCGACCGATGCTCTGCCTGCTGGCCGGCAATCTGTTTACCGACCGTATTGATCAGGAGATGATCATGCCGGCGCTGGGGATCGAGATTTTTCATACGTTTACGCTGGTGCACGACGATATTATGGATCAGTCGGCGACCCGCCGGAATCGGCCGACGGTCCATTGCAAGTGGAATACGAATACGGCGATCCTTTCGGGCGACGTGATGTGTATTGCGGCTTACCAGCATCTGTGTCAGGCCAACCCGGCGTATCAGGCGGAGATTCTCCGGCTGTTTAACCGGACGGCGGCGCAGGTCTGCGAAGGGCAGCAGTTGGATATGGATTATGAGAGCCATCCCGTGGTTACGGAAGCGGAGTACCTACAGATGATCGAGCTGAAAACCGCCGCGCTGCTGGCAGCTTCGGCGACGATCGGCGCTATTGCCGGCGGCGCGACGGCGCAGGACGCAGCCCGGATTTATGCCTTCGGTCGCTGGCTGGGGCTGGCTTTCCAGATTCAGGACGATTTGCTCGACGTGTTCGGCGAAGCCGGCGTGTTTGGGAAGAATATCGGCAACGATATTGTACGTAATAAAAAAACATTCCTGCTGACGCTGGCCCTGCAACAGGCCGCGGGCAAGGATAAAACGCTGCTGTTTTCGCTGCTGACGGGTAAGCAGATCGACCCGGCGCGGAAGATAGAGGAGATGCTGGACATCTACCGGCGGCTGCAAATACGCCCGCAGGTCGAAGCGCGTATCGTCGATTATTTCGGCAAGGCGATGGGGGAGCTCGACAACCTGAGCGTGGCGCCCGACCGACAGCAGTATCTCCGACAGTTTACGGAAAATTATATGGAACGCACACAGTAATCACTCACCCCCCGGACGCTTTGCGTTGTCGGGTTTTTCTTTATATTTTATATGATGACATTCAGCGAACATTGTAACACTATTTTCTCCGCCTGCACCCGTTATTATCATACGATGGATCAGGTGGACGCGACGCCGGTCAATCCCTATGCGTTTAAGAGTATCGACTATTATCTGTTTCTGAAGAACTGGATCGACGCGGTGCAGTGGCATCTCGAAGATATTATCCGCGATCCGCACATCGATCCGGTACAGGCGCTGGCGCTGAAACGCCGCATCGACGGTTCGAATCAGGAACGCACCGATCTGGTAGAGCTTATCGACAGCTATTTTTTCGATCGGTACCGTTCGGTAAGGCCGTTGCCGTCGGCGACCGTCAATACCGAAAGCCCCGCTTGGGCGATTGACCGCCTGTCGATCCTGACGCTTAAAATCTATCACATGCAGCAGGAAACGGAACGCCCGGACTCCGACGACACGCATCGCCGGCAATGCGGCGAGAAGCTACAGGTGCTGCTTGCCCAGCAGGGCGACCTTTCGCTGGCGATCGATCAGTTGCTCGCCGACGTCGAAGCCGGGCGCAAGTATATGAAGGTCTACAAGCAGATGAAGATGTACAACGACCCGGCGCTCAATCCGGTGCTGTACGGAAAGTCGCAGTAGGGGGGCGGCGGCGTTCTACGTTTCCGGCAGGGCGGCGTCGATCGGGGGTTCTTCCACGTCGACGTCAAGCGGAAGGAGGGCTTGTGGGATGGTTTTGCTCGATTTGAGTCCCATGTTTTTCAGGTCGACCGCCCGTTTTATCAGGTTGCCTCGTCCGGTGTTGAGTTGATTGAGGGCGGTTGCGTAGGCTTCCTGCGAGCGGTTGATGTGTCGGCCTATTTCTTCGAGGGTCGTAACGAATCCG
Organism: Prevotellaceae bacterium; assembly: GCA_031258415.1. Taxonomy (GTDB): domain Bacteria; phylum Bacteroidota; class Bacteroidia; order Bacteroidales; family UBA932; genus JAIRKX01. The sequence goes on from JAIRMW010000100.1 coordinate 2,051, forward strand.
ACGATTTTTTCATACAGCAGTTCCCCCTGCCTGACGATGTCCATGGCGTTTTTGTTTTGCCATTCGCGTTTCCAGAGGTCGGCGATGAGTTTGAGGCATGCAATCAGGTTGGTAGGGCTGATCAGCAAAATGCGTTTGGCGTAGGCGTAGGCCCACAGTTCCGGGTCGTGTTGGATGGCCATCAGGTAGGCCGGTTCAATGGGTACAAACATCATGGTAAAGTCGAGCGACTCCTGAAGGTTGTCGTATTGTTTGGCCTGTAGCTCGTCGATGTGAGCATAGACCGATTTGAGGTGCTCTGCGAGATGAAGCCCCTGCTCTTCCGGGGCGTCGGCTGCCGAAAAGCGGTCGTAGGCTACCAGCGAGACCTTCGAGTCGATGATCACCATCCGGTTGTCGGGCAGTTTGACCAGCACGTCGGGGCGCAGGGGGCGTCCTTCGTCGTCCCGGACGGTTTGTTGCAGGAAGTATTCCCGGCCTTTTTCCAGTCCCGATTTTTGCAGGATGCTTTCGAGGATCATTTCGCCCCAGTCGCCCTGTTTTTTAGCCTGTCCTTTCAGCGCCGACGCGAGGTTGTTGGCTTCGGCGCTCACTTTATTGGTTTGTTCTACGAGTTCCCTGACCCGTTCTTCGAGCGAGAAGCGCTGCTTCGACTCCTTGTCGTAGGTTTCCTCGACTTTCTTTTTAAAATGGTCGATGTTTTCGCCCAGCGGTTTCAGCAGGGCTTCCATGTTGGTTTTATTGAGTTCTGTGAATTTTCCCGATTTCTCTTCAAGAATTTGGCTGGCGATTTTTTCAAACTGTAGCTGCGCCGTGCGCTGCATTTCGCGCATTTCTTCTTTTTGCGTGGCTAATTTTTCGGTCAGGGAGCGGTTATTGGCGGTCAACGCGCTGTGGTCGGACGTCAGGCGGTGGAACTGTTCTGTTCGCTGGGTAAGCTGTTCCGTCTGTTGTTGCAGGGCTTCGCTTTGCATACGGAGGGTTGTTTTCAGCGCCTCGCCGTGCGCGTTGCTTTCCGCCACGGCCTGCTTCAAGCGCAACAGTTCCTGCTGTCCGGCCACTGTTTCCTGTTTCTGTTCGGCGAGCGCCTGCGTCAAGCCCCGTATCTGCTGTTCCTGCCCGGCGACGATGGCGTCCCGTGCCGCCGCGGTGGCTCGCAGGGCGCTGTTTTCCGCTTGCAGGGCGCTGTTTTCGGTCGCTTTTTCAGCCAGCTGTTCGGTCAGGCGCGCACATTCCTGCTGCTTTAGCGCGCCTTTTTCTTCCTGCACTCTGGCATAGGTATTACAGTCGTTAAACCGGCTGCTCAATGCGTCGTAGTCGGCTTTAGGCACGGCATGGGTTTTATGCCGCAGATAAAAAATGAAATAAGCCGCTCCCGCTCCGACGAGCAGCCCGGCAATGAGTGTTAAAATATCCATACGATCGTCGTTTCTTTTGATTTCTCCGGCAAAGGTACGGTTTCTTAAACGGTTGTCAAAAAGTTTTTTTACCTTTGCCGGCACAATCGTTTAACAAATATGAAATGTTTTTTTAGATCCTCCGTATTATTGCTGGCGGCGATGGCCTGCCAGCCCAACCCACCCTCCGATGAAAAGATGAATGTATTTACCCCCATCGACAGCCGGGCTATTTCCGATAACGTGGTGCATCTCATGGCCGACGAATGGATGCTGATTACCGCCGGTACGCCCGATCATTTTAATACCATGACGGCCAGCTGGGGCGCTGTCGGGCATCTGTGGAACCGCCCGGTTGCCTTTTGCTTCATCCGCCCGCAACGCTACACGTTCGAATTTGCCGAAGCGCAGGATTGTTTTACCCTGAGCTTTTTCGACGAAACCTATCGCCCGGCTCTGGCACTTTGCGGACGCGTATCGGGACGCGATGTAGACAAGGTGAAGGAAGCCGGACTTACGCCCCGCATCCTCGAAAGCGGCAATGTGGCCTTTGAAGAAGCGCGGCTGATTATCGAATGTCGAAAAATCTATACCGACTTTTTCACGCCGGAACAGTTTATCGACGACCCGTCCGGTATCTACCCTTCCGGCGATTTTCATAAAATGTATATCGGCGAAATTATCCATGCATGGAAGGGAGAGAAACAGGGGACCAAGCATTAATTCGACTGCCGGATGCGCCTTTCTATCATTGTAGCCGTAGCGCGAAACGGCGCGATAGGCCGAGACAACCGTCTCTTGTGGCATATCTCCGAAGATTTGCAGTACTTCAAGCGAATTACGCGGGGACATGCCGTGGCGATGGGGCGAAAGACGTTTGAGTCGATCGGCAGGCCGCTACCCGAGCGGGTCAATATTGTAATCAGCCGGAGCCTGTCGCCGCAGGAAGGGATCGTCGTGGCGGCCGATCTGGCGGACGCCATCGCCTACTGTTCGGATGAAGACGAACTGTTTATCATCGGCGGCGGCCGCGTATACCGCGACGCCTTGCCGCTGGCTCAGCGCCTCTACCTTACCGAAGTCCATGTCGATTACGAAGGCGATACGTTTTTCCCGCCGGTCGATCCCCGATGCTGGCAGGAAGTGTCGCGCACCGATTTTCCGCACGGTAAAACCTTCGCCGCCGCTTTTTCATTTGTCGTATATGAACGCATTCCGTAAGAAGCTATCAGGCGCCGCGCCGCGGTCATTCGTTCATCCCATGGCGTTCAACGACTGTGAAAGATGACTCAACCGCCCTATTTAAAGCCTGACGATACCGTTACCATCGTCTCGCCGGCCGGTAAAGTCGACGCGGCGGTTGTAGCGAACGCGGCCGCGCAAATCCGGCAGTGGGGCTTTCGCGTGCAATTGGGCGAACATGCGCTGGTCGCCTGTCAGGGTTTTGCGGGTACCGACGCCCAGCGCCGCGCCGACCTACAGGCCGCCATTGACGACCCGGCGACGGCGGCGATTCTATGCGCCCGTGGCGGCTACGGCTGCGGACGCATCATCGACTCGATCGATTGCGCTCCGTTGCTGACTAACCCCAAATGGCTCGTCGGCTTTAGCGATATAACCGTCATCCATGCGCGGCTGCAACGCCTCGGACTGCAAAGCATCCATGGCGCGATGCCCAAAAACTTCCCCGCCTCGATGGCCGGCAATGAGAGCACCCGCTCGTTACGGCAAGCCTTGACGGGAGCGCTACAGGGCTACGCCGTCCCGCCGCACCCGTTGAACCAGCCGGGGAAAGCCCGGGGATGGCTGCGCGGCGGAAATCTATCGCTTCTGGTCGGCTGTGCGGCTACGCCCGACGACGTGGCGCCGGACGGCGCGGTATTGTTGCTGGAAGACACGGGCGAATACCTGTACCACCTCGACCGGATGATGGGCAACCTGCAACGCAGCGGCAAACTCGACAAACTCGCCGGCGTGGTAGTCGGGCAGTTTACAAACATGAAAACCGACGCTTTTATGCCCGACCAAACGGCCTGCGACGTCCTGTCCCGCTATTTGCAGCCGCTACAGGTGCCGGTATGCTACGGCTTCCCCGCCGGCCACGGCGAACCGAATAATGCGCTGTATTTAGGCCGCCGGCTGTCGTTGGAAGTCAATACCGCCGGCGCTCGACTCCAATTCGAGCCGTGCGGAGCGCAGGCTGCCATGTTCCATTCAGAAAACGCATGATACCACGAACAACTCGTCCCCCCATCAAAGAACCGGTATATTTTACCTAAAAAAACACGCCACGATGACTGCACAACCCGTAAAAAAACAACCAACCCCCGGCGACCGCCGGTCGCTTTCTGCCGAACAGGCGCTCGCCCGCCTACAGCAACGGTGCAGCCGGGCGGAACAATGTCCGTCCGATGTGCGGAAAAAATTGCAGGATTGGGGCGTCCCGGAAAAAGAAATTCCGGCGATTATAAAAACGCTACAGGCGCAGGGATTTATTGACGAAGCACGCTATGCCCGGGCGTTTGTGCGCGACAAGTACGGACTGGCGCATTGGGGAACGGTAAAAATAAAGCAGGTGCTGTACGCAAAAAAAATCCCCCCGGACACGATTGCCGACGCCTTGCAGGAAATCGACAGGGCACAGTACAAAGCCGATTTACTCCGGCTGTTGCGGCGCAAAAAGGCGACCTTGAAAGACGCCTCGCCGGCCGCACATGCCGACAGGTTGCTGCGGTTTGCCCTCGGAAGAGGCTATGAGTACGACGTCGCGCTGGAGACGATTGCGCAGATAGACGAGTAGGCGCTGCGCCCCGGAAGGCGCTAAAAACAAAGGCGCCGTTTCCCTTATGGAAACGGCGCCTTTATCCTGCTACGGACGGTTGACAACAAACGCCTGTCATTTTAGAAATACACGCTGAACGCTGCGTTCAGCCCCATGGAGAACTGGGAGCCTTCGGAGAAGCCCGTCCCGAACGTGATGGACGGTTCTAACGCGATATGCTCGTTCAGGAAAACAGAGTACCCCACGGCGCCCTGTATGCCTAATTCCATAGTCCGTTCACCCTCGTCATTAAAGGCCGTGTTGGCCCCCAATAATAAAGCTTCGAGGAAGAACCCCTTTAGATAATAGCGGGCCCCGGCGCCAATGGCAAAGAGCGTAGCGCCATCGAAACCATCCTGCCCGCCGATAATGTCAAGGCCTACCAGCGCGCGTACGGCGAGGTTGTCGATGACAAAATATCCGCCGCCGGCGCTAAGACCTAACTCAAAGGGTTCCGGAGTAAAGCCTAAAGACAGGCCGGAGAGTTCGGCATTCAGGAAAAGTTTGTTCGCCGCGGTGGGCGATTGCGCTACGGCTACCGTTGAAAACAACAGAGCAGCTACACTTACAAGAATAATTTTTTTCATTTTTTTTTAAATTTTAAAAGTAATACTTTTTTCATTTTTTTTAAATTTGAGAACAAAGTAATAAAAAAAATAGGAGTTGACCAAATCTTTTTTAAAAAAAAATACGCCGGCGCCCCTTATCGCGTCAATGCAAGCGACCATCAGGCAATGCCAGACCTGATTTCAATGAACAATGAATAATGAACAAATGGAGTTAAAGGAGTTAGAGGAGGGACGTACGCCATGCGTCCGTATGAATAACGACCCGTTGGCCGCCCGCCATCCATACCCTATCGGGAAATGCGCTCCGCGGCGCCCATTCCTCTGTGTCCCTCTGTGCAACCTCTGTGTCCTCTGTGCAAGAAAAAAGGAACACAGAGCGCACAGAGAACCACAGAGAGCCGTTAGCGAACCGTCGCCCGTCAGGGCAACCATAGCAATAGAAAACGACATCCACCATCCCCTCCCATTGTCCGTAGGACATGAATCCCCTAACGGGGAATGGGCTGCGCGCCCATTCCGCTGTGCAAGAAAAAAGGAACACAGAGAGCACAGAGGAACACAGAGAACCGCAGAGAGCCGCCCCCGAACCATTGGCCGTAGGCCATCCACCGCCATAGAAAACGACACGCCCCCCCATTCCCTCCCGTTGTCCGTAGGACATGAATCCCCTGACGGGGAATGGGCTGCGCGGGCGACCCA
>JAIRMW010000106.1 GCA_031258415.1 Prevotellaceae bacterium
CTGGTAGCGGTCGGCGCCGGTAGCGTCGGCAAGGAGTATCAGCGAGTCGCCGTCGCAAAAGGACGTAGCGCCTGCGGCGGTGATTGCGGGGAGGCCGGGCAGCGGGTATACCGTTACGACGATCGGATTGCTTGGATACATCAGGCATTTGGCCATGGCGGTATACGTTCCGCTTTGCGTAGCGACGAAGTGCGCGTCCGTCGAATCGGGCACGGCTTCCCCGTTCCGGTACCACTGGTATGCGACAGCGTCGGGCGCATGTACCGACAGGACGACGGAATGGCCTGTACAAAATGCGACGTCGCCGCCGGCGCTGATGGTCGGCTGCGACGGGAAATCGACTACCGTAACCGTATCCGTCAGGCTATTGATGCACGTATGTGCATCCTGATAAGTATACGTAATCGTATGCGTTCCGACGCCGGCTACGGCCGGGAAGAACCGGTTGTCGGAGCAACCGGCGCCCGTATAACTGCCGCCTTCCGGGAAGGCCATCGACCATGCCGTATTTACATTACAGGCTACCGTATCGAGAAACGTGATGACGGGCAGGGGATGGACGACGGCCGTATACATCCGTCGCGGGCTTTCGCTGCAATCGACCAGCCTGCTAACCCAGAACGTATGCGTTTGGGCGCGGTCGGTGGCGATGGCCGGCAGGCTGTCGTTTAACGGGATTGTCGCGTCGGGCGTATCATACCAAAGCAGGGCGCCTTCGTCGATGCTATAGTCGGCCAACTGTTTTGGCGTTTGACCTGTGCAGTAGGCCGTGTCGGAATGGATATCCGGCGGCGTCAAATGGTTGAACCGCGCACCGACCGAATAGGCATACGATTCGGCGTCGCCAAAACCGTATACGTAGGCCGTAAAGCCGACGCCGCTTTGCAGGTGATACGCTCCGTGCTGTATCTGTACCCGGGCGTAGGCGTAGTTGCTGCCGGGAATATTGGCAAAGGCCAGGGGAACGGGCGTATTCGAGGCGGTAGTGAGCGTCGCGGCGGCGGTGGCCGACTGCCGGACGATGATGTTGGCGTACTGGTCGCGAATATCGGCCAGCGGCAGGGCGGCGAAGGTTACGTTGGTAATTTCGTTTTCGACCGGATTGAGGACAAGCATAAACGGGTCGCCGCGCGTAACGTCAAAGCAGGTTTGCGACTCGCCAAACAGGGCGACCTGCACCGGCTTGTCCGATACAATAAACCGGCGCTCGTCGCGGGCGACAGTATAATCCCTGTACTGTCCCCGGTGCAACGGCGCTTCGCTGACCCCGTCGATGGTCAACGAGGTCGTATCGCTGGCGGCGACAATCCGGTAGAGGTCTTCCGTCATACCGGTAGACACAACGGCGTAGCGCGTGCCCCACAGCCGCAGGGGCGAAAGTTGCTGGTACAGGTTATCGCGCGACGGATTGTGGGAATAATCCGCGCAGCCGATCTTCGCCCGCTTGTGGCCGGCAAAGACGGCTATCAGTTTCGTCGATTTAATATAAGTACCGGTAATCGATTTGAAATACGACTCGTCCTGATGATCGCCGCCCAGATAGGATTTGACTAAGTAGGTTTGTCCTTTGTGCAACCGGATAGTAAACGGGTGGCCGGCTGCCTGCCGCTGGGTGGCCGAGCCGGAGGCGCCTCCCGTTTCGGACGACGGCACGATAGTTACCAGCGTATGGTCTTCGGTGGCCACAAGGAGGAACTCTTCGGGCGTGGCTACGATTTGTGTGCCGTACGCGCGGTTGGCGTTATACGAAAGGGTATAGTATTCATCGCCCAATGCCTCGATCGGCAGGATATTGGTCGCGTCGGACGATTTGGATTCGGAGTTGCTGGCATACAGCGATATTTTTTTATCTGCCTGCACCAGCAGGCCTTTATTGTCGACGGTTTCGCCCGTACTCATTAGAAACGGCTGCACCGGCGACAGCGCCACTGTGTTTACGGCGTTGGCCGGCACGCTAAACGTCGCGCTATATGTGCCGCGCGGCAGGGAGATCGTCCCCGACGCATCCTGCGACGACGTCATAATCAGGTTCAATTGCGGATTGCTGTTAATATTTTCGGAGAACCCTACAAAAAATCGTTTCCCTTCCGTCCCGTCGATGCCCTGTTCGCAGGTTTTCCCGGGCTGGATAAGCAGAATGCTGTCGCGGCACGAATGGTGGTCTATATAAATACGCCCGATGCGGGCTGCAACGGTCTCATTGCTTTCGATAATTCGCAGATCAATCCGCCCGCCCGCCGCCGGCGTAACGGTCGCCCACGGCGTATTCGACAGGGAAGCCGCATAGACGTCCGCCGTATTCGTCGCCCACAGCGACATCCCGCTACCCGACACGCCTACGACCAGCGTATCGTACGGGAACAGCGGCTGGCACGACTGCGGGTGCGCCGCCGTAACGACGCCCATGGCAACCGTCAGAAAACAAAACATGCGGAAAAACGGATTCATTTATGCAGGTCATTTTTAATGGCCAAAGGTACAAACTATTTTTGAAACAGGACGCCTTGAGTGAAGAGCTACGCGCTAAACAGGTCGGCGGTCTCGGACGGCGGCCTGAAAAAAGGCGCACGGAGCGACGCCGGGCAAGCCGGCTATCGACCGTTATTGCCCGATTTCTACCCGGATTCCTTCGGGGCTGTTTTCAAACAGCAGCCAGCAAGTGTTCGACAGGGCGTCCCATGTATGCTTGGCGGCGACGTCGGCGCCGGCGTTGTCGGTTACGCGCACGCGCGCCGGCGGCGCCGGCAGGTAGACGCGCAGCACATTGGTCGTATTGACGGGGCTTTTGGCGGTGAAGGCGTAAGACTGGTCGGTTTCCGTAATGTCGTAGATGCGCGAGGCGCCGCAGAGCACAGCCGGCTTCGTCGTATCGACCGCATGGATGTTATACAGATAGGCCTGCTCGCCCGGCGCAACGATCTTTGTTTGCAGCACGGGCAGTTCCGGGTTGAACAGATCGATATACAGACCGTGCAGCGTCAGCGGCTCGTCGGACACGCTTTCGTCCAGCGTCGCAGCAATGATGTAGGGGCCGCGCTCGAGGTAGAGGTTGTTCTTGATCTCCAGACGTCCGGTATTGGGGGCTGTTTCAAAGGCTTTTTGCAGGGTTGCAAAATAGTCGGCGTCGTGGTGCGCCTTTCCCACGAATGCTTTGGGTTCTTCGCGCAGCACATAGACTTTTCCCTGTCCGCATACGTATTCGCCGGTGGCCGGCGCAGGGTCGAGACCTAAGGCTTCAAACAGATGCGCCGACGGGCGCGAATAATGATTCTCGCCGGTATTCCACCATTCCATGACGGTCTGATACGGGTCGATATCCTCTCCGCAGTAGAGCAGCACGCCGCCATCTCGTACCCATTGTGCAATGTATGCGTGATAGTCGGGCTGCATGGGCTTCATATTGGAATAGGACATGACCAGCACTTTCAGCCCGTCCCACGTATCGGGATAGCCGGTATTTTCTATATGCACAATCGACACCGGTATGCCCCGCTTCAGCAGCGGCAACGTCTGTCCGTAGAAGTTGGAGAATTGGGGGTCGTCGTAGCCGGCGTGTGTCGGGAAACGCTGGAACATAAGCGAGTTTGACATGAGTACGCCGACGCCGTGCGAGCCGTTGATTTTGTTGTCGGACAGCGGCATGTCGTTGAGCGTATTGATCATCACCTGCATCTGGGTCGAGTAGAAGCGGGGGATGGGCGTTTTTGTATCGCTGTCGGCGCTGGTTCGGTACAGCCCCTCATAGATTCTGTCGGGCCAGGGCATGACTTCATAGTTGTTAATCATCGGGTAGAGCAGTTGCGCGGCAAACGTCGCCTGATAGTTCTTTTTATAATCCGCCCAATCGCGCGGCCAGTCTTCGATAGGGTCGGTGAGGAAGAACATTTTCCGGCCGGTCGGTCGCGTCATCGACTCCATCGAGCCATATTCGAGGAATGCGTTTTCAAAGACCCGCTCTTTGAGCAGGCCGTTAAAGTAGGTCGGCTCGCGGGAGGTGCCTGTCCACACCTGCGCAATATAGCCGTCGACGCAGGGCATCGAAGCCAAGCTCGCTTCCGGGCTTACAATTTGCCACGACGAATAATTGACTAACGAATGCGTCGGCACGTAGCAACGCACGTCCATGCCTTTGCTTTTGCCATAGTCTTTTGCGTAGGTAAACACGTCTTCCAGCGCCCGGTAGTACAGATAATATTTCAGTTTGTTGGACAGGTAGGTATTTTCGGGCGATTCGTGCTGCGGGCGCCAGGGGAATCCGTAATAGTCCTGCCATTCGCGTTTGAAGGCTTCGCTGTAGCCGCCGCGCATCCAAAATTCCGGCTCTTCCATGTAGATCGCATCGATACCCGCGTCGATGACGCGCTTCACATGCCGTTCCTTCAGGTAGGTCAGAAAGTTTTTCGAAGGCACGATATAGGGCGTCAGCCGGCCGTGCCAGATGGTATCGCCTTTCACCGTTACCTGCCCTTCGTCGAGGTGCCACTGGCCGTCCCAGCGGCCTGTAAAATAATCCTGATAGGCGCCCCATGCGATGCCCGTCATAAAGTGGGTCGTATAGCCCCGTTCGCGCCACGACTGCACCCGCTGCTCGAACGGCGCACGCCGGTTGTCGTTCACGCCATACACGATGGCGACGTCGGCGCGGGTGTCGGTAACCGGTTTCCATGGTCCGGAGGTCTGGAACGCCGTTTTTTCCTTTTGCGCCGTCGCGGACTGTGCGGCGACGGGCTGGCGGCTGCCTGCCAGCAACCACAGGCAGGCGACGCCTGCCAACATGTAGTGTTTTGTTTTCATAATCCTATTATTATCGTTTCTATTATGGATTGTCGTATCGGGCTCCGGCGCGCGCGTTGTCGGTGCGGTCGCAGCGTGCGACGGCAAAGGTACATATAAAAAATTATATCGCGCAAGCGGGGTGCAACCGGCGCCGCTCGTCGCCGGCATACTACGGCGGCGGGAACGGGATGACAAAAAATTGGCCGGATGATAGAAATTGAGTATTTTTGCATAAAAAAAGAAATCCTATTACATAGAGAAGCAACACTATTATATGAAACAGATCATTTATTTTATCGTACTGCTTGCCGGCGGGAGCTTGTGCGGTTCGCCGGCGCAGGCGCAGGACGGCGGAGCTCCCGGAACGTCCGGCGATCCCTTGCAAACGTCGCAGGAGCCTCTGATCGTGCGTGATTTTAAAATCAACGACGGCAGCGACCGGACAAGTAACCGGACAATCACATTGAACCATACGGTGGAAAACGGCGTACCGACCTTCTACAGCGTCGCCGAAGATTCGACGCAGGTCGGAAAAGAATGGAGGCCTTATACGGCGCAGCCGGTATTTCAATTATCGGAGACCATGGGGTTGAAAGACGTTTACTTCCGGGTGGCTAATCCGTCCGGCATGTCCAATATAGTGAGCGCCGGCATTTATCTTGACGCCGCCGTAACCGTCGAGTCGCGGGGGCTGACGGCGCAGGTGTGCCCCAATCCGGTCGAAGCGAGCGCGACGGTTACGGTAGAGGGCGACGTCGGGCAGGTACAGGTAACGGTCTACTCGTTTAGCGGGGGCGTGTGCCTGACGCAGGTTTTTAAGTCGTCGTCATTCGAGGTCGACCTGTCGCGCTGTCCGTCGGGCACGCTGTTAATTCGCCTGTCGAGCGGGCCGTATTATACCGTGAAGCGGGTGATTAAACTCTAACGGGCGACGCTATTCTTTTCCGCCGCCTGTGCCCACAAAGTAATCGCGTTTATCTTTGAACAGCACATTAAAGGTCGTCAAGCTGCCGTAGATCCGGGAGATGTACTGCTGTAGGCCTATTTTATCCTCGTCGGACAATAGTTTGTGGCTGTTAATATTTTGTTCCAGCACCCGCAGGCGGTCGCGCAGCATGACAATTTTGTGGAAAAACACGGCTATCGGGATTTCCTTCGGCTGGGAGTCGTTCGCCGGTTTGAGTATCAGCGAGCCGTCTTTCCAGCGGTCGCCTAATTCCACCTCGTGTTCCAGTCCGTTGTAGCGATCCAGAATGAGCGTAAGGGCGGCTTCCACTTCCGACAGCGTCAGTTTCGGCGTATCGGGGTCCGGTTCGGTGGCTTCGACGACTTCCATTTCGTGCATGGCGGTCGATTTCAGCAGCGTCAGTTTGCCGCCGCGTTCAAAGATAATTTCATAGTGGGTCAGCGAGTCGGTCAGGACGTAGCCGGCGCCGTAGCGGTCGTGCAGCACTCTTGTGCCGACGTTCAATGCAGGTTGTTCTTCCATATTGTCGTATTATATTTTTTCCAGAAGGGTTCGCATATCGACCTGCCGGCCGATGAGGTCGCGGAGTTCGGCGATCGGCGCCCGGTCCTGCCGCATGGTGTCGCGATAGCGGATCGTTACCGTATCGTCGTCGAGCGACTGGTGGTCGATGGTGATACAGAAAGGCGTGCCAATGGCGTCTTGCCGGCGATAGCGTTTGCCGATGCTATCTTTTTCGTCGTACTGGCAGTTGAAGTCGAAGCGAAGGGCTTGTTGGATGGCGCGGGCTTTTTCGGGCAGGCCGTCTTTTTTCACCAGCGGCAGTACGGCCAGCTTCACCGGCGCCAGCGCCGGGGGGAGGCGCAGCACCACCCGCGTCTCGCCGCCGTCTAACGCTTCTTCGCCGTAGGCCGCCGACAGGATGGCGAGGAACATGCGATCCACGCCGATAGACGTTTCCACGACATACGGCACATAGCTTTCATTGGTCTCGGGGTCGAAATACTGCTGCTTGCGTCCCGAAAAAGTCTGATGCTGCGTCAAGTCGAAGTCGGTGCGCGAGTGGATGCCTTCGAGTTCCTTGAAGCCGAACGGAAATGCAAATTCAATATCGGCGGCGGCGTTGGCGTAGTGGGCGAGTTTATCGTGGGGATGGAAGCGGTAGTTCGAGGCGTCGAGGCCGAGCGCCAGATGCCAGCGCAGCCGTTCGGATTTCCAGTAGTCAAACCATTTCAGTTCGTCGCCGGGACGCACAAAGAACTGCATTTCCATCTGCTCGAACTCGCGCATGCGGAATATAAACTGGCGGGCGACGATCTCGTTCCGAAAAGCCTTGCCTATTTGCGCGATCCCAAACGGGATTTTCATCCGTCCGGTTTTTTGCACCTGTAAGAAATTGACAAAAATACCCTGCGCCGTTTCGGGACGGAGGTAGACGACGTTGGCCTCGTCGCTCACGCTCCCCAAGCGCGTGCTGAACATCAGGTTGAACTGCCGCACGTCGGTCCAGTTGCGGCTGCCCGACACGGGGCATACGATTTCGCAGTCGATAATCAGTTGCCGCAGCGCGGCGAGGTCGTTGCGATTGAGCGCCACGTCGAGCCGCACCCGAATCTCCAGTATCCGCGCGAGCGTGCGCTGCACCTGAGGGTTGGTCGAGCGGAACTGCGCCTCGTCGAACGACGCGCCAAACCGCCGGCGCCCCTTTTCGACTTCCTTTTCGAGCTTCTCTTCGAGCTTCGCTATATGCTCTTCGACCAGCACATCGGCGCGGTAGCGTTTTTTACTGTCGCGGTTATCGATAAGCGGGTCGTTGAACGCGCTCAGGTGCCCCGACGCTTCCCAGACGCGCGGGTGCATAAAGATCGCGCTGTCGATCCCCACGATATTCTCGTGCAGCCGAACCTGCGCCTGCCACCAATAGTCTTTGATCGCATTTTTCAGCTCGACGCCCATCGGCCCGTAGTCGTATACGGCGCTCAGGCCGTCATAGATTTCGCTCGACGGGAATATAAACCCGTATTCTTTGGCATGAGCAATCAGTTTCTTGAACAGTTCGTCGGTATTCATTGTTGTCTACATATAATTATAAGTGTGCAAAGATACAAAAAAAAGCGCACGTAGCATTCGCCGCGCGGGGCGTCGGCGTGTGGCCGCCGGCCTCCCCAAAAAAAACGCATCAACGGGGGTTGATGCGTCCTTTTGTACTGCGCCGCGCCGGTTAGAAAAGCCAGCCGACGCTCAGCTGAATCACGCGGTGGGCGCCGCCGCTTACCGACCGCCCGGCGTCTTTCCCCTCGTCGGTTACGCCCATCGACGACGTAAAGCCGAAATTATAGCGCGCGCCTACGGTCAAATGATCGATAAACGTATACTGCACGCCCAGTACGGCGGCTACATCGACCGGATTGACCTTCACGCCGCGTACTGCCAGCGCGTCGTCCAGCGTCGTACCCGATACGCTGACCCCGTCGCTCGACATGCTACGCAACACGTTGATCCCAAACTGCGGCCCGACGAAAATACTCAGTCCCGGGAGCGGCTTAATATCCAGAAGAACCGGAATATTAATAAAGCTCAACGTCGTCTTGACTACGTTGCTGCCTTCCCCCTCGCTTTCGCCCTGCATGGAGAACAGGATTTCAGGCTGCAACCCGAAACGATCGGTGAGACTGAAATTCGCAACCCCGCCGATATGGAATCCAAGAAGCATATCGCTCGCGTCGACGTCGTTTGTCTCGCCGTCTATTTCCATTGTGCCGCCGCCAATTTGCGACACGTTTAGCCCGGCCTTTGCGCCGAACCTTACTCCTACTTGAGCCTGTACGCTCAACGTTATCAGCATTGCTGATAGAATGAACATTGTTTTTTTCATACTGAAATGTAATTAAATTAAAAATTGAATATAATTAGTTATAGTACCGGTTTATTCGTTTCACCCTGCCCTACGGAATGATGACGCTGAAAATGTCGCTCCACGGGCCTTTTTCGCCGCGCGTATTTTCCCAGCGGGCGGCAAACCAGAGCGTACGTCCGCGCTCCGATTCCTTAAACGTCAGCAGCAGCGGCGTATGGGTATCCACCGCCGAGTGAATCAGATCGTCGACCTCCGGCGGGCGCGTCTCGGCAATCACCGACGCCAGCTCGACGCAATGCTGCCCCTCGGGCTTTGCCGCCGACGTCGGCGACTCGCCAAAGTCGATGCGCACCACACGCGGGCCGTGAGCGCCGGCGGTCACCCACGGTGCGTTGCCCGCCACGGGCGCCGGCGTACGGCCGCTTTTGTGGATAGGAAGCCCAAAACCGTCGCGGTCCTCGTCGGTAACCAAATGGTTGTAGGTCAAATACTCATTCACCGTTTGCCGCGTCTCTTTTTCAAGCGCGTCGCGTGCGGTAGTCTTCGCCTGCACCGTCAGCTTTGTGCGGGTTGCAGGATTATCGGCCACGGCGAGTTTCTGCGCATAATCGTCGCGCAACGCCACCAACCGGTCGTACACCTCGGCCGACACATTAAGCCGATTCATGTTTGCGAGCAGATAGCTCAAAAAGTTGTTGATCCATGTCAGGAAATCACTGTCTTTACGGGGAATGTAATCACGTGTTGCCATAATGCATTTTTTTTTAATAATTAAATAGAATATAGTATGGATTGTTTTTTCATGGGTTGTTACATAATAAAATAAATGGGCGCCTTCGCGCCACGCTCCCGCGACGCTCCGCCGAGAGTTCGGGACATGTAACGCGGGCCGTCAGGTAGGCGTTGTACTTTGTAGTAAAGTCCGTCGCGTACCAGATACCTCCGGGCGTCGTTTGACCCAAGCCCATGCGTTCGAGATTCTCAGGACGGTTAATATAATTGACCGTTTGCTGAGCTTGATTATGTAATGTTTCGTGGTTTCGAGGCAACCACCGTAC
>JAIRMW010000113.1 GCA_031258415.1 Prevotellaceae bacterium
CGAGTAGGGGAGGAGCCGCACCCCGCGACGCCCCCCCCCGACAGTTCGCCGCCCCCCCTGAAAAAAGCGCCCCCCGCTTGCACCGCTCAAAAAAAAACACTACATTTACCGCACTTTTGACTCGCAAAATGAAGACAGTGAAACAAATTATCACCCCATTGCCGGCCATCGTCCCGTCGGCGTCCCATCTGCGCCGCACGCCGATTCGCCGCCTCGCGCGTCCCTCGCGCCCCACTGCTTCATTGCCTCGCCCGACCGAATACCCCGCCCGCCGATCCGCCTCGCCATCCCGTCCGCTTACGCAAACGGCCTATCTGCCCGCCTCGTCATCCCGTCCGCTTACGCAAACGGCCTATCTGCCCGCCCGGCCATCCCGTCCGCTTACGCAAACGGCCTATCTGCCCGCCCGGCCATTCCGTCCGCTTACGCAAACGGCCTATCTCTCCGCCTCGACGCTCCGGCTATTTAAGAAAACAGGCCATCTCTCCGCCTCGACGTCTCAGATACTTGCGTATCGAATAATTTTCCTCAAGCCTGCACAACGCCGGCTCACCTTTTTACCATATAAATTTGAATCTATACCATATCGGCTCAAGCCTGTGTCATGCCGGCTCGAGCCTGCACCGTGCACGCTCAAGCCCGTACCATGCCGGCTCAAGCCCGCACCATGCACGCTCGAGCCTGTACCATGCCGGCTCAAGCCCGCACCATGCACGCTCGAGCCTCCACTATACCGGCTCGAGCCGACATCATATACGCTCGAGCCGATACCATGCCGGCTCGAGCCGGAGCAGTGTAGAATCAAGCATGCAAATCAAAAACTCAATCTTTTACAGCGAAAATCCGAACCTTCATTACGCAATATCGAAGTAAAGATACGCAATACTGAAGCAGAGCTACGCAACTCCGAAACGAAGGTACGCAACACCGAAACGAAGCTACGCAATCCCGAAAAAAAGCTACGCAACACCGAAATGAAGGTACGCAATCCCGAAGCGAAGACACTCAAGCCTGAAGCAACGGTACGCAATAGCAAAGCGAAGCTACGCAATCCCGAAAAAAAGATACGCAATCCCGAAAAAACGGTACGCAATCCCGAAGCGAAGGTACGCAATTCCGAAGCGAAGGTACGCAAGTCTGAAGTAAGGACACGCAAGTCCGAAGTAAAGAAGCGCCAACGGGCGTTGGAGTATATTCAGCTTGAACTGGAGCAGTTCCGACCCGCGCCGGCGCGCCGGCAGACTAAACTAAAAAAACGCCGGCCCGAATCGATACGGCATCAGTCCGAATCGGTGCAGGTTCCCCTTGAGCCGGTGCAGCATCCTCTTGAATCGGTGCGGCGCCAGCCCGAACCGGTACAGCTTCGGCTGGCATTGGACTGTCGCATGGTCGAGCCGAAGCGACAGCCTCCCGAACCGGTACAACTCAGGCTGGCGCTGGAGTATATTCAACTTGAAGCGGAGCAGCTCCGACCCGCGCCGGCGCGCCGGCGGACTGCGCCGCCACGCCAAAAAACTGCGCCGCTGCGCCAAGAGGCTGCGCCGGCGCCTCGCCCGTCTGCACCGACAAGGCTCCGGCCTGCGCCGGTACAGCTTCGGCTGGCGCTTGCCGGTGGCCGGGCTGCGCCGGCGCTCTTCCGAATCGAGCCGCTCCGCCGCCGGCTTGCGGCGGAGTACCTGCTGCTTGCGCCGGAGTACGGACTGTTCGAACCGGAATCCGGCCGCTCCGGGTCGTTCGTTCGCCTCGTCGAGTCGAGCTATCGCACGATGACGCCTCGCTGCCGCCGGATTACGGCGGAGGAACGCCGGGCTACAACGCGACGTATCAGGCGTGAAGCGCGACGCCGCCGGGCCGAGGTGCGCCGCCGCAAGGTCAACCTGACCGGCGGTATACGCAAAATTTCTATCCTGAACGTCAGTCGCCGGCCCGCAAAACCCGGCACGCCGTCCGGGAAATCCGTATCGCCGGTCGGGAAACCTGCGCCGCCGGTCGGGAAATCCGCACCGCCGGTCGGGAAATCCGCATCGCCGGGTGGGAAATCCGCATCGCCGAATGGGAAATTCGCATTTTTAGACAAGGAATTCGCATTTCCAGACATCCCATTCGCGTTTTCGGACATCCCATTCTCATTTCCGGACATCCCATTCGTATTTCCGGATGGGAAAACCAATCGGAGGGGTAATAAAGTGAAACAATCAAAAAATTAAATCGTTATGACACGACGTAGAACTATTCCCGCAAGGGACGCCGATTTTCATGTGAAGCAAAAAGAGATTATCGAGGCGACTGTCGCCCATCGCACCGAGTGGCTGATCGACGACGAGTTTCTCGACAACGAGCTGCTGCCGAAGCAACTCGAATGGAACGAGGCGTGGCAGGCGTATGAGAATCCGGTTACCCGGTCGACGCATATCACGTTTGTGAAAAACCGCTGCCGGCGGGAGTATGAGCAACTGCTGCGCCTGTTGGTTCAGTATCTTGCGCATAATATGCGCGTTAGCAATTATGATCAGATGTCGATGGGCATTATGATCCGTCCGCGCCGTCCGACGCCGACGCCTTCGATCCGGTCGTACCCGGCGTATCGCGTGGATACGAGCCTTCTTGGGCATCTTCGTATTTATTTTCGCGATAGCGAGAGTGCGCACCGCGCCAAGCCTCGCGGCGTACATGCGGTGGAGATGGCCTGGGCCGTGCTTGACGCGCCGCCGGTCGACGTCAAGGAGCTCGTGCATTCGTCGACGGCGACGCGGACGCCGCTGACGCTGGCGTTCGAGGGGCCGCAGCGGGGTAGTACTCTCTATTTCAGCCTTCGCTGGGAGAATAATGTCGGCGAAAAAGGTTCGTGGAGCGCTATTGGCAGCGCGATCATCCCGTAGCGTCGGACGGGGCGCGGCGAACGGGGAACGGCGGGGGCCGCCCGGCGGGGCGGGATGCGCGGGGCGTTTTGCATCGGGCGGCGGGGCGGCGTTGCACTTTGCAACTTGGTTGCACGCGGAATGCGCTACCTTTGTCGTGTTTTTATATTTAAAATAACGCATACATGTTTCAAAAACTTATCCAATTTTCTATCGGCCACAAGTTGGTCGTCGGGGCGCTGACGGTGGGGCTTGTCGCGTGGGGCGGGTGGTCGCTGTCGCAGTTGCCGTTCGATTCGACGCCCGACGTAACGAATAATCAGGTGCAGGTGATTGCGCTGTCGCCGTCGCTTGGGGCGCAGGAGGTCGAGCAGTTTATCACGACGCCGGTGGAGATGGCGCTGGCGAATATTCCGAAGGTTACGGAGCGGCGGAGTATCAGCCGGAGCGGGCTTTCGGTGGTTACGCTGGTGTTTAAGGACGACGCCGATATTTACTGGGCGCGGCAGCAGGTGAGCCAGCAGTTGAAGGAGGCGGAGGCGACGATTGCCGGCGATCGGGGGAGCGTCGGGCTGGCGCCGGTGTCGACGGGGCTTGGCGAGATTTATCATTATACCGTCCGGGCGGCGAAGGGGTATGAAGGCCGCTATTCGCTGACCGACCTTCGTACGATTCAGGACTGGATTGTGCGGAAGCAGTTGTCGGGCACGGAGGGCGTGGCGGAGGTGAGCGGCTGGGGCGGGTTTGTGAAGCAGTACGAGATTGCGATCAATCCCGACCGGCTGAGCGCCGCCGGGGTAACGATTGCGGAGCTTTATACGGCGCTTGAGACGAATAATGAGAATACGGGCGGGAGCTATATCGAGCAGGATCACCGGCAGTATTTTATTCGCGGTCTTGGGCTTGTGGGGTCGCCGGAAGAGATTGAGCAAATCCCGGTAAAGGTGGTTGGCTCGGCGCCGATTCTTATTCGCGACGTGGCGCGGGTGCAGACGGGCAGCGCGACGCGCTACGGGGCTGTTACGCGCAACGGCGAGGGCGAGGTGGTGGCCGGGATTACGCTGATGCTGAAGGGCGAGAATTTCCAGCAGGTGATCCGCAATGTGAAGGAGCGCTTGGTGCAGGTGCAAAAAAGTTTGCCGGAAGGCGTGATTATCGAGCCGTTTATCGACCGGACGCAATTAGTCGATCGGGTAACGGGTACGGTGGCTAAAAATCTGCTGGAGGGGGGGCTGATCGTCGTATTTATTCTTGTGCTGTTTCTTGGTAATTTCCGTGCGGGCTTTGTGGTGGCGTCGGTGATCCCTCTTTCGATGCTTTTTGCTTTCGGGATGATGCGGGTGTTTGGGGTTAGCGGGAACCTGATGTCGCTTGGGGCGATAGATTTCGGGCTGATTGTCGACGGGGCGGTGATCATCGTGGAGGCGGTTTGCCATCATCTTCATTCGGGCGGCGGCGGCGGTCGCGGCGTCCTCCGGCCGGCGGAGATGGACGCCGAGGTTTTCCGGGCGGCCTCGAAGATTCGTACTAGCGCGGCCTTCGGCGAAATGATCATTATGATCGTCTACCTTCCGCTTTTTACGCTGACGGGCATCGAGGGCAAGATGTTTCATCCGATGGCGATGACGGTGTTCTTTGCTATTCTCGGGGCGTTTATCCTGTCGTTAACCTATGTACCGATGGCGAGCGCGCTGTTTCTGAGCCGGCGCCCCGCCGTCCGCCCGACGGTCGCCGACCGCCTGATGGCGGTGCTGCAGCGGTGGTACCGTCCGGCGATCGTCGGGAGCCTCCGCCGGAGTAAAACGGTGATCGCGTCGATGCTCGTCTTGCTTGCCGGCAGCCTGTATTTGTTCGGCCAAATGGGGGGGGAGTTTATTCCGAACCTCGAGGAGGGCGATTTTGCGGCGGAGGCGAGTATGGCGCAGGGGACGTCGCTGTCGCAAATGGTTCAGACGACGACGCAGGCCGAAGCGATTCTGAAAGGGCAGTTTCCGGAAGTGCTGCAGGTGGTAACGCGCATCGGGAGCGCGGAGATCCCGACCGACCCGATGCCGGTCGAGCGGGCGGATATGATGATTTCGCTGGCGCCCAAAAAGGCGTGGACGTCGGCCCGCACGAAAGAGGCGCTGATGGATAAGATGGAGGCCGCGCTAAGCGTCATCCCCGGATTAGAAGTGGAAATGACGCAGCCGATCCAAATGCGCACCAACGAGCTTATCACCGGTATCAAGCAGGAGGTGGCCATCAAAATCTACGGGAACGATTTGGAGGCGCTTTCCGCGTCGGCGCAAAAGGTTGCGTCGCTGATTGGCGCGGTGAAAGGAGTTACCGACCCGTTTGTCGAGCAGGTGGCGGGGCTACCGCAGATACAGGTTGTGTATAACCGCGACAAGCTCGCGCGGTACGGGCTTTCCGTGCGGGAGGTCAATACGGCGCTTGAAACGGCGTTTGCCGGTCGGGAGGCGGGTTTCGTCTATGAGGAAGACCGGCGCTTTTCGCTTGTGCTGCGAATGGAGGAGGGTCTTCGCCACGATATGGCGTCGCTGGAAAACCTTTATTTGCCGCTTCCGGGGGCGCGTTCGGGTATTCCGCTTTCGCAGGTCGCCGATATCCGGTACCGCGACGCTCCGGCGCAGGTTACCCACGAAAACGGGCAGCGCCGTATTTATGTCGGGTTCAACGTGCGCGGTCGCGATGTGCAGCGTACGGTCGAGGAAATTCAAACGATCCTCGACCGGGAACTGAAGCTGCCTGCGGGCTATTATTATACCTACGGCGGGCAGTTCCGCAACTTGCAGGAGGCCAAAGACCGCTTGCTGGTGGCCGTTCCGCTGGCGCTGCTTTTAATCCTGCTGCTCCTGTATGCCACGTTGAAGAGCGTGCGGGCGTCGCTGTTTGTGTTTTCGGCCATTCCGCTTTCGCTCATTGGCGGAATATGGGCGCTGTGGCTGCGCGAGATGCCCTTCAGTATCTCGGCGGGCGTGGGCTTTATCGCTCTCTTTGGCGTGGCGGTGCTCAACGGCATCGTGCTTATCGGGCAGTTCAACGCCTTTGAAAAAGCCGGTATGACGGACGTCCGGGAACGGATCGTCCGGGGTTGCATGCTTCGCCTTCGCCCCGTTTTGATGACGGCGCTGGTGGCGTCGCTCGGCTTTTTGCCGATGGCGCTCTCCACCAGCGACGGCGCCGAGGTGCAACGCCCCTTAGCCACCGTCGTCATCGGCGGCTTGCTTACGGCGACTATCCTTACGCTATTTGTCCTGCCGTCGATTTACAAACTGTTTACCGAAAACAAAAAAGCCGGACAGTAACACGCATCCGTCCGACGCACAAATGTAAATGATTGCGAAGTAAAACCGAAATCGAATGTTAAAAGACATGAAAAATAACGCCTCAACAACCCTCGTCGCCGCCGCCCTTTCGTTGCTTCTTGCACTGCCGGCAGCGGCGCAACCGTCCGTCAAAACCCTTGACGAATGTATCGAAGCAGCCCTGCGGCACAACCTGTCGGTGCAGTCGGGCCATATAGCCGTCGAACGCGCAAAAGCCCTGCAAGGCTCCGCGTTCAATATCGACCGGACAACGGTTTCGCTCAGCCAGGACCCGACGTCCGGCGGCAGCCCCGACAACAGCCTGTCGATCGGCCAGCGCTTCGACTTTCCCACGATTTATCTCTCGCGGCGCCGCCAGCTGAAAGCCGCGACCGACTTGGAACGAAGCTATCTGGACGTAACGCGCAACGAGCTTGTCCGCGAGATATCGAGCGTCTACTATCAGCTGCTTTACGCCCGGGAACGCATCAAAATTTTGCAGCAGCAGGACAGTATGTATGCAAAATTTGTGTTCCTCGCTACGGCTAAATTCAAAGCCGGCGAAACCAACCGCCTCGAACAAATGAATGCCGAACGGCTGTACGGCGAGAATAAAATCGCCTTGCAGCAGGCCGAAACGGACTACCGGAATGTGCAACTGTCGCTGCAACGATGGCTCAATACGAGCGAGTGGATCGATCCTGCCGACCCGTCGATGACCGTGCTGGAATCGGCTTGGCAGCCGGCGGATTTCAACCCTCGCCAGACGCCCGTCAATCGCGTCTTTGAGAGCAAAAAGGCGATCGGTGAAAGCGCCCTGAACGTAGCCCGGCAGGAATTTTTGCCGAGTATCAGCGTAGCGCTGCGCAGTCAGTGGGTAATTCCCGGCTTCCATCCCTACAACGTGCCTCGGGAACGTTTCGCCGGCGGAAATTTCATGGGCTTTGAAGCGGGTATCGGAATCCCGCTGTTTTTCGGCGAACAACGAGCCAAGACAAGAGCCGCCCGCCGCGAAATAGACCTCCTGAAAACGCAGCAGGAAGACGCCCTGCTGCTGCTGACCAGCGACTATCGGACAGCCCTCAACGACTATGCCAAAGCCAAGAACGCGCTCGACTACTACCGGACGCAGGGCGCCGAACAGGCCGACGAAATCGGCCGGATGTCGCAGCTTTCTTACGAAAAGGGCGAAATAGGGTATATCGAGTATATCCAAAACCTGAAAACCGCCGCCGAACTGCATCTGCAATGCGCCGATGCGGTGCACAACTATAACCAGTCCATCATTACGATCAACTATTTACAAGGAAATAAATAAAAAACAGCTATGAGAAAAAACCGTATACTACCCGCCGTCGTTTTAGCGTCCGCCTTGCTGTCCGCCTGCGGACAGCCTTCCCAACCCCAGCCCCAACCGGGCGAACACTCGCACGAACACGACGACGCCATTACCCTGACCGAAGCGCAGCTGCAAGCCGTTGATATTCGCTTGGGGCCTGTCGAAATGCGCGACCTTAACAGCGTTATTCGCGTCAGCGGCCAGTTGGCCCTCGACCCGCAGAAACGCGCCGTCGTAACCTCGCTTACAAGCGGTATCATCCGCCAGATACTCGTTACCGAAGGAAAATATGTAACCGCCGGACAAACCGTCGCGTATCTTGAGAACACGGATATCGTCGAACTGCAAAAGAACTATCTCGTCCTGAAGAAAGAAACCCTAATCTCCGAACAGGAATACAGCCGGCAACAGGAATTGTCGGCGCAGGGCGCAGGCGTAGACAAGTCGCTCCAGCAAGCCGCCGCGAACTACGAAATCACAAAAGCACAACTCGCGGCGCTGGAAAAACAACTGCAACAACTCTCCATCAGCCCCGAGCAGGTCTCGACAGGGAATCTGGCCACGCAGATACCCCTTAGCTCGCCGATTGCCGGCTTTGTCGATAAAATGAATGTCAGCACCGGCAGCTATGTCGATATGCAGACGCCCCTGCTGAATATTGTAGACAATTCGCAAATGCACTGCGACCTGCGGATTTTTGAAAAAGACCTGCCTTTTGTTCGCGTGGGGCAGTACGCCGACATTATCCTGACCAACCGGCAAAATGCCTCGCTCAAAGCCGAACTCTACAATATCAACAAATCGTTTGAAGACGAATCGAAGGCCATCATCGTACATGCACGGATCGTCGACAAACGCGGCTATGAACTCTTGCCCGGTATGCACGTAACCGCTTTGATCAACACCGGCAGGCAAACGGATAGAGCGGCGCCCAACGACGCCATCGTAAGCAGAGACGGGAAAAAATACCTCTTTGTGCTGGACGACGAGGACGAGGACGAACAGGGTAGAACGTTCCATTTTACCGCCGTGGAAGTCATCGCGGGAATAAGCGAGCAGGGCTATACGCAGATCACGCCCGTCGACGAGCTGGCCGACGACGCCGTAATCGTGCAATCCAACGCATTCTACATCGGTTCGATGAGCGTCGAGCATGGAGAACACGGCCATTGATGCGGAGAAAAGATGAAAGCAAGTAAAAAATTTCCCGACAGGGACGGACTGAAACAGGAAGCCTGCTGCGATACCCTCTACGGCCAGACGCCGTCGGACGATCAGCACAGCCGTTTCAACATGTTCCGGCCAGCCCTCCTTTCCTGTATCCTCTTATTGGCAAACACGGCGCTGGATCACTGGATCCTGCCGCAATGGTTTACCGGCTGGCTCCGGCTGGCCGGCTACGTTATCGCTTTTGCGCCGGTCGGCCTGCCGGTGCTTGGAGAAGTCGTGGCGCAGTTGCGCAGAGGCGCGGTGTTCTCCGAATTTCTATTGATGACGCTTGCCACGGCCGGCGCATTCGCTATCGGCGAATACCCCGAAGGCGTGGCGGTGATGCTCTTTTATTCCATTGGGGAAGCCTTCCAGACGCTCGCCGTGAAACGGGCTACAGGCCATATCAGCGCACTGCTCGACCAGCGCCCCAATGAAGTTACGGTGCTCGACGACGGGCAGGCGCGAACGGTAAAAGCCGACCACGTGAAGATCGGCGATATTATTCGCCTCAAACCGGGTGAACAGGCCGCCGTCGACGGCGAGTTGCTCTCCGACGCAGCCGCGTTTAATACCGCCGCCCTCACCGGCGAAAGCAAACCCGATACGAAACACAAAGGCGAAACCGTCCTCGCCGGAATGATCAATATCAACACCGTGGCGCTTATGAAAGCAACCGCCACTTGCCGGGACAGTAAATATACCCGGATTGTGGAACTGCTGCAAACCGCCGCCGCGCAAAAAGCCCCGACCGAACTGTTTATTCACAAAATCGCCAAAATATATACCCCGACCGTGATGGCGCTGGCGGCGGCTGTTTGTATAGCGCCGGCCCTCTTCGTCGCCGATTACAAATTCGATGAATGGCTTTACCGCGCCCTGATATTCTTGGTCATCTCCTGCCCCTGCGCCTTAGTGATATCCATTCCGCTGGGCTACTTTGGCGGCGTCGGCGCCGCCAGCCGCCACGGTATTTTGATAAAAGGCAGCCATTTTTTAGACGTGCTCGCCTCCGTCCGGAATATGGTGATGGACAAAACCGGCACCCTGACCGAAGGCGTATTCAACGTGCAGGAAGCAGTTTTCCGTTCGGAAATTGATCAGGACAAACTGCTCCCCCTCGTCAATGCCCTCGAAAGCCAGAGCTCCCACCCGGTGGCGTCGGCCATCCACCGCTTTGCCGGCGACCCCGACCATACGATACAAGTGGAAAACGTCGAAGAAATGGCCGGCTACGGGCTGCGGGCAACGGTAAACGGAACAGAACTGCTGGTCGGCAATTTCAAACTGCTCGACAAATACGGCGTCGCCTGCGAGACCGACGCGCACGACCCGACCGCCACCATCGTCGCCGTGGCCTGCGACCGCAAATATGCCGGCTACCTTTCCATTGCCGACAGGATTAAACAGGACGCCGCCGCAACCATCGACCGGCTGAAACAACTCGGCGTAACCCCGACCATGCTCAGCGGCGATAAATCGTCCGTTGTTCGGCACGTGGCCGAACAGCTTGGCATTGCCCGCGCTTTCGGCGACCTGCTGCCCGAAGACAAGGTCAATAAAATAAAGGAACACAAAGCCCGTAAGGAAACCGTCGCGTTTGTTGGCGACGGCGTCAACGACGCACCGGTAGTGGCGTTGAGCGACGTCGGGATCGCGATGGGCGGATTAGGCAGCGACGCCACAATCGAAACCGCCGACGTAGTCATTCAGGACGACCGGCCGGGCAAAATCCCGCTGGCCATCCGAATCGGCCGGCAAACGAAAAAAATCGTATGGCAAAATATCACACTGGCATTTGCCGTCAAAGGCCTTGTCCTCGTCCTCGGCGCCGGCGGGATAGCCTCGATGTGGGAAGCCGTATTCGCCGACGTCGGCGTAGCCCTGCTGGCCATCCTGAATGCCGTCAGAATACAGCGGATGAAATTCTGAAACCAAACAATGCGTCGTTTCGTTTCTCCCCCACGTCGGGAAATGAAACAATGCGTCGTTTGGCTCCCTGCCCACGTCGGGAAATGAAACAATGCGTCGTTTGGTTCCCTGCCCACGTCGGGAAATGAAACAATGCGTCGTTTGGTTCCCTGCCCACGTCGGGAAATGAAACAATAGACCTCTTCGGGAAATCATGAATAATTCAAGTTGAGATTGTAAATAGCGGCAATCAGATTGAATCTGAGGGCAAATCGACGTCGACGATTTCGATATATTTCGGCAATAATC
>JAIRMW010000036.1 GCA_031258415.1 Prevotellaceae bacterium
TCGACATGGAGAGTTACGGTGAGGCCGGCGTTGTCGGTCACGGTGAAATCGGTGGCGGCGCCTGTTTGCAGTCCGACGACGGTGATGGTGTCGCCGGCGATGACGGCGGTGGCAATGGCGTCGTCGCCGCCGCTGATAGTATAGGGGGCGTCGCCGCCGCTGATGATTACGGTCTGCGTGGCGCAGACGGTGCAGCTAAGGGGGCTTTCCGAGAGCGTCGGTCCGGGGGGCGGGTCGTTCTGCGGGAGGTCGTCGCAGGCGCTTAGCGTCAGCAGGGCTGCCAGCAGGAGTCCGGTTTTTATGAATAAGGAGCCGGGGGTTGATGAAAATAAAGTGTGTTTTTTCATAATAATAAATTTTAATTAACGAATGGATTTTAACCGGTACAAAGATACATAATATTTTTTTTATTCTTTTACTGTTTTCTGTATTTAAATTTTATTTTAATTTTTTACAAACAATGGGGCGTCGTCGGTCGTTTTTTACGGTCGCCGGGATTGCGATATGGCCGGGTCGGCGGTCGGGGCTTTAAAATCGGCAGTGGACGATGTACTTTTCGGCAAAGAAGGGGTCGGGGAACCATCGGCTGACGGGGGTTGCGTCGACGGCTTCGTGGGCGAGTCGCCGCTGCATGAGGAGGGCGCTTATTTCGTCGGCGACGGCGCCTCCTTTTAAGGCTATCAGTCCTGCGGCGGGGTTGTCGGGGTCGTCGTGGTTTATTATTTCCCGTACCCAGCCGGCGAGCGTGGTCAGCGGGGCTACGGCCCGGCAGACGACAGTGTCGAAGCGTCCGGGTAGCGTTTCGGCTTGCGCCTGTATGGGGGTTACGTTTTTGAGTCGCAGGGCGTCGGCGATGGCCTGTACGACGGTAATTTTTTTTCGTCGGGCATCGACGAGTGTGAATCGGGCGTCGGGAAAGCGTATGGCGAGGGGTATTCCGGGAAATCCGCCTCCTGTTCCGAGGTCGAGTACGGCGGCGCCGGGGGCGAACGGGGCGTATCGAGCGATGGCGAGGGAGTGGAGGACGTGCCGCAGGTAGAGGTGTTCGACGTCGTTTCGGGAGATGACGTTTATTCGCCGGTTCCAGTCGGTATAGAGTGGTTTCAGGGCTTCGAGTTGCGTCCGCTGGCGTACGGTGAGTTCCGGGAATAGGGCTTCGATGCGTTTCAGTCCGTCCATTTTCCGACGTTTCGTTGGGGTTTGCACAGGGTCGCAGCGATGAGGCTGAAGTAGAATAGCGGGGCGACGAGGTCCCAGAGTGCGCACATCGCAAGGAGTCGTTTTTCGCCCCATTGTTTTCCTGCGCGCCGGCATACAGCGATCAGGAGGGCGCAGCGTACGAGGAGGAGGGCGGCCAGCGCGGAGAGGATGGTCGGGGTGGCGGCAAAGTTCGCGGCCGCCCCGGCTGTCGCGATAAAGAATAGGATGCGGCAGGCGTTTTCGGCGGCCGCCGGGTAGTAGGGGCCTGCGTCGCTGAGGCGGAATGTGCGCAGTTCGGCGAGTCGTCGTCGCCGCCATGTTTTGGGGGTGTATCGGAGGCGGGTTTCGAGGGTTGTTTCTTTTCCGGACGCGACGGCGACGTTGGCTCGAGTGGCGGCTTTATTGATAAATACGATGTCTTCGCGCAGGCGGTCGGTAACCCGGACGTCGAAGCCCCGGTTGTCGAAGAAGAGGCTCCGGCGGTATGCGAGGTTTCCGGCGTCGGCCATGTAGGCTTTTCGGCGCCGTGCGACGCCGGCGTAGTGGATGGCTTGCATGAGGTGGTCGGCGCGTATCCATCGGGGGGCGTCGGGCATCCGGGCGTAGCCGATGACGATTTCTTTTTCGTCGGTAAAGTAGCGCCGCATCGCTCGCAGCCATTGCCTGTCCGGGGGCCGGCTATTGGGGTCGGTGAAGAGCAGCCAGTCGTAGGCGGCGGCACGGACGCCTATTCCTAACGCCATTTTCCGGCTGTGGGTAAAGACGTCGTCTTTTTCGATGGTTCGAAATACGAGGTTGCGCCATGTTTTGTGGAGCGTTGCGAGGAGGAGTTCGGTGTCGTCGTCGGAACAGTCGTTGACGACGACGATTTCAAATTTCGGATAGTCCTGCTCGAGCAGGAGCGGCAAATGGGTTTGTAGCTGTTCGTATTCGTTGCGGGCGGCGAAGATGACGGAAACGCCCGGCCAGTCGTCGGTCGTTTCGTCGGCCGGGGGCCGGGAGACGGTGCGGGAGGGCTGTCCATACAGTCGGCCCCAGTAGGTTATTTCTACGGTGAAGAACAGTACTACGGCTGCGAGCAGCAGGCATTCTACGATGCTAAGGGTGGATACGAAGGACGTCATTTATTTTTATTTAAAGCGGCTGCAAAAGTACGGAAAATTTTATGAATTTAGAGGAGTTAAAGGAGTTAAAGGAGTTAGAGGAGTTAGAGGAGTTAAAGGAGTTAGAGGAGTTAAAGGAGTTAGAGGAGGCCATTCATCGCAATAGCAAACGACAAGCCCGCCCTCACCTATTGTCCGTAGGACATGTATCCCCTGACGGGGAATGGGCAGGCGTGGAGGCCCCATTCTATGGCTATGGATGGCCTCCGGCCAACTCATAACTCATCGTTCGCTGCCCCCAATCGCTTCGCTTCATTGGGGGTTACGCATATTCAACCCTTCGGGTTGCGGGGCGGCGCCGTGTTCGCTTAATTGGCCATGTCCGACATGAATTTCAGTCTTACCAAGCGAATTTCTTCTTCCGAATAGTTGTTGCCGAGCGCCTGCATGGCGTCGCTGACGGAGTCGGATTCGGCTTCGTGGTAGAAGTATTCATAGATTTCGTCGACCTTGTCTTCGTCGATTGCCTGATCGATGAAATAGTCGATGGAAATTTTCGTGCCGGCGCTGACGATGGCTTCGATTTCGTCGAGCAGTTGCATCATGTCTAATCCTTTCGAGAGGGCAAGGTCGTCGAGCATTACCTTTCGGTCGATGTTCTGGATGATGTGTACCTTGAGGCTCGATTTGTTGATGATCGATTTTACAATCATTTCCTGCGGTCGTACAATTTCTTTGTCTTCCACATATTTTTTGATGATGGCGATAAATTCCGGTCCGAATTTTTTTGCTTTTCCCTCTCCGACTCCGTGGCAGTTTTTCAGTTCGTCGATGGTAATGGGGAACTGGACGCACATGTCTTCGATCGAGGGGTCTTGGAATATGGCATAGGGCGGGGTTCCGAGTCGGTGCGCCAGATCGTGCAGTTGCGCTTTGAGGATGATAAAGAGTTCTTCGTCGAAGCTGTTGGCCGACTTCGACTGTCCGATAAAGAAATCGTCGTCGTCGTCTTCGGCGAGGTATTCGTGGTCTTCGGGCAGCAGGATCGGGTATGGCGCCCGGAGGAAGGCGAGTCCGGCTTCCGTAATTTTTATCAGTCCGTAGTTTTCGATTTCCTTTTCCAGCAAATGGAGGATGAGCGCTTGTCGGAGGACTGTTTGCCAAAAGCGCGCCGGCTTCTCCGCTCCGGCTCCAAACTCGCGCAGGGCGTGATGATGGTAGGATTTGACGAGCGAGGTGCTCGTTCCGGTTATCACATTGACAATATGCTCGAATTTAAATTTTCCGAGCAGCACCGTTACGGTTTTAAGCGCTAAGACGAGGCAGTCTTGGGCTTCAAACAGGGGTTTCGGGTGCAGACAGTTATCGCAGTTGCCGCAATGCTCCTCCGGGTATTCTTCGCCGAAGTAGTTGAGGAGGACTTTCCGGCGGCAGGATCCGGTTTCGGCATAGGCGATGGTTTCGAGCAGCAGTTGTTTTCCTATTTCCTGTTCGGCGAGGGGTTTCCCCTGCATAAATTTTTCCAGTTTCTGGATGTTTTTGTAGCTGTAGAAGGCGATACATCGTCCTTCGCCGCCGTCGCGTCCGGCGCGTCCGGTTTCCTGATAGTAGCCTTCCAGACTTTTCGGGATGTCGTAGTGGATGACAAAGCGGACGTCGGGTTTGTCGATGCCCATACCGAAGGCAATCGTCGCGACGATCACATCGACGTCTTCCATCAGGAAAGCGTCCTGATTCTTCGCCCGTGTAACGGCGTCCATGCCGGCATGGTAGGGCAGGGCTTTAATATCATTGACGCGGAGCATGTCGGCCAGTTCTTCCACTTTTTTCCGGCTCAGGCAGTAGATGATGCCCGATTTGCCCGGATTGTTTTTCACGTACTTGATTATTTCGCGGACGGCATTGGTTTTCGGGCGGATTTCATAGTATAAGTTAGTGCGGTTGAAGGAGGCTTTGAAGACCTGCGCTTTCGACATCCCCAGGTTTTTCTGTATATCGTTTTGTACTTTGGCGGTGGCGGTGGCGGTTAAGGCGATGATTGGCGCCGTCCCTATTACGTTAACAATGGCACGCAGGCGCCGGTATTCGGGGCGGAAATCGTGCCCCCATTCCGATATGCAGTGGGCTTCGTCGATTGCGTAGAAGGAAATTTTTACCTGTTTAAGCAGGTGGATATTTTCTTCTTTTGTCAGCGATTCGGGGGCCACGTAGAGCAGTTTCGTTACGCCGCTCAAGAGTCCTTCGCGCACGTCGGACAACTGCTGCCGGTTGAGCGACGAATTAAGGAAATGAGCGATATTATTGTTGTTGTCGACCATAAATCCCCGGATGGCGTCGACCTGATTTTTCATCAGGGCTATCAGGGGCGATACGATCACCGCCGTGCCTTCCATGATGAGGGCGGGCAACTGGTAGCATAACGATTTTCCGCCGCCCGTAGGCATCAGCACAAACGAGTCCCGACCCGCCAGCACGCTGCGGATCACGGCTTCCTGTTGCCCTTTAAAGGCGTTGAAGCCGAAATACGTTTTTAATTGTCTATATAAAAAATCGTCGGACAGTACCATTTATCAATATCGAATGAAACAAGAAAGTGGATACTTTTCATTATCTTTGCGCTACTAAATTACAACAAGTTTAAATTGTAGCCAAATTTATTTGCAAAGAACATGCTAAGTGAAATCCGACAAATAGCTATAAAGACCATTGAACATGAAGCGGATAGTATAAAAAAAATGGCCTCCTGCATAGATGAAAATTTTACGCAAACGGTCGAATTAATCTACCGGTCGCGGGGCCGGGTGGTGGTATCGGGGGTCGGGAAGAGCGCGATCATCGCCCAAAAGATAGTCGCTACGTTTAATTCGACCGGCACGCCCGCTATTTTTATGCACGCCGCCGACGCTATCCACGGCGATCTTGGGATTGTGCAGCCCCTCGACGTCGTGCTATGCCTTTCAAAAAGCGGCAATACGGCGGAGATCAAAGCCATCGTCCCGCTGATCCGGCTCCGAAAGAATCCGTTGGTCGCCATCGTGTCGGACGAAGGCTCCTACCTCGCGCAGCAGGCCGACTATACGCTGCGTGCGTCGGTGAGCGAAGAGGCCTGTCCCTACAATCTGGCCCCGACGTCGAGCACTACGGCGCAGTTAGTGATGGGCGACGCCCTCGCGATCTGCCTGATGAACCGGCGCGGGTGGACGGCGCAGGATTTTGCCCGGATGCATCCGGGAGGCACCTTGGGCAAAAGGCTTTGCCTCCGCGTCGCCGACGTGGTCGATACGACACGCAAACCCCAAGTGGCGCCCGACGATACTATCCGAAAAACGATTATCACCATTTCGGAAAACAGATTAGGCGCCACGGCGGTGGTCGACGGGACGGGCGCGGTCGTCGGCATAATCACCGACGGCGACGTGCGACGGATGATTGAAAAAAGCAGTTGTTTCGACGACCTCGCCGCGCAGGATATTATGGCCCGCTACCCGAAAACAATCGACTCGGACACCCTCGCGTCCGTGGCGATAGAAAAAATGGAAGCCAACGAAATCTCCCAGCTCATTGTGATGGAGCAGGGGCGCTATACCGGTATGGTGCACCTTCACGATATGCTCCGCGAAGGGATTATCTAACGGACGCCCGACGCGACCGACGACTGCGTCGCCGGTCGTTCATCATGTATAACTCATAACTCATAACTCATAACTCAAAAAAAAATGCTGTTACACTGTAAAGATTTAGTAAAAAAATACGGTTCGCGGACGGTCGTCAAAGGCGTGTCGATAGAAGTGCGGCAAGGAGAGATTGTCGGGTTGCTGGGGCCTAACGGCGCCGGAAAAACGACGACGTTCTACATGCTCGTCGGGCTGATAAAAGCCAACAGCGGCCAAATTTATCTCGATGAAAAGAATATCACGAAAGAGCCGATGTTCCGCCGGGCGCAGAACGGTCTGGGCTACCTCGCGCAGGAGGCCTCGGTGTTCCGTAAACTGTCGGTCGAAGACAACCTGCTTGCCGTGATGGAAACAAAAAATAAAAGCGCCGACGAACGCCACGAACGATTAGAACAGCTGATCGAGGAATTTGGACTACAGAAAGTCCGCAAAAGCATGGGGATACAGCTTTCGGGCGGCGAACGGCGACGCTGCGAAATTGCCCGCTGCTTAGCCATCGACCCCAAATTTATCCTGCTCGACGAACCTTTTGCCGGCGTAGACCCGATTGCGGTGGAAGATATTCAAACCATTGTCTCCAAGCTCAAGGATAAAAATATCGGCATCATTATTACCGACCACAACGTACACGAAACGTTAGCTATCACCGACCGCGCCTACATGCTCTTCGACGGCACTATTCTGGAAAGCGGCACGGCGGAAGAGCTCGCCGAAAACCCCGAAGTGCGGCGGAAATATTTAGGACAAAATTTCGAACTGCGGCGATAAGCCGACGGCCATACGCTGCTCTTTTGGGGACAATCTCCCTGCTGTGTACCACATATAATATAGTAAGTGCGGCGCCCCGTCCCGTCCCGCCGCCACGCCCCGGCAAGGGTCATTGAACCGATTTCCGTCAGGGTTTGTTAAAAAGGCCGCAAGCCGCGGCGCCATGCTGCGTGGAAACGGCGTATTCCCACATGGGAACGGCGCATTCCCACATGGGAACGGCGCATTTCCACAAGGGAATGGGAAAATTCCCACAAGGGAATGGCGCATTCCCACATGGGAATGGCGTATTCCCACATGGAAACGGGAAAATTCCCACGTGGGAATGGCGTATTCCCACATGGAAATGCGCCATTCCCACGTGGGAATTTGCCGGTTCCGACAAGGATCGTCCCCTCGCACTAACGTCGAGGGGGCGTCCCGGGCAGCGCCGCATCCGAACGGGGTCGCCGGTTAAAAATATTTCCCGTATATTTGCACCTTATAATTCAAAAATATCGTAGCTCGTACATGAAACCAATTACACTGATCCTTCTCTTTGCCCTGTGTCTGCTATCCGTCGTCGCGAACGCCGCCGGCGCCGCCCATTACTATCGCGGATGGGCCGAACTCAATACGAATAATCGCCACGAGGCACGCCGCCACTTTGAACTGGCCGTGCAGGACGCCGATACCCGGACAGCGGCGCACCTCTGTCTGGCGCTGATCGACTGGTACGAACGGAACGACGCCGGCGCCTTCGCCCATTTTCAATCTTTTTACGAAAACAGCCCCAATCCCTATCCCTATCTGTATGCGCTGTTCTCTTTGCTTTATCCGCCGTCCGACAAGGCGCTGCCCGATGCGCAACGCGCTTTTTTTGAAAAAATCGTAACCGACCCGGCGATGCACGGCACGTTGAAAGCCATGATCTATCAGCATCTCGGCAATTACTATATCGCCTGCAACAATCGCAAAAAAGCCGGCGAACTGTATGCCCAAATCCACGCCATCGACCGCTGGCAGGTGCTGGGCGCGTTCGACAATATCTCGGGCAGCGGGTTCGACAAGGATTGGGGAGCGCTGGCCAACGCCGATACAAGCGACCGCTTCAGAAACAAAGCCGACGCCGAAGTCTACTGGTATACGCCGTCCGGCAACCGCCCCGACGGATGGTTCGACTTCGACCTTCATTTTACGCTCAACGACGCGATCTTCTATGCCCAATCGTTCGTAAGCAGCCCGGTCGAACAGGAGGCCTTCCTGCGTGTCGGCACGTCGGGGTCGCTGAAGGTCTGGATCAACGACGCCCAAGTGCTGGCTGTCGCCGAAGAACGGAATTGCGATCTCGACATCTACGCCTGCCGGGTCAAACTGAACGCCGGCGCCAACCGGATACTGGTGCAAATAGGCCAGAGCGAAATCACCCGCGCGAACTTCCTCCTCCGCCTGACCGACGTCGACGGGCGCCCCTTACCGGGACTCGCCGGCGCCGCCGAATATGCCGGCTACCGGCAGGCCGACGCCGGCGCCCTGCCGGAGACCCTGCCGTTTTTTGCCGAAGACTATTTTGAAAAGGAAATCGAAAAAAATCCCGACGACTTGCTGCCCTACATCGCGCTCGGCGAAACATTCCTGCGGAACGACAAAGCCTACGAAGGTACGCACATCCTGAAAAAAGCGGAACAGCGGGCGCCCCAATCGGCCTTTATCAGCTACCGCCTCTCGGAAGCCTACCTGCGCTCCGGCAATGCCACCGACTACAGCCGCGAAATAGAAAACGTCAGACACTACGACCCCGAATCGTTCCTCGCCATGCAATACGCCTACGAAGAAGCGGTGGAGTCGGAAAAATATACCGAAGCGGAAGACGTATTTCACAACATAATCGCCCGATACGGCGAAAACCGCCATACCGACGACATGGAAATCCATCTGGCCAGCCTGCAAAAACGACTTGACGACTTCGTGCGGCTGGCGCGAAAACTGTACCTCAAGTACCCCGACGATTACGACTACATGTACCTCAATGTACGCATCGAAGAAAATATTTTCCACAATACCAAAGCCATTGTAAGCATCTTGGAAAAATACTGCAAAAAATACTTCGACAGGCAGGCGGTCGAATTATTATCCGTCCACTATTTTAACAGCGGAAATATAAACCGGGGATTAGACGTGCTGAAAAAACGCCGAAACTACATGCCGCACGACAGGCGGTTCCTGTACTTCTACGCCTCCGTCCTACAGCAAATGCAGCGCTACGGCGACGCCCTCAAAGCCCTCGACGACGTCAAAAAACAGGCGCCCTCCATGTCCCAGATATACAGTGCCGAAGGATATATCTACAAGGAATTGAAAAACTACGGAAAAGCAAAAGAATGCTTTACTAAAGCCGTCTATTATGCCCCGGCCTCCTACGACTCGCGGACGCAACTCCGCCTGCTGGAAAATAAAAAAGAGATGTTCGACCTCTTCCCTAAAAACAACCTCGACTCCCTCATCGCCCAAGCCCCCTCCACAGCCGACTACCCCGAAGAAAAAGCCGTGGTGCTGCTCAACGACGAACAATTAGTATTCTACCCCGAAGGCGCTCAGGAACACCGTACCGAACTGGCCATAAAAATCCTCAACCAAGCAGGCATCGAACAATGGAAAGAATACGGAATCCCGCACAACCGCAACAGCCAAAAACTGCTTTTAGACAAATACGAAGTGATCAAAGCCAACGGCCAGCGAATAAAAGCCGAAACAGACAACGACGGACGAGTCGTCTTTACCAATCTGGAACCGGGCGACGTCCTCCACCTCGACTACCGGATACAGGACTTTTATAGCGGCATATTCTCCAAACATTTCTACGACTGGGCGCTGATGCAATACTCATTACCCTTGGTATACAGCCGCTACGCCATCCTCGCCCCCGCCGACAAACCCTTTAACTTCCTTGTCGGAAACGACCACCTCGACCCCGTAGTAACCGAAATCGAAAACATGAAACGCTACCAGTGGATCGTCGCCGACCGCCCCGCCGTCAAAGACGAACCCTACATGAGCCCGATGGCCGACGTCGTGCCGGTGCTCGTATTCAGCAGCATTCCCGACTGGAAACTGATAGGCGACTGGTACCGCGACGTAACCGCCAATAAAATTAACGCCCATCCCGACTACGTCTTCCGGGAAACCTTTGCCGAAATCCTCAAAGGACGCGAAAACGCCTCGCCAATGGAAAAAGCGCAGGCCTTCTATGAATACATCCTCAATAATATCACCTACTCCAACGTCGCATTCCTGCAAAGCAACTTCATCCCGCAAAAAGCCTCCCGCACGATTATAACCCGTCTGGGCGACTGCAAAGACATGGCCACCCTCTTCGTCGCCCTCTGCCGGGAAGCCGGCATCAAGGCCAACCTCGTACTGCTCAATACACGGGAAAACGGAAAAAACCCACTGGCCCTGCCCTCCAGCAACTTCAACCACTGCATCGCCCAACTCACCATCGACGATAAAACCACCTATCTGGAACTCACCAACAACAAACTGCCGTTTGGCGCAGCCGTCATCAGCGACCTGCAAGCCGCCATCCTGCCCATTCCATACCGCGACGAACCGACCGGCGACCGCCTCCTCGCCATGAACATGGACCACCGACGGCCTACCGAAGTAATCCGCTACAAGCAACTTTCCCTGACGGGAAACGACCTGAAAGTCGAGGCTCACAACATCCGAACCGGAGAACTGGCCGCCTACTATAAACATAAATATGAAAACATGAGCGCCGACGAACGCCAGAAAGACATGCACCGGATTATTGCGTCGGACTGGAAAAATACCGTAAAACTCACCGACCTCGAATTCGCCAACCTCGACAACCTGCGCGACAGCGTCGACTACCGCTTTAAATACGAAGTCAGCAACGCCCTACAGGAAGTGGCCGGAATGAAAATATTCCGCCTGCCATGGTCCGACGCCGTCGAATCGCTGTCGATGTTTGCCCCCGACGAACGCAAATACCCCTTCGAACTCTACCGCTACCTCTACAGCGACAGCGAATATGAGCGCATCACCCTGCTGCTGCCGGAAGGAAAAAAATTAATCGACATCCCCAACGACGTCCACGAAGAATGCGCCGCCGCCACCTACGACCTCGCCTTTCGGCAAACCGGCCACGGCGTCGTAGAAATAACCCGCCGCTTCGTCAAGCGAAAAGACTTAGTAACGCCCGACGAATACCCCGACTTCAAACGCTTCATGACCCTCGTCAGCACCAGCGACGAAAAACAGTATGCCATAAAATGAACAATGAATAATGAGCAATGATTTCCGGCGGTTTTAACCGTCGGTGAGAAATGGAGCGCGCTCTCTATTCGTGGGGCTTTAGCCCCCGCATCGACGGCCCGGCTAAAGCCCCCAATAGATTTGGTTCTCCTTTTTTGTCCGTCGGCTGAAGCCGACGGCAATTATTCATTGTTCATTATTCGTTCTTCATTGGCCGCGTCCCCCTCCTCTAACTCCTTCAAAAAAAATTGTGCCATTCAAAAAATACTTCTATCTTTGCTCCCCTAAAAACGAAACAAACAATGAAAAAAGATTCCACTCCCGGTTTCATTCCCTTCCGTCAGCCGACATTGTCTGCCAGCATTCCGCCGGCGGCGAGCGCCGTGCGGCCTCCGGTTTCGTTGATTTGTGATTTTACCCACAAACTTTTTTACACACAGTTAGTTGCAACAATATATTTCCGCAAATCTCTGCTTTTCAAGGAAAACGAAAGGCATAGTGTAGCGCAGCACACCGTTACTTATGTATATGCTTTTTCGTGCCCGCCGGCATTCCTGCCAGCCATCGAACAGACCGCAGAAGACATCGAGCGTATATCTTATTATAAACTACCCGTTTTCCGTAGTGCCGCGGGGTTTTCCCGTAGCGCTGCGAGCCTTTCCTGTAGCTACCGGAATCGTTCCCGTAGCTACGGAAATCGTTCCTGTAGCTACGGAAATCGTTCCCGTAGCTACGGAAATCGTTCCGGTAGCTACGGAAATCTTTCCGGTAGCTACGGGAGTCTTTCCGGTAGCTACGGAAATCTTTCCGGTAGCTACGGGAGTCTTTCCGGTAGCTACCGGAGCGTTTCCCGTAGCATCGAATATTGTTCCGTAGCTACGGAAATCTTTCCGGTAGCTACGGAAATCTTTCCGGTAGCTACGGAAATCGTTCCCGTAGCTACCGGAATCGTCCACGAATACTCTCCCTGCTTTAATTTATTCACAATTAAAAACGATCAATAATATGAAAGGCATCGATTTTATACCCGTTTCTGACGCCCTGTTTTTTCCCCGGCAAGCCGATTTGATCGGCTATGCGACGCAACGCTACCCGGATTGGAGCATACGGACTCGTCCTGAAATTTCTTTACCGATTTTCCTGCTTTGTCCCGAATAGACTTGACATTTTTGTGTTAGTCCGGCCATAGCTTTACAAGCTATGACAAAGGATCCTTTGCACTCGAAATGTAGAAATGAGTAAATGATTATTAAAAATGAATAAACCTAAAACATTGTCTATAATTATTCCCGTATATAACGAATCGGAAACCGTTCATCTGATTTTGGATAAAATATGCGCGGTTCAATTAATGAATGACATAAAAAAAGAAATCATTATAGTGAATGACTGTTCAAAAGACAATACGAAAGAAGTGGTTGAAAACTACATCGCCACGCATATTGCAGCCGACATCAACCTGTTTAATCTGCCCATAAATAAAGGTAAAGGAGCAGCCTTACGCAAAGGGATTGAAATTGCGCAGGGTGATTATATCATAATTCAGGACGCCGATTTGGAGTATGACCCCGATGAGTATAATCTATTGTTAAAACCCATGCTGCTAATGAACGCCGAGGTTGTTTACGGTTCGCGCTTTATCGGAGGAAATCCACACAGGGTACTGTTTTTTTGGCATACCATCGGAAACAAATTGCTGACGTTCATTTCCAATATGTTTACAAACCTCAATTTGACAGACATGGAAACATGCTATAAATTATTCCGTGCGGACATTATAAAAAACGTAAATCTTTGTGAAAACAGGTTTGGTTTCGAGCCGGAAGTTACAGCTAAAATTTCTCATATAAAGAATTTACGCTTGTACGAAGTGGGCATTTCGTACTATGGGCGAACGTATCTCGAAGGGAAGAAAATCGGCTGGCAAGATGGCTTCAGAGCGATATGCTGTATAATAAAGTATACTATTTTCAAACGTAAATAAATCATGAACAATAACCGAAAAACGAAAAAAGGCGGGGCAACAAAAAGAAAAAAAACAGCGCTCAAAAAAACACTATTCGAGCGACTCAACCCCTATTTAGCCTCCAAGAACCGTATACTGCTCGGACTCATCTTAGGCCTGTCTGTGCTGTTCTCCATTTTGCTGTTCGACGCTAAAATCAATATGATGGGTGATGATGCGGAGTACATAATGTATGGATACAACTTTGCAACCCACTTTGATTTTCCGAGTTTTAGAGGCCCTTTATACCCTGTTTTGTTAAGTCCGTTTATTCTGTTGTTCGGCGTCAACATTGTATTATTGAAAATATTGTCGGGGATAATGATCGTCGGCTCATTATTTTTCATGTACAAAACATTGCACAGGCGTATACCTGCATTGATCCTGTTTTCATCTTTGTTTCTACTCAGTAGTAATTCTTTTCTACTTTTTTACTCGTCGGCGGTTTTAAGCGAACCGTTGTTTCTTTTAATACAGTCGTTACTGATTTTCTTTTTTTGCACCTATTTTGTGGACACAAAACAAGAGGTCTCAATAAAGACAAGGATATTACGGTTTTTTGTTATCGCCGTTCTTGTACTGTGTCTAACGCTTACTCGAACGGTCGGTTATGCCGCAATAGGGGTCATTGCCGGTTATTTTTTATTTTTCAAACAATGGAAAAACGCCTTGTTGTCAATCCTTGCCAATGCAACGGTATTCGGACTTTTCGGCGTACTGAAAAAAATACTCTGGCCGACCAGCGGCAGCGCATACAATCTAAGCGCCTTTTTTACCAAAGACATGTATAATCCCGACAAGGGAATGGAAGACGTCGGAGGAATTATTGTCAGACTGTTTGAAAACATAACGAATTATTTATCGAGGCATATATACCCGTTTTTTGGTTTACAGACAAATATCGAAAACTCTTCAATATTTATTACCGTGATTATCGTTTTCCTGTTTCTGCTGGGCGGATATATGGCGTACAGGAAAAACCGAACGCTGTTCTTTGCGGCGCTTCATACGCTGGGTTTTTGCCTTGCCAATTTCATTATTCTTCATGCTACATGGCTACAGGAACGTTTTATAATCGTTTATTATCCGCTCATCTTGCTCGTTATCCTTGCCGGCATTTATTATATAGTGCAATTGAACCGACATACCCATTTTCTGTACATTGCGCTTGTAGCGGTATTGTTCGTAGGAAGTTTCAAACAGACGCTTTCCAAAACGGAAATGAACGCGACAGCGCTAAGAATGTACCTGTCAGGAAATCTTCTATATGGACTTACACCCGACTGGCAAAATTACATACAGGTCTCGCAACGCGCGGCAAAAGAAATTCCCGCATCCGTAAATATTGCCGTACGAAAACCGGGGACTTCGACCATGTACGGGAACCGACCTTTCCATGGCATCTATGCGGTGCCAAGCGTTCCTAAAGATACGCTGAATATATGGAGCCCCGCCGCCGGCAAAACGGTTTTTATCGCAGATATAACGACAAAACACATTCCGGCGATATCCAAGTATCTGACATTTGTCGCCTACGGCAATATGGAAATCAATGGAGCGGTATCTCAAATGGCGGGCATTTATGAAATAGATGCAAGCGACAGTCCGCTTATAAAAATACTGACCGGCGACAAGAGTATCGTATGCACATCGGATTATGAACAATACAAAGAAAGTTTCCTTAAAACTTCGGACAATCTGCTGTATTCGCCGGATATGATGCTTGACAATCTGAAAAAAGCCAACGTGCAATATATGATTTTGGCGAGTTTGCGGCTCAATCCGGCGGCCAATACAGGCAATATAATTACTACTATGCACCGGTATTTAACTATTCTACAATTGAAATATCCCGACATTGCGGTGGAAAAATTTTCCATAGGAGAGGCAGAGCCAGCCTCTTTAATCGAATTGAGATATTAAAGCGACAGGAGATGAATGCAACTCTCTATTCTGGAACCAGTACACTGGAAATAATGACGAACGCTAAACGATACAATGCGTTTCTAGAAAAACTAATCATCAAATATATTCCCAACTCCGGCAAAATACTGGATATCGGCGCGGGTATTGGCACATTTGCACAAAAAATAAATACCCGAGGCTATGATGTTTATTGTGTTGAACCAGATAATAAACAAAGTAAATACATAGAAAAGACAGGATTACCTGTCAGTCTCTCAATAGAAGAGGTAGAAGATAACTCTGTGGATTACATCTATTCGCTAAATGTACTCGAACATATAGAAAACGATACGGAATCTCTGAAGATATGGACAAAGAAACTTAAACCGTGCGGAAAGATTTTATTATATGTCCCTGCTTTTAATATCCTTTATTCTTCGTTCGACAAATCTGTAGAACATTATAGGAGATACCGGAAAAAAACACTTGCCTGCTGTTTTACGAATGCAGGGTTACAGATAGAAAAAGCGAAGTATGCCGACAGTATCGGATTTTTTGTGTCACTGATCTATAAATGGATAAATAATACCGGTGAAATAAACAATAAATCATTGGTATTTTATGATAACGTTCTATTTCCAATCAGTCGTTTCTGCGACTTCTTTTGTTCCGGACTGTTTGGAAAGAACGTATACATCGTGGGTAAACGGAGTAAATAGGGCTATAAAAATGCCAATTGATTGGATATTTTAAATGTCCGACGATTTAAAAATGTAAAGAGGATTGTGGCAGACTGATTTGCATCAGGACAACTTCCGGTATCAAATATAACGGCATAATTCAAAGCAGCGACCGATGGCTGTCTTCTTTTTCGGGGCGTACGCCTCCGCCTACTCGCATAATTTATCGGTAAACAGAATACCGTACAGGTGGTCGTATTCGTGCTGAAAAATCACCGCGGTAAACGTTTCCGTGCGGCTGTACCCCTCCAGATACTCCCTGACAAGCGTTCCTTCTTCGTTGTAATATTCCACCTTCACCCACGGATAGCGCACCGAATTTCCACTCACCCCGGGTATCGACAAACAGCCGTCGCGCACGAAACAGACTGTCGTATCGGGATGCTCTACGATCGTCGGATTGATCACCGTTACCACCGGCGCGCCGGGTAAATCGAGCCGTTGCATGAGGAAAACGCTTTTCGCTATACCGACCTGCGGCGCCGCAATTCCCACGCCTTCTACCGTCGCGAGCGTGGTCTTCAGTCGTTCGACGAGCAAGGGTAGCTCCGGATCATTAAAATGGCTAATCTCGCTGCATGGCTTGCGCAGTTTCAAAGAGTCCTTCCGGTCGGTTATTTGCAGGATACGGAACGGCGTTTCTTTCGTTCCGCCGGTTATCAATGCCCGTTCTTTCGTCGAAAACGAGGAGGAGTAATGGCAGGACAAACATAGCAGTCCGACCGCTAAAAGCGATAATAGTAGTATTCTTTTCATCATTCAAAGTAATCTGTTTCGGGCTGCAAGGTAGTTTATTTTTTCCAAATGGCAGATAAATTTTTGTTA
This sequence comes from Prevotellaceae bacterium, assembly GCA_031258415.1. Taxonomy (GTDB): domain Bacteria; phylum Bacteroidota; class Bacteroidia; order Bacteroidales; family UBA932; genus JAIRKX01. The sequence goes on from JAIRMW010000036.1 coordinate 16,478, forward strand.
ACGGTAATTTTTTTCTACCTTTGCCCCCTCAAATCGGGGTGTAGCGCAGTTGGCTAGCGCGCCACGTTCGGGACGTGGAGGCCGAAGGTTCGAGTCCTTTCACCCCGACAACAGCCTAAATGTTTCAAAACCCGTCGTTCGCCAGTTGCAAAAAAACGGGTAGATACATCGAGATACCATTTAGTATCATTTATACATTCGCTACGCATTGAAATCGTCGAAAAAAAATGAAAACCAATGCGTCGAAAAAAAGGTAATCGGTTCGCATCTCTGCGACAAAAAAGACTCTCCAACCAAACATCGTATTTAGGAAATGAATAAAGCGTACACGTTTAGTGTATGCCTGTTTTTTCCGTTCTTTCTGCCGCCGCCGCCGTTGCCCGCCAGCAAGCAGGACGGTTGCCTCCGGCAAACGGCGGAATTTTCCACCAATTGTTAAAAACTTCATTTGGCAGGGCGTGGGTATTTTTGTACCTTCGCTCCTTCAATTTTCAGACTGTTTTATGGATGCAAGCAATACTACCTATTTAGATGACAATGTAATTACGCTGGAGTGGAACGAACATATCCGGCGACGGCCGGGCATGTATATCGGCAAATTGGGCGACGGCAGCTCGCCCGACGACGGTATTTATATCCTGCTGAAAGAGGTGCTGGATAATTCTATCGACGAATTTGCCATGGGGTTTGGCAAACAGATTCGGATTACGATCGACGGGAAAGAAGTCGGCGTGCGCGATTACGGTCGCGGTATCCCGCTGGGCAAGGTGGTCGACGTGTCCAGCAAAATGAATACCGGCGCAAAATACGACAACCGGGCCTTTAAAAAGTCGGTCGGGCTGAACGGGGTGGGGATTAAGGCCGTGAATGCGCTGTCGAGCGCCTTCGAGATTGTGTCGGTGCGCGATGGCCATTCGAGTTGGGCGCATTTCTCGACCGGCAAACTCATTCGCGAATCGCAAAACCCAACCACCGAAAAATCGGGCACGACCGTGCGTTTTATACCGGACGAAGAAGTATTCGGACATTATACGTTCAACATGGAGTTTGTAGATCAGATGGTGCGGCGCTATACCTACCTGAACGCCGGACTGCGAATTATCCTGAACGGCGAAACATACGTCTCCAAAAACGGGCTGCTGG
>JAIRMW010000102.1 GCA_031258415.1 Prevotellaceae bacterium
GTCTTTTCGTTTGTAGGAATGCAATCGCAGGAAATTGCGGTGGGACAACGCTCTGTTTTAAACGTAGCGATGGAGCAAGAAGCTAAACGATTGGAAGACGTCATAGTGGTGGCGTATGGCACACAGAAGCGCAGCACCATTGTCGGGGCTGTTAAAGCCATAGAAGGCGAATCAATCGCAGCTATTTCTACGTCCAATATTACGAATGCTTTGCAAGGCACGGCGGCCGGCGTGCAGGTAGTAAACAATAGCGGGCAACCGGGAACAGGAGCCACTATCCGTATTCGCGGCGTGGGGTCTATCAATGGGGGTACGGCGCCTTTGTATATTGTAGACGGCGCGCCTTATGACGAAGATATAATGAATCTTTTGAATCCCCGCGACATCGAATCGATTACCCTACTGAAAGATGCCTCGGCAACGGCTATTTACGGAGCGCGGGGCGCGAATGGCGTCGTGCTTATTACGACCAAAAGTGGAAACGGGAGCGGCAAGATTTCGGTAAATGTGGAAACCAAATGGGGCAATTCGAGGCGCGGAGTGCCGAACTATAATGTGATGACCGACCCGGCTATGTATTACGAAACGGCTTACAAAGCGCTGTACAATTCCCAAATTTACAATGGGCTGTCGGCAGCCGACGCATTTACTTTTGCTGACAATAATTTCCTGACACAAAACGGCGTGGGCTATCAAATCTACACTGTTCCCGCCGGACAACGCCTTATCGGTACAAACTTTAAGTTGAACCCCAATGCGATGTTGGGTTATGCCGATAGCTCCTACTTCTATATTCCTGATAACTGGGAAAAGGCAACATTGAAAACGGACAATTTACGCCAGGAATATAATCTGTCGGTGCAAGGCGGAAGCAAAGAGGTACAATTCTTTGTTTCCGCCAGCTATCTGGACGATCCCGGACTGATTAACGGCTCCGGGTTTGAGCGTTACACCGTTCGTGGGAAAATCGATGCCCAGGCTAAAAAATGGTTGAAAATCGGCGCATCCCTTGCGTATGCCAACACCAACTATCAAAACCCCGGCTATCAAACCACTTGGGGAAGTACAGGGAATGTATTTTCCAACGCAAACCTGATGGCGCCAATTTATCCGTTCTATGTGCGCAATGCCGACGGTTCGTTAAAAGTCGACAGCCGCGGGTATCAGGTTTACGACGCCGGCACTACAACCAATTTTATACGCCCCGGTTCGGCCCCGCGCGGGAACCATGCTATTAACCTGCTGCTGGATGACAATAATGCGTTTACCGACCATTTCAACGGTAACATTTACCTGACGCTTACCCCGATAGAAGGGCTGTCGTTGACCGCGCGGATTTCGCCCGAAGCGACCAACGTGCGCAGCAATACCCTTAGCAACCCGTTTTACGGAAGCCCTAACGTACAGGGGCAGGTAATTGTACAGCATGATCGTTTATTTACGTTGAACCAGCAGTATTTAGCCAATTATAAAACGACATTTGCCGATAACCATAAAATTGAAGTATTGGCGGGTTACGAGTCGTTTTCATTAGTCGACCAACTGTTATCGGCCAGCAACGACCATTTGTACAGTCCGTTTATCGGAGAGTTGAACAATGCTTTCGGCATACAGCCCGTCAGCGCTCAGGCCAGCTCGAGAGCCGAGCATTTTGCTACCGCCGGGTTTTTCGGCCGCCTGCAATATGACCTTTTAGACCGCTACTTCTTTAATGTAACCGCCCGCCATGAAGGCTCGTCGCGATTTGCCCCCGACAAACGGTGGGGCACCTTTGCCAGTGTCGGCGCCGGCTGGTTAATCAACAAGGAGCGTTTCATGGACGGTACAACGAACTGGCTCGAAGAACTGAAATTCAAAATCAGTTACGGGACGCAGGGCAACGACCAGCTGCGCAACTATTATGCCTACCGCGACCTGTACACCATTTCGTATAACAGCGATACCGGCGAATACACCAAAGTGCTTTTTCAAAAAGGAAACCCCGATTTAACATGGGAAGCGCAAAAATTATTTAACACCGGCTTTGAGTTTTCTTTCCTTGAAGGCAAACTGAGCGGCTCTATCGACTACTTCAGCCGTTTAAATTCCGATATGCTGTTCAACCTGCCGATGCCGCCAAGCGCCGGATATTCCACAGAACCTAAAAATATCGGCTCGGTAATAAACAACGGCTTTGAAATCGATTTAAATGCCGAACTGATAGAAACTGAAAATATAAAATGGACGGTTTTTGCCAACGCCACGTACATCAACAGCGAAATCCTCGAACTGCCCGACAACTATAAACCGACGGAAGCCGACCCGCTGGGCGGCATTAAAGGCTCTTCCTATATTTACAGAGAAGGCGGTTCGCTCAACCAGTTATATACGGTAGAATATGCAGGCGTTGACCCGGCAACCGGCGAAGCCCTCTATTACGTTGACCCGGAAAAAGGCGACCGCTCTACAACCGCCAACTATGCCGACGCCAAACAAACAGACCTTGGCGATATCAGCGTAAAATGGTATGGCGGCTTCGGCACCTCGCTGGAAGCCTTCGGGTTTGATGTAGGCGTGCAATTCGCCTATCAGCTGGGAGGAAAAGCGTACGACGGAACCTATCAGGAATTGATGCACACCGGAAAACAAATCGGACGGAACTGGCATTTGGACATCCTCGACGCATGGACGCCCGAAAATACCGGCGCCTCCATCCCCCGTATTAACTCCTCCGACGACCACGACCAGAAAACGTCCAGCCGCTGGATTGTAAGCACAAATTATTTAAGTTTAAATAATATAACCATCGGCTATACCCTGCCTTTCAAACTGGCAAACAAAATCCAGATAAGCAAACTGCGGATCTACGCCTCCGCCGATAACCTGGCGCTGCTCACAGCACGTAAAGGCTACGACCCCCGCCAGGCGCAAAATGCACTGGCCAGAGGCGTAGGGATTTCTACCTCTTCGGGAAATTTCCTCTACAGCCAGATGAAAGTCATCTCGGGAGGTATCTCTATTACATTTTAATTAATAATCATTCATAAATAAATATTGAATATGAAAACAAAAAAAATTATAGCGATAACAGCTATTGCTTTATGGACGACGCTCGCCCTGCCTTCCTGCCAGGATCTCGAACAACACTTCGAAGGAGGAACCTTCGACGACGAACAGATTCAGGAAGCGGTAGAAGTGTTGCCCGAACGTATTAACGCCGCAGTGAGCGGCATGTATGCCATTTTAGGTAACCCGAACGGTTATTTCGGTACATCACAAAATCGTCACGACGACTTCGGGTACCCCTGCATAGCCCTGGGGCAGGATTTGAACAGCGGCGATATGACCAATGTAGTCTCGGATTACGACTGGTTCTCCGTAGCGCTCGAATGGACAGACCGTACCCCCACCTATGCCAACCCGATCATGCGGCTGGGGCTGTTTTACAGGGTGCTGTATGCCACAAAAGAAGTCCTGAGCGCTATCCCCGACGACACCGACAACGCCGAGCTGAAAGCAAAACGCGGGCAGGCGAAAGCCCTGCGCGCTTTCTCTTACCTGTCGCTGGCCCCTTATTTCCAGTTTAAATACAAAGGAAATGAAAACCTGCCCTCTGTTCCGCTGATTAAGGAGGATACAGACCCCCGCAACAACCCGCGCGCTCCTTTAAGTGAGTTGTATAGCTCTATTATTAGCGACCTCACCGACGCCATCGCCGACCTGCAAGGCTACGAACGCACCAACAAAGGCGCGATCGACCAACAGGTCGCCTACGGACTGCGCGCCCGAGCCTACCTCTATATGGAAGAGTGGGCCGCCGCCGCCAGCGACGCCCGGGCAGCAAGACAGGGATACACGCCCTACGCAATAAGCGAACTCACCGCCCCAGGCTTCAATAATGCAAACGACCATAACTGGATTTGGGGATTGCTCCTGCCGTCAGACTTAATGGGGGACCACCTGGCATCATGGCCTTCACAGCTGGGCTCTTTCTCAGGCAATGCCTACGTTTCCTATGCAGGTATCTACAGAAGCATTAATGTACTGCTGTGGAATAAAATTCCGGCAACCGACGTGCGCAAAGCATGGTGGCTGAATGAAAATAAACAGTCGCCCTACCTCAACGGCCTTAGCTGGACGGATGAAGAACGAGGCATTACGTATTTCGGGCAGGACATACCGGGCGCTATAATCGCCGACGTCAAAGAGCAGATGGACAAATACGCCAACGTCAAATTCGGGCAACGCAGAGGAGTAGGCGCGACCTATAATGAAGGCGACTGGTGCATGATGCGCGCCGAAGAAATGATCCTCATACAAGCCGAGGCCACCGCTAAAGCCGGCGACCTCAACGGCGGCAAACAACTGCTCGAAAACTTTGTAAAAACCTATCGAGACCCGGCCTATACAAGCGCCGCCGCATCGGTCGACGCCTTCAGCGACGAAGTATGGCTCCAGCGCCGCATCGAACTCTGGGGCGAAGGCTTTGCCATGGCCGACGTAATGCGCCTGAATAAACCCGTAGTCCGCTTCCATCCCTCGGTTACCTCCAACGTGCCGGAAGCCTACCGATTCAACATTGCCGCAAACGACCCCTGGAGGCTGTTGCGCTTCGTGCAGACCGAAACAACCAACAATCCCGCTGTGATAAACAACGAAGGAGGAACCCAGCCCAAACAGGGCGACGGCGCCTCCCTGCTCGACGGCGTTACCGATTAATGTATTTACTAATCCCAAAAATGATAAAATTATGAAAAGTATCATAAAATCAGGCGTCATCCTTTTGACGATTGCCGCTATGGCTATTTTTAGTGCCTGTGAAAAAGAAATTACTCGCGACCCCTCGCCCCAACCAAACCCGGCAAGCCATCGCGTATACTTTCCCGACCAAACAAGCAAACAAGTCATTGGCCTCGACGAACAGTCGATCACCATTACCATTGCCCGCGAAGTATCGGACAACGCCCTGGATGTGGCGCTTACCATCACCGGAAACGACGCATTCTCGATACCCCCCAGCGTATCGTTCAACCCCGGCGACCGCGACACCTCGTTTACCCTCGCCATTGGCGATATTGAACTGCTGAAAAATTACCACGTAATCATCGGCATCGACGAAAGCCAGACCAATCCTTACGATTCGGCCACCGGAATACCGGTGCTTTCGCTCAATATATTGAAAGAAGACTTTGCGCCTTACGCCAAGGGCACTTATACCAGTAATTTTTTCGGAGCTGCATGGAGAGCCATACTGGAATATTCGCCGGCTACCGAACAATATCGCTTTACCGATTGCTGGATGCCCGGCTACGACGTGCTCTTCAAATGGAAAGGAACAGAAGTAACCATGCAGGGCACGCCAAACAGTACGGGCACATATATTTATCTGCCAACAGGATATATACACTCGACTTATGGCATGATCTCGGCCTATTACTCGCAGGCCGACATCAATTACTACAACGAAGCGACAAAAAGGTTTACCTTCCCGATTACCTGGGTCGTAGCAGCCGGTTCGTTTGGCGCTAATAACGACACATTCACCATCGAAGAAGTATACTGACGTGAAAGCGCTTTTATACACGCACCCTTCGCCCCTGAACGGAAATGACGCTCGAAAAAAACGTGTTTTTCGGCAAAAGACTTGAGTCGTTCGGCAAAAGACTCGAGACTTTTGGGGCGTCGCCGGACGCGCATGGTTGTAGTTGCCGGGTGGTTGCTATAGGCTCTTTTAGCGGATGGTTTTATATGTATATAGAATTACCCCCATCCAATTAAAACGCCGCCAGCCCCCCTGCTTTCAAAAAAATCTCGAGCCATGACCCAAGACTTTTGGGTCATGGCTCGATTTTTTTACCTTCGGCCCGAAAAAGCGCGACGTCCGGTATCGAAACAAATATTCCCGAGAACAGGAGAAATATTCCCGGGAACGCAAGAAATATTCCCGGGAACACAAGAAATATTCCCGGGAACGCAAGAAATATTCCCGGGAACGCAAGAAATATTCCCGGGAACGCAAGAAATATTCCCGGGAACGCAAGAAATATTCCCGGGAACGCAAGAAATATTCCCGGGA
>JAIRMW010000134.1 GCA_031258415.1 Prevotellaceae bacterium
GGCTTTAATGAAGACAGTAGTCGCAAAAGGAATGGATTTGCCGCACAGAACTATTCGTTACTCAACCGGATCGCACTGAACCTGTTAAAAAATGACAAAACGACAAAGGTCGGGGTAAGAGGCAAAAGGCTCAAAGCAGGATGGGACAACAGGTATCTGATAAAGATTATCAGAAATTAAATGCGTCGGCCCTGCTAACTACTCTAACTCCATTAACTACTCTAACTACTCTGTTCTTAACTCTTCTCACGGGCTACACGCGACCGTTCAATAATTTTCACTATTTTTGTGCATAATTTTTTAAATACATTCTTATGATGCGAATTATTCCTTTCTTTGCTCTTTTGATGCTGTGCGGCGCCCTGTCGGCAGAAGCATCCGTACAATCCGAATCGCCTGCGGGTACCGAGTGGCAAGACCTGTCGGTGCTGTCCGTCAATCGGGAGCCGATGCGGGCGGTAGCCTTTGCGTTTGAAACCCAAAAACAGGCGGAAGGTAACCGGCAAACGCAGTCGGAGCGCTTCCTTTCGCTCGACGGCAATCAGTGGAAGTTTAAATGGGTCGAAAACCCCTCGCTGCGGATAGCCGGCTTCTACCGCGACGACTATGACGTAAGCGGCTGGGACGACTTTCAAACGCCCGCCAACTGGGAATTTAATACCACCGGCAAGACCTACGGCTATCCTATCTACGTCAATATCCCGTACGAGTTTGGCGTGCGGCATCCCGATATGGACCGGCTGGCCGAAAATATTCCGGCCGACTATAATCCGGTGGGCGCCTACCGTCGCGAGTTTACGCTGCCGGCCACGTGGAAGGGGCTCGAAGTGTTTATCCATCTGGGCGCGGTGAAGTCGGCGTTCTACCTTTGGATCAACGGGCGGTATGTGGGCTACAGCGAGGATTCGAAGCTGGCGGCCGAGTTCAATATTACGCCCTACCTGCGCGACGGCGTTAATACGGCGTCGATAGAAGTGTACCGCTGGAGTATGGGTAGTTATTTGGAGTGTCAGGATTTCTGGCGGGTATCGGGCATTGAGCGCGAGGTCTATCTGGTGGCCCGCCCGCCGGTCGACGTCCGCGACTTTACGGTCGTAAGCCGGCTGGACGAGACGTACCGCGACGGGCTCTTCCGCCTGATGGTCGACGTGGGACGCCACCGGTGGAAAGAAGGCCCGGCGACAGCCTATACGCTTGGCGTCCGGCTGGACGACGCCGACGGGAAGACGGTCGTCGAGGAAACCAAAACGCGCCGGCTGACGGCCGCTGACGACACGGTGGCATTCGCGGCACGTGTGCCGGACGTCAAAGCGTGGTCGGCCGAAACTCCGAATCTGTACACCTTATATATTACGTTGCGCGACGACGCAGGCGCGACGCAGGAAGTCATTCCCGTACGGGTGGGGTTCCGCACGGTAGAAATCCGAAACGCGCAGGTGCTCGTCAACGGCCAGCCGGTCTATTTCAAAGGCGTAAACCGCCACGAGCACCATCCGCGTACCGCGCATGTGCTCACCGAAGCCGACATGCTCGCAGATATTGAACTGATGAAACGGTTTAACATTAACGCCGTCCGCACCTGCCATTACCCCAATCATCCGCGCTTCTACGAACTGTGCGACGAATACGGACTGTATGTGTGCGACGAAGCCAATATCGAATCGCACGGCATCGGCTACGACTTAGACCGGACGCTGGGCAACGATCCCCGCTGGAAGGCGGCGCATGTCGAACGCGTTATGCGCATGTACGAACGTGATAAAAACCATCCGTGCGTGATCTTCTGGTCGCTGGGCAACGAAGCCGGCAACGGGTATAACTTCTATGAAGCCTACCTCGCACTGAAGGCCGCCGACGCCACGCGCCCCGTACAGTACGAGCGAGCCGTGCACGAATGGAATACCGACATTTACGTCCCCCAGTACCCGACCCCCGACCGGCTCCGGTACTACGGCAGCCGGCGAACCGACCGCCCGATGATCTCTTCGGAATATGCCCACGCGATGGGCAACAGCATGGGCAACTTTAAGGACTACTGGGAGGTGATAGAAGACCCGGCGTATCCGACCCTGCAAGGCGGATTTATCTGGGAATGGAAGGATCACGGACTGATTACCGAACGCAACGGAAAAACGATCTATGCCTTTGGCGGCGACTTTGAGCCCGACTCGGTGCTCGAAGGCAAATCGCGCGACCGGAATTTTGTGATGGACGGCATGATGGGCACCGAACGCACCCCACAGCCCGGCGCCTACGAAGTATGGAAGGTATACCAGCCCGTCGGCACGGCTTTGCAGGACAGCAACCGCTATGAAATAGCCGTTACAAATAAGCACTTCTTCCGCGACCTGAGCAACTACTACCTGACGTGGGAACTGCTCGAAAACGGCAAACCGGTACAGACGGGCAAAATCGGCACGCTCGCCGTCGAGCCCCGACAATCGGCGACCCTGTCGCTCCCGGTAACCTGCAAACGCAAGCCGGGAAAAGAATATTTCCTGAACGTAGACTACAAACTGAAAACCGCTGAGCTGCTGCTCGCAAAAGACCATCGCATCGCCTGCGAACAGTTTGCGCTGACGGCCTTCACCCCTCCGGAAACAGCCGACTCGCCGCTGCCGCTCATCGTTACCCAAACCGCCGCCGAATGGACGGGCAAAGGCCCGAACTTCTCCGTAACGGTCGACCTGCAAACAGGCTGGCTCAAAAACTACACCAGCAAAGGCCACACCCTCATCGCCAGCGGAGCGCAGGTCGACTTCTGGCGCCCGATGATCGACAACGACCACGGCGCCGGACTGAACCGCTCGCTACGCATCTGGCGCGACGCCGGCCAGTCTGAAGCCGCCAGCGTAACCGTCAGGCCGGTGGGCGCCTCGTACCGGATTACCGTCGTAAAATCACTGCTCAACGGCGACGCCCGCCTCACCCAAACCTACACCGTATCGAGCAATGGCGCCGTCGTCGTCGACTGCCGCTTTGAAAAAATCGGCGGCGACTACCCGATGATGCCCCGATTCGGCGCCCGATTTCTGCTCCCAAAACAGTTCGACAACCTCGCCTACTACGGACGCGGCCCCTGGGAAAACTACATCGACCGACGCTATGCCGCCCACCTGCGCGTACACAAAAGCACCGTCGACGAACAGTATTTCCCCTACGCCCGCCCGCAGGAAAACGGCCACAAGACCGACGTCCGATGGCTCGCCCTGACCGATAAACGCGGCAACGGAATTAAAATCGCCGGCCTCGCCCCCATCGAATTTTCAGCCCTACGCTTCGCCCCCGACGACCTCGACCCCGAACTGGAACGGAAACAGTACCACGCCGGCGAATTGGAAAAACGCGACGAAATTTATCTGAATATCGACTACCGGCAAATGGGCGTCGGCGGCGTCGATAGCTGGGGCGCATGGCCGCTCGAACCCTACCGGCTCGACTACGGCGACTACGCCTACAGCTACGTCATACGCCCCCTCTGACGATGCGACGAGGAGTTAGGAGTTAGGAGTTAGGAGTTAGGAGTTGCGACAAGCGCACCGGCGCCAGCCAACTCATAATTCATAACTCATAACTCCTAATTCATAACTCATAACTCTTAGCGGGCAGGAAGAATTCTTTCTTGGGGGACATGTTGTTTGAAGTACTCCAATATCTGCTCATTGGACATGTCGCAAATATCGGCGCTAATCTTGTCTCTTACTTGACGCATGAATTGTACGGCGTCAAAGTCTTTTTGCTTTTTGTTTTCAGTTTTCATATTTCATCAAATCTCTTGATGAACGAATTTGCAGGATGGTGTATCCTAATTTTAAATTAACGGCGTTGTAGCTTTGTATCCGGGTGGTATTTACAATGTGCCTGAAATTCCAACTTGCCAAATAGTCGGCTTTATGAATCGTTGCCAGTGCAATGTGCAGGCAATCTCCATAACTGGTTTTACCTACCACCTTTTCGATTATGTATTCCGATGCAAGTGCGATAGCCTCGTCTGTAATGTCGATAAAATCAATATGGGCCGCCGGCTCTTTTACGGCGAAAGCCAGCTTTTAACTCTTCAAAATTCAAAATTGCCCTGCAAACCCACGCTACAGCACGCACCGGGCGTAGGTGGCACCGTTCGCATCATGGTAGGACGTAGCGCAATGGTTAGGGAAGAAGGCCACGAAGCGATAGTAGCTTCCGCTGTACTGCGTACTGCTCCAATAGCCGCCGTACTCTTGGTAACGCAGTGTCGCGCGATTTCTACACATACATTCTAATTCAGTTAGAGTCGGAAGTCGGGCGCCACGGTTTTTGCAATACGCATCGGCAGCGCTCCAAGTTTCCATAATGTCCCATGCATATGTTGTCTGATAAAGTTTTAAACCCGGACAACCGGGCACTTCGTTGCATACATTTATGTTTACCGCTTTTGGCGAGGAGGTAGTTCCGGTGCAATTGGCATTTATCCCCTGTACCGTATAGCTGCCGGAAGA
>JAIRMW010000030.1 GCA_031258415.1 Prevotellaceae bacterium
AGCATCGACGAGCAGTTTGCTGCGATCGACAATCTGCTCAGTATTATTCTGGGGCGCCAGCCGGCGTGGGACGTCCCCGCCGCCCTGCTGGAGGAGCTGACTAACAACCACAGCGAACTGCAGGCGCTGATCGCCAAGTGCCGTACCAACATGGCGACGCGCGCCGACCGCCAGCACCGCAATTCGCTGCTCAAAGCGACGGTAGGTCTCTGCGTGATGCAAGTGAAAATATGGGCTTACGGGGCCTACGCCGCCGGCGAGCTGACGGCCGACGACGTTCATCTGCTTGGCTTCCTGCTGCCCGGCGAAACCGGCGGCTCCCACGAACTCTCCGGGCCGTCGACCGAAAAGGCCGAAGTGAAAGTGTCGGTCGTCAACGCCAACGTGATTCGCGTGATTGTCGACCAGTCGGGCAGTGAAGACGCGGCGCGGGTCGTTCGGGGGTGGCCTCACGGCGTCCGTCAGGCGCTGATAGTAATCGTCGCCGACGACGGCGTTACGGAAGTTTATCGACAAATCAGCCCCCGCCTGCACACCGACATTCGGATGCCCGCCGGGTCGCACGGCAAGCAGTTTATCATCAAGGCCTCGTTCCTCAAACACGTCGACGACGCGCCGGTGTTCGGCAACGAGCCGACGTTCTCGATGCCGCTCACCACCGAAGACCTCGCCGCCGCCCTCGACCGTCAGCATCACGAGGAGTTTGAGGCACAGCTGCGGGAAGTCGAACGCCAGCGACAGGAAATCGAACGCCTGCACGCCGAGCTCAACGCGAAGAAATAACGCACGACGTTATCCGCTGTTTCCACGCCATCAATGAAAGCGCCGGCAGGGTTCCCTGCCGGCGCTTTTTTTAATGTACAATGGAGTTAGAGGAGTTAAAGTAGTTAGGGTAGTTAAAGTAGTTAAAGTAGTTAGAGGAGTTAATGCACAATGAACAATTGGCCGTAGGCCATTCATAGCCATAGCCGCGCATTCACCCTCGCCATGACGGTCGCGCTTGCCCTGATACGCAATGGAACGTTGGCCGTAGGCCATTCATATCAATAGAATAGGTCGTCCGCTGCGGAGCGCATTTCCCCGCACCTTATTACCTTATTTCAATGAATAAAGAATTTCTATCCTCGACGTTCGACTTTCCGGCGGGTAGGGCTGAAAGCCCGTCCTCAGCAGCACAGGGCAACGCCCTGTGTCGCTGCATCCGCATAGCCCTGAAGGGGCGAGATACGGATTGCGCCCTTTCAGGGCTGCCCCGCGCGGTCGCCCGCCGCCGGTGGCGGCGACGCCTGCGCAAGGGATAACCGCGACAAAAGCCCGAAGGGCTGAATATGAATACCCCCCAATCGCTTCGCTTCATTGGGGGGTATCTAACTCATACCTCTTACCTCATGCCTCTACCCTTTATCCATTTTTGTGTACATTTAAAATTTTCATGTACCTTTGTATCCTCATTCGTTTATTTACATTCAAACACATCACAATGGATTCATCATATACCTTTTTAAAAGCGGCTATTGAACTGGCCGATGAAAATATTTCGCAACAGGGCGGCGGGCCGTTTGGCGCCGTCGTCGTGAAGGAGGGGAAAATCGTCGCCCGCGCCGTCAATACGGTTACTACCGGCAACGACCCTACGGCGCACGCCGAAGTAAACGCCATCCGTACTGCCTGCCGGACGTTGCAGACCTTCGACCTGAGCGGCTGCGAAATTTATTGCAGTTGCGAACCGTGTCCCATGTGCCTCGCTGCGATCTACTGGGCGCGTATTGAAAAAATCTACTATGCCGGTACTCGCTTCGATGCGCAGCAGGCCGGTTTCGACGATTCGTTTATCTACGAAGAATTGGAAAAACCAGTACCCGAACGGAAAATCCCCATTTGTCAGCAATTAGGCGACGAAGGCGCAAAACCCCTGCGCCGCTGGGCAACCACAGACGATAAAACGCACTATTAACCCCCCTTTTTCTGCAACGTAAATAAGAACTCCAGACCGCCGCCGGCTTTGTTTTTGGCGACAATCGTTCCTTTGTGGAAGGCTACGGCATTTTTTACAATCGAAAGTCCAAGTCCGGAGCCGCCCGTATCGCGCGTGCGTCCTTCGCTAATTCGGTAGAACCGCTCAAAGAGGCGATTCAGGTGTTGCTCATCGGGGATGCCGGGGCCGTTGTCGGCATACGAAAAATAATAAAAGTCCTGATCCTCGCGGTACATCTGAACGCTCACCGTAACAGCGCTCCCCGCATAGCGGATAACATTGTCCGTCAAATTGCGGAACACGGCGTACAGCAGGTTGCGGTTGCCTTTGACAACGACCCCGTCGGCCACCGAGTACGTCAGGTCGATTTGTTTTTCCCGTAAAGGGATTTCCAGATCGTTCTTCAGATCGTCGAGCAGCGCGCGGACGCCGACCGCCTCCAGCCGGAACGACTGCGGGGCGCCTTCCATTTTAGTAATTAAACTCATGTCGCGAATAAGTTCCGACAGCGCCAGCACCTGATGGTAGGCGCGGCGGATGAAATAGTCTCTTTTTTCGGGGCTCAGCGGATGTTCCAAAATCGTCTCCAGACAGCCGCGTATACCGGTAACCGGCGTTCGGAGTTCATGGGTGATATTGCCCGTCATCTCCTGCTTCAGCCGGCGTGTTTTTTCCGGCGTGGTAACGTCGTTAATACTGATTTCAAAGCCCGCATCGTCGAAGACATTAATCCGAACGGTGAAAATTTTCCCCTGCCGGTCGATTTGCGTTTCAAAATACGAGTCCGGCGGTTCGCGGTGTTGCAGGAAAGCGTTGATCGGCGCAAACGCCGGGTCGGTCAATATCCCGGCCGGGTCGATGCCGGCCGTATCGGTAATCGTATTGAGATATTGGATAAACAGCCCGTTGTAAAATTCGACCGCGTGCGTCGCCGAGAAAAAACAAATGCCCTCTTCCGAGCTGTGGACGTGTTGCAGGAGCTTCTCCCGTTCCAGTACGATCACTTTCCGGCTTTCTTCGAGCGTCCGGTAGTGCTCGGCGATTTTAGCGCCTATCTCGCCTAATTCGTCCGGCGGGAACGGCGGCGGGCGTACGCCGCGGACGCCCGGGTGTTCGATCGACAGGGTAAAGTCGCGAAGCTGCTTGATCGACTTCCCAAACCGGCCGGCGACAATATTCATAATACACAGGACAACGGCAAACAGCGCCGCGAGGTAATACAGAAAAAGCCGGTCGGCTTGCAGGAAGCGCCGCAGTTGAATGTCGTACGGCAAGGCCACGCGAATGTAGTACCGGCTATACTGTTTGGCATAATACAGATATTCCCTGTGGTTGGATGCCGAGATACGAATATCGCGTCCCTTGCCGGTTTCGCGGGCGGCTACTATTTCGGGACGGCGGGCGTGGTTTTCCATTCGGGCGGGTTCCGTAACGGCGTTGTCGAAGAGCACGCGCCCCTGTAGGTCGAGGATCGTCAGGCGCACCGTCGCCGGAAGCAGCGCCAGCAGGGAGGCTGTAGGCATGGCCTCCGGCGACTCGACGTCGGTAGATCGCTGTAGTGCGGCGTCGACGAAGGCGGCGCAGGCGTCCAAGCGTTCCTCGAGGGCGACGGTTTTATAGTGCCGCTCGCGCGACTGCTCGAAAAAGAAGACGCCTCCGGCAAATACCGTAAAGATGACGACAAAATAAAAGAACAGCCGCTGTTTATAGCTGATGGTCATTCGCCGGAAGGACTAAACCGGTAGCCGAAGCCCGTGCGGTTGGAGATAATCGTCGCCCGCGCCCCCAATTTCTTGCGCAGGCGGGCGATATGCACATCGACGGTGCGCTCGGTGATATAGGGCGTTTCCTTCCATATCCGGTCGATGATTTCGTCCCGCGAATAAATCCGGTCGGGGTTTTCGGAAAGCAGGACGACGAGTTCAAACTCCGTACGGGTCAGCGGCACCGGCCGGCGGCCGATGCGCAGTTCCTTCAGCGCAAAGTCGATGACAATATCGTCGAACACGCGATTAGACCGTCCGGCGACGCCCGTGTCGGAGCGTTTGACGACCGCTTTTACGCGGGCGAGGACTTCCTTAATGGAAAACGGCTTGGAAATATAGTCGTCGCCACCGACGGAAAAACCGGTCAGCATATCGTTTTCCGTATCTTTGGCCGTCAGGAAAATAATCGGGATCGGGTTATTGCGTTGCCGCAAGGTCTCGGCGAGCCGGTAGCCCGACATGCCGCCCATCATAACGTCCAAGAGAAGCAACGCATGATCGGGCAAAAGCGCTTGCAGCGCCTCTTCCGCCGAATGGACGCACGTAACGTCGTAGCCCTCGTTGGCGAGGTTGAAGGCGAGAATTTCGCAGATCACCGGCTCGTCGTCGGCGACGAGTAGTTTCGGCAGGGATTGGGTCGACGATTTCATGGCGCAAAGATACGCATTCGCATCGGGAGTCGTAGCGCCCGAAGGCATTTGCCGGAAGGCGACGACGGAGAGCCCGGCCTTGCGCGGCGACGTTTATGGTTCTTTTCAATCATTTCCGTTAGGATGAGCGGCAAAGGTACGACCTTGTTTTTACGCCGACGCTACGAGACGGTTACAAAACGGTTACATCCGCTATGAGGCCGGCTCGCGTTCCGCGTTCCGCGCCCGAAGAGCGGCCAGCGCTTTTTGCATACGCTCCTGCACGAGAAGCATCAGCTCCTTCGACGACGTCGCCGCCACCTCGTCTTCGGTAACGGCGGGCAGGATATGGAGGTCGAACACCTGCCGCGGCTTAAGCCGCCAGCCCTTTTGCAGGTCGAAATTCCCGTCGATCACCACCGGCAGGATCGCCGCGCCGGCCCTTTTGGCCAGCAGGAAGCCCCCCTCTTTAAAGGCGTGGATAGCCCCGTCGCGGCTGCGCGTCCCTTCGGGAAAGAGCATGATGCTCACCCCGCGCCGGAGGTAGTCTTGCGCTTCCTTTAGCATTTTTACCAGCCCCGCGCGGTCGCCGCGCGAAATCATCACGTCGCGGTGCAGCCACAGCGCCCATCCGACCACCGGAATCCGCTGCACTTCCTTCTTCGAGACCCATTTAAAAATCGCCGGCACCCGATACAGCAGGCAAATATCCAGCATCGACTGATGGTTCGACATAATCACGCAGGCCTTGCCCCGCGGCGCCTCGTCGCGCCCCGTGATGCGGAGTTTCCACCCCGGCGCCCCCCAATAATACAGCCATGTCCAGAAACGGGAATAATAGTGCAGCACGTTCCGGTTCCGGTCGAACGCCCCGGTAAACAGCAAGAGGATACAGCCGCCGATAAACAGCGCCAGACTGGCCACCGCCAGATACGCATAGTAATAAACAGCGAACAGCGTCTCTCTACGCGCGCCGGCGAGAAGCCGGTAAAGCCGGTAGACAAGATAGCCGGCGAGCATCCCGAAGGCGGCGCCGCACAAGACGTCGCCCGGATAGTGCCGGCCTACGTAAATACGGCTGTAGCCCACCAGCGCCGCCACCCCGTAGAGGCTGGTCGTCGCGTAGCGGTTCTTCAGCAGCAGCGCCGCCACCGTCGCCGTCCCGAATACATTTGCCGCATGGTTGGAAATAAAACTCCTAAACGCGCCGCTGCAAGCCTCCAGCGTATGAATAAGCCCCTCGAAGGCCACGCAGGGACGGGGGCGCTCGACGGCATGTTTTATCACATTTCCCACCACGTCGGTCAGGGCAAACGTCAGGGCGATAGCCACGACCGCCCCCAACCCGGCCTTCCACGAAAAGCGCCGGAACAGGCCGACGAGCAGCCCCGCATACAGCAACGCCCACAGCAGGCGCCCCGAGGCAAACGCCATAAGCGGGTCGAGCAGCGGAGTATGCGCCCCGTTCAGCCACAGAAATAACTGTTTATCGATAGCGTCAAGATGATTGATCATAATGCATGGGTATTCTTATTTCATACTTTATTTAAGCGTACAAAAATACGCTTTTTTAAATGAACAAGGAATAATGAGCAATGGAGTTAATGGAGTTAATGGCGGGGCGTAGGCCATGCGTCCGTATGAATAATTACCACTGGCCGTAGGCCATGAATCCCTTGTACGGGAAAATAGGTCGCCGGTTGGTCTCCTTTCTTTTTGAATCTTATGTTTATATATTTTTTTATCATCACAAAGGTACTGCCTTTTTAGTTTTTTCAAAATGCAAAGCTAAGGCGACGGGAAATGCGCTCCGCGGCGGGTATTCCTCTGTGCCCCTCTGTGCAACCGCCGTGTCCTCTGTGCAAGAAAAAGGGACACAGAGCGCACAGAGGTACACAGAGAACCACAGAGCGCCGTTAGCGAACCGTTGTCCGTAGGACATCCATAGCAATAAAAAACAACATTCCCCCATCCTCACCCGTTGTCCGTAGGACATGAATCCCCTGACGGGGAATGCGCTCCGCGGCGCCCATTCCTCTGTGCCCCTCTGTGCAACCTCCGTGTCCTCTGTGCAAGAAAAAGGGACACAGAGCGCACAGAGGTACACAGAGAACCACAGAGCGCCGTTAGCGAACCATTGTCCGTAGGCCATGAATCCCCTGACGGGGAATGGGCTGCGCGAGCGACCCATTCTATTGATATGGATGGCCTCCGGCCAACGCGACCCCCGCAGGCCAATTAACCATTCACCATTAACCATTAACCATTAATCATTGAAAAGCGCCGCCCTTTTTTTCCTTCTTACGCCCTCGTTTTTTGCACTTTCGGAATTTTCTCGTACCTTTGTTTTACTTCTGATAATATACA
>JAIRMW010000029.1 GCA_031258415.1 Prevotellaceae bacterium
CGCTCCGCGGGGGACGCTCGCGCTATTGACATGAATGGCCTCCGGCCAATGGGCGGGGATGGACAATGGCGCTATTGACATGAATGGCCTCCGGCCAACCCATAACTCATAACTCATAATTCATAACTCATAACTCATACCTCCTAACTCAACGCGCGATATTGAACGTAACGGTCTTTTGTCCCTTGTAGGCGCCCTTGCCGTGCAGCGTAACCTCGGCGGTGCCTACGTTAACGTTGTTTTTATACGTAAGCGAAAAATCCTTCGCGAACACCAACTCGACCGTCGGCTTGCCCTCCTCGCGGTAGTACGCTTTCGGGAGGGGCGTGATGGCCTTCTCGGTGTACTGCTGCGTGGCGATCGGCTCGATGACCGTGTGTTCGCCTTCGCCGAGGTCTTTGCGGGCAGCCCGGTGGTTATGCTCGTTGAAGTAGGCGACCTGCACGTTCAGCTTGTTGATAAACTCGTCGTAGGCGCCCAGCGTAGTAATGGCGGTGGCGTCGACGAGGGTGATGATGTTCCGGTAGACCGTCTCGATCTCGCGGCGCACGTCGACCATGCGCTCCTGCGGGCGGACGGCCTCTTCGTTGCCGCGTTGCAGGTAGAGGCCGGTAAATTCCGTTTCGGCCGCCGTGAGTTCCGCCAGCCAGTCCGCCAGCGCGACGAGCGCGACCTGCGCCGCGTAGGTCGTTTCCAAATCGGCGATCAGCACCTGCACCGCCGCCGACTCTTCTTCGTAGGCTTTGCCGCGGATGTTGCCAAACTCGTTGAGGCGTATTTGCAGTACGCGGGCCGCCTCGACGACGTCCGGATTCAACGAATGCCGGGCGGCATTGATTACTGCCCTGATGGCCGCCAGCGCGCGGTCGACGCGGTGATCGGCGTCGGCAATCTGCTGGGTCAGCGCGCTGGCGCGGGCGGCGTCGAGCAGGCGTTTTTCCGTCGCCAGCAGCACGGTAAACGCCTCATCCATGGCGCCGATAAGGGTTCGCAACGCAGGATATTCGTCCAGCAGGTGGCGAAATATCCACAAAAATTCATAATGCGCTTCATTGCGCAAGTAAACGAAATAAATAGCTTTGATTTTTTTCATGACATTTTTATATTTTAGTTAATAAATGAAATAGCGGGACGCTTCCAAAACGTTTTGGAAGCATGAAACAGGGTTGCGGGACGCTTCCAAAACGTTTTGGAAGCATGAAACAGGGTTGCGGGACGGTTCCAAAACGTTTTGGAACTACCCGCGCTTGCGGCGGGCTGCTGTTGGATTTTTAGAAAATGATAGCGGAGCGGTGCTGCGGTGCTGCGGTGCTGCGGTGCTGCGGTGCTGCGGTGCTGCGGTGCTGCGGTGCTGCTTCGCTGCTTCGCTGCTTCGCTGCTTCGCTGCTTCGCTGCTTCGCTGCTTCGCTGCTTCGCAACACCAAGTTAGCCAAAAAATCCTTGCTGCGCAAGGGTTTTCAGCATTTGTTATACAAAAGTTATAAACAGTCATTGTGTTTTTGATGTATTTGACCGCAAAGATAGGAAAAATAGTTGGAATTGGTGCCGGCGGGGGAACGTTTTTTTAGTAGTTAGAGGAGTTAGAGTAGTTAGAGTAGGCCTGCGGCGGCAATGATTAATGGTTAATGGTTAATGGTTAATTGGCCTGCGGGGGGCGCGCCACGTTCGTTGTCTTCCGGCTGAAGCCGACGGTCATCACCGTATAGCGCTATTACCTGCGCTCACGACGTTCCCTCGCTGTCGCCGTTCGGCAAACGGGAGAAAGCGCCCCCGCGGGTTTGAAATATACAGTAGTCCTGCGTAAGTTCGCGCACGATGTGGTTGAGGCGGATTTTATTGCTGTCGGTCAGGAATATCTGGCCGAAAGTTTCGTGGGCAACTAAGGTTATCAGTTGCTGTACGCGGCGTTCGTCGAGTTTGTCGAAGATGTCGTCGAGCAGCAGGAGGGGATGCCGTCCGTTGGCGTGTTTAAGGAATTCGTACTGGGCTAATTTCAGGGCAATGAGGAATGTTTTTTGCTGACCCTGCGAGCCGGTTCGTCGCAGGGGGTAGCCGTCGAGCAGCATGGTGATGTCGTCGCGGTGGACGCCGACGGTGGTATGTTGCATGATGCGGTCGCGGTCGGCAGCCCGGCGGAGCAGTTCGCCGAACGGCGCGTCGTCCAGCGATGAGCGGTAGTCGAGCGAGGCCTGCTCTTTATTTCCCGATAGGGACTGGTAGATGGTGTTGAAGTAGGGCTGCAATCCGGCTACCAGCGCCTTTCTTCGCTGGTAGATGAGCTCCGCGGGCGAGGCCAATTGTTCGTCGAGCGTAAGCAGGAGCTCGGCGCCGGCGCCCGCCGGGGCTTTGAGCAGTTTGTTTCGCTGAGCCAGCAGGTGGTTGTAGCGGGTCAGGGCGTGGAGGTATTCGCGGTCTATTTGCACAAGGAGGGTGTTGAGGTACTTCCGGCGTTCTTCGCCCGACTCGTTGATCCATTCGTTGTCCGCCGGCGAGATGATCACTAAGGGAATGAAGCCTAAATGGTCGGATAGTCGATCGTAGGTTTTGTTGTCGCGTTTAAGCACTTTTCCTTCTCCACGCCGGATGCCGCATGCGACGACTGTTTCGTCGTCGTGGCGGCGGTAGCGTCCTTGCAGGAGGAAGAACGGGGCGTCGTGGCGGATATGCAGGCTGTCGCTCCCGCCAAAACAGCTTTTGGCCATCGAAAGATAGTAGATCGCGTCTAACAGGTTGGTTTTGCCCTCGCCGTTATCGCCGACGAAACAGTTTAAGTTGGGCGAAAAATCCAGCTCGGCCGCTTCGATATTCTTAAAATTCGTTACCGATAAATGGGTGATGTGCATGTTTCTACTGTATTATACTGAGATTTCTGTTGCGGTGCAAAGGTACGGATTTTTAATGAGGAATGAATATAGGATAATAGATCGTAAATATAGTCTACTGAAAAACGGACGGGGCACGCCTAATTCATAACTCCACTAACTCCACTAAGTCCTAACTAAAAGAAACGGCCTACAGGAAGCTTCTGCAGGCCGTTTCGTACTATACAAACGAGGGGCGCTACGGGATGATCATTTCCAGGGGCGTGTTGTAGTTATAGCGTTTGGTTCCGCTGCCGGCCGGGGTATCGTAGTTGATACGGGCGGCGGCGCGGATAAACACCGTCCGTCCCGACGGGATTGTTCCGGACGACTGGATGGTGATCGTTTCTCCCAGCAGGCTGTTGAAGGCGCTGCCGGCATACTTGATTTCGTTCGACCAGCGTTCGTCGCGGGCGCGGAGTCCGACGCTCGACGAGTAGCTGACGAACAGCTGGATGTCGGTAACGTTGAGGAATGCGCTGCTGTAGCCGCCCATAGGTTCGATCTTCGCGCGGAAGTCGGCTTCCGAGACGGCGCGCGTAACGCGCACCTGCGCCGTAATCTTCCCGTTGCTCACCGTCGGCTCGCCCGCCCATTCGACTTTAAGGAAGGGCTGCACTTCAAAACGGACGTCGGTAACGCCGCTGATTTCCATCGTCTGGGATTCGTCGGCCAGCGGGACGCCCCGGTCGTCTTCCCGAATCAGGGGAATGAACGGCCCGTCGATCTGAATATGGTAGGTACCCTTAAAGAGTTTCGTATTACGGAACGTTCCGTCGGGGCGACAGAAGAAATCGGGGTTGGGGGTAGGCGTTTCGACGCCGGTCCAGCTGAGCTCGGTCAGGCGCACCCGGATTCCTTCGCTGCTCTGGTCGGTGAGCACCGGGTCGCCGGTAGCCGCATCGACCACCACGCCTTGCAGCGTCTCGGCCGGCTCTTCATAGTTGTCTAAGGTAAATAGACTGCATGCGCTGAATGTAAATATCGCGCACCATAGCGTATAAAATAGTATCTTTTTCATATTCTCTTACGTTTAAAAATGTATACTGGTTATCTGTTTGGTTGCTGGTCGATGACCGGGCTTTTCGCCACTTCGCCGGTGGGGATTTCAAAGTAGTAGTCCACCGGGCCGTAGGAAAATGTCTTTTCGGATACCCACTGGAAATGGGCGTCGAAGAAATATTTTCCGCTTCGGGTCGAGAAGAACGGATAGAGCCCGCGGAAACGGAAGTTGGTCGTACTGCTGTACATGTCCTTATTGCGGACTTCGCCCCAGAAACCGTCGCGGCCTTCGTAGTGCGAGACGCGCCAACGACGCAGGTCCCATTTGGTTTTATGCTCGAAGGCGAGTTCCTTGCGCCGTTCCTTGCGGACGATGTTGCGTCCTTCTTCGGTGGCGGGGAGGCTGCCGGAGAGCAGGGTTGCTCCGGCGCGTTCGCGAATGTCGTTGATCGCGGTGGTGGCCACTTGTATCAGGTTGGAACCGTCGGGCGACGACTCGCCGGCCAGCGACAGCTCGATAGCGGCTTCGGCGGCGTTGAGCAGCACGTCGGCATAGCGCATCAGGATGAATGGCTGATCCGATTTTCCCTCGCCGGGGACGAATGCCGGATCGGGGTTGAGGTATTTACGGAGGTAGAGGCCGGTGATGGTGGCTTCGCCGTTTTCAAAGAACGGCCCGTCTTCGCCGGCGGCCAGCATCGTAGCCGCTTGCCCGGTGTTCGGGTCGGTATAGTTCACCGTTACCTGACTCTGTCCCGAATTGGGGCTGAGGAACAGGGTGCGGTTGGCGTTGGTGTAGGCCGCCGAATGCTGATAGCGGGTGCCGGAAGCCGCATACGAATAGTCGGTGAACAGCGGATTTATCGGCGTGGCGGCGGTATAGACGCCGCCGCGTATTTCGATGGTCTTTCCTTTAAACTGGTCGCCCGGGAAGATGACGTAGGCGCGCAGTCGCGGCTCGGCATTGGCAAAGAACGCCATCGGCGAGTCGAACAGCAGGTAGTTGCCCTGCGTATTGGAGTTGCCGGAGGTTACCTTGATCGTGCCGTCGGGGTAGCGGTCGAAGCCGTCGAAGAGTTCGAGGAAGTCGAGCGTCGGGCAGGTGCCGCCCGACAAGGGTCCCCGGAAGGTGAACGGGCCGCTGTAGGCGTCGATACCGTGCGTAACGGTCGGGTATTCGTATTCCCGTACAAAGATGTTTTCGGCGCTGGTCAGGTCGCTGAACATATCGACCATATTCTGGTATTGCGCCTCGCGGTCGGTGGCCGACCATTTCTTCTTGTAGAGCGAATAGCCGCCTTCGGTCATCACGATCCTTGCGGCCTTGTAGGCTTCCGTGAAATAGCGTTTGGAGGCGGCCTGCCACGTGCCGGCGTCGAATCCGATGACGCGCACGCCGGTTTTTTGCCCGGTGCCGGTCAGACGTCCCGATACCGTTTCGTTGTATTTGGCTACGCAGCCGGCATACAGCATGGCTTCCGATTTGAACGCTAAGGCGACATACCGGTTGGCATACCCGCGTACCGGGCTGGCAGGCAGCAGCAGCTCGGCGGCGCGGTCGAAGTCGGCCAGCACCTGATTCCATGTCTCCTCTTCCGAGGCGCGGGGTTCTTCGAGCACGTCCTTCTCCGCCGGGTAGCTTATCACCCGCGTAACTAACGGCACGCCGCCAAAGCGCCGCGCCATCGCATAAAAGGTAAAGGCGCGTACAAAATACGCCTGCCCCAGATAGTTGTTATACATCGGCGCAGCGAAATTCTCCTGATACTTCGGCAGGTTTTCCAGTAAGTAGTTGGCGTCGCGCAACAGGGTAAACGCCATGCCCCAGTAGGGGGTTCGTTCATAGGTGAACGGGCGGCATATCCCGTCGCGGGTCAGCGCTTCGCCCGTGGCTTCGATGCCCAAGGCGCCCAACCACGAATTAAATTCAACGCCCCATTCGCCCATGTATTTAAAATCTTCGATAGGCAGGTAGCTGTACATCCGTGCCAGATAGATTTTCAGACCGGCGTCGTTCGACAGAATGTCTTCGTCGGTTACAATGTATTTCGGCGGCTCGTCGAGGTAGTCCTTACAGGAACCTGCAAATAAGAGAACGCCAAGGATTGCTATTTTACATATATTTTTCATATTTCAACTATTTTAATCGGTTCATACTGCCTAAAACGAGAGCGAAAGCCCTACGGTATAGGTTTTATTAAGCGGGTAGAGGCGTCCGAGTTCTTCGTCGGGATGTTCGGGATCGACAAACTTGACGCCGGTAATGGTCAGCAGATTGTAAGCGTTGGCAAACACCCGCACATTGAGCGAGGGCAACGCTTTGATCCGCGGCAGCGTATAGCCCAGCTCGACGCTCTTGAGGCGCAGGTAGGCCGTGCTGACGCGGTTGAAGGTCGAATTTTCATCCGGATAGTGCCCCGTGTAGCCGTAGTACCCTTCGATCCATTCGATGTAGGGGTCGTAGGGGTCGGCCTGCGGATCGACGGGATGCCAGCGATCGAGATACTGCTCGAGGACGCCGCCGCCGTTGGAACCCCAGATGGCGTACAGCGGTTCGCGGTACCGCATGGAGCCTAAGGCCGATCCCTGCAACAGGATGCTCGCGTCGAAGTTCTTCCACGAGGCTTCGAGGTTCAGGCTAAAGTTCAGCCACGGCGTCTGGTCGTAGGCTATCGGATGCTGGTCGAGGCTGTTGATTTCGCCGTCGCCGTTCCAGTCGACATATTTATAGTCGCCCGGCAGCACATCGCGTCCGTGGTAGAGTTCGTAGTTGCGGATGTCGCTCCAGCTGGTAAAACGCCCGTTGCCTTCGTAGCCAAACTGGACGCCCTGATAACGGTCGTTGAGGTTATCGTCGCGCCAGCGGACGTAGGAGTTGCCCCACGGGCCTTTGTTCACGGCGGTCAGATACTTCTTGCGGGTAATCGTAGCGATGCCTTTGGCGCGATAGCGGAAGTCGCCGATGCGATGCCGGTGCGACAGTTCGAGGTCAATCCCAAACTGGCGTTCGCTGTTGACGTTTTCGCGCGGGGCGGTGGCGCCCACCACCGTGGGCAGCTCGCCCGAACGGCTTTCAAATATCCCTTCGGTAATCCGGTCGAAGTAGTCGAACGCAAAGCCGAACAGTCCGTTCCATGCTTCAAAATCCACCCCGACGTCGAAGGTGCGTATCGTATACCACGTGCTTTCCTCGTTGGGCAACGCCAGCGTCGAGAGGCCATAGATAAACTTATTTTCGAAAATATAACCCGGCACGTGCTGGTTGTAGTAGCCGCTGGCGCCGTTGCTGTTGGCGTCGGGGTAGCGGAACCCGGTAGCCCAGTCGTATTCGAGAGCGCCGTCGTGTCCCGACTCGCCGTAGTTGAGGCGCACCTTCAACTGGTCGATGAACGAGAGCGCGTCGATGCTTTTAAACAGCGGCTCTTCCGAAATACGCCAGCCTATCGAGGCGGAGGGGAAAAATCCCCAACGCTTATCTTCTACAAACTTCGACCCCCCGTCGTAGCGGAATTGCACTTCGGCTAAGTAGCGGTCGGCAAACGCGTAGTGGACGCGTCCGATAAGCGCGGCGTAAGTCAGCGTGTAGACGTCGTTATTCCCGCTGTACATCATACCTTGCATCCCCTCGTCGACCCCGGCGGAGAGCCTGTCGGAGCTGAAGGCCAGGTCGCGCTGCGCATAGAAGTTGTCGGCGCTGGTTTTCTGAAATTCCCATCCGAGGAGGCCGGATACGCGATGTTGCCCGCCAAAGGTACGGTCGTAGTTCAGCAGGAACTGTCCGAGGGTCTGCACCCTGTCGCGCATCTCGCGGTACATCCGGCTTGGCGAACTGGCGTTGAACAGCGCCGGCTCATAGGCTTTCGATACCGGATTAACCATGTACTGGTAGTATTCATTGCGGTAGGTCGAGTTGTTGTCCAATCGATAGTCGTAGCTGAACATGACTTTGGCCGAAAGCCCTTTCAATACATCGGTTACCGTGCCGAAGTCGTAGTTCAGCGAGGCCGACGACTGGAAGATTTTCTTGTCGTACTTCCGGTAGCCCGATATGTCGGAGGTCATCTGCGCCACCGCATTTTCCTGTAGTTCGATGCCTTCGTAGTTGAGCATGGTATTCTCCGGGTCGACATAGGCCGGAAAAAGCACGCCCTGACGCCAGTAGGTACGGATAATATCCAGCGAACGGGTGTAAGGATTGTTCTGCACGTCGGCGATACCGCTAAGGTTCAAGTCGAGCGTCAGTCCGTCGAGCAATTTCGCACTGATATTGGAACGCACGTTAAACTTGTTATAGTTTAAATCGCCCGATTTGAAAAGGCCTTCCTGATAGAAATAGCCCATCCCCACATAATACTGCACCTTGTCGGTGCCGCCGGTGATGCTCAGGTCGTGCTGCGTTTGCGGCGCGACGTCGGCAAATACCAGGTCGTTCCAGTCGGTTGTCCGGCGGGTGCCGTTACGGAACGACTCGAAATAGTCCGCATCGTAAACAATGTTGCCGCCGGCGATATTATTCATCGACTTTTCATTGTAGATCGTCATGGTCTCGAACGCGTCGGCGAGCTTTGGCATGCCCGAAGGCTGCTGAAGCGTATAGGCTCCATTGTACGATACTTTGGCCTTGCCGTCGGTCGTTCCCCGTTTGGTTGTAACGAGCACCACGCCATTCCCCGCGCGGACGCCGTAGATGGCCGCCGTAGCATCTTTCAACACCGAGATGTCGTCGATGTCGTTGGGGTTGATGCGCTGAAACTCGTCGACCGTACGGGGAATGCCGTCGATAACGACCAACGGCGGGCCCATGCCCCGGATATCGAAGTTGTTGTTAAACGTGCCGGGTTCGGCGCTTTTTTGCCATACGCGCACTCCGGCAATACGTCCGGTGATCATATTCTGCGGGTTTTCGTTTTTCGTCTGCCGCATTTCATTGCCCTTAACGCCCGACACGGCGCCGGTAAGCGAGACCTTGCGCTGAATGCCGTAGCCTACGACGACTACTTCGTCGAGCACCTGCTCATCTTCGCGCAGGGTAACGTTGATGCTCGTTCGGTTGCCGACGGCTTCTTCCTGCGTGGTATAACCGACGAATGAAAATACGAGGGTCGCGCCGGCGGGCGCGTCGATCGTATAACGACCGTCAAACATGGTAAGCGTAGCCACGGTCAAGCCTTTGACGCTTACGCTGGCGCCTACCAGCGGTTCGCCCCGAGCGTCGCTAACAACGCCCGAAACAGTCTGGTTTTGCGCCCACAGCAATGCCGGCAGAAAACCGGCCAGAAAAATAAACAGGACACTTGTATACAAGCGTCTCCTGTTTGTGGTTGGTTGTTTTTTTAACATAGTATTTCCAAATTAAAGATTGTTATTACTTTTTAATCAGTTCGTATTTTGCCAGTACGGCGTATTCCGCCGCGAAGGCGAATGAAAACATCCCTTCCACGCTGTTGTTGCTTACTTCGCGGCTCCAGCCGACCAGCAAATTGGTCGGGAGCACCGTTTTGTACAGGTAGTTTTTGTATCCGTAGTCGAGATTGTCCTGAAAGCTTTTGATACATACGCTTACATTGTTGTAGGAAGGATATATATCCACATACCCGCGCATCAGCACGCCGTTGAACCAGTTGCGAAAACCGCTGATGTCGTAGGTATAATGGTCGGGTTTGGTCGAGCCGAGGGTCGCGAAGTAGGCAAAACTTTTATCCGAAAGCGCTTTTGCGTCTTCGAGATAGGCGTTATCGCCCGTGGCGCGGTACAGGTCGGCGGCGCCCGAAAGCATCGAGCCGCTGTTGTAGGTAATCGGCGGCCCTACGCGGTCGGCGCACGTAATGCCGCGACGGTAGGTTACGCCCCCTACGCGGTCGGTCGACGGGCTGCCGGGCGAGCAGCCGCCCATCATATCGTCGTACACGCCGTTGTCGGGACGCAGCAAGTAGCGTTTTTGCCAGGCGTAAATCTTTTTGGCAAAGTCGAGATAATGGTCGCTTTTCTTGCGCATTTCGGTTTTTCGCGTTTGCCGGTCGGTCGCGTCGATATAGCGGTATTCTATTTCGTCGGCTTTTTCTTTGTAGAGTTCGTGCAGCCAGACCAACGGGCTTATCATCGGCCCATTGCTGCACGAATGCTTGGTTACATAGCCCGGCCCCCAGGGGATACCGCCGCGTTCTTCGCCGTTGCTGCTGCGGGTGCAGTCCCAGCCGTCGAGCACATATTCCGTCAGGTATTCCGCTTTCGCTAAATAGTCGGTATTGCCGGTCAGTTTGTAGGCTTCTACCAGTTCGCGGACTAACCACATCTGGTCGTCGTAGACATTGTAGATGCCTTCGACCCGCGCGCCGCCTTTGGCGCTGCCGCGATCGACGCCATAGACCGACCATGATTTTGTCTGGGTGTAGGAGACTAACTGGAAGGTGCCTAAATAGTAATCGGCATTGTCGTACAGTTTATAGAGCCATTCGGCATACCGGTTGAAATGCTGGTCGTACAGCGTGGTCTGCCCGCTTTCCTTATGCGCAGTGAGGCCGTGCAGTACCGCATTGACCGCTTCGATAGCCGCGGTATACATCCAGATACTGCCCGTTTCGCTGGAGCGAACGCCGGTATAGGGATTATAGTACCGCGCCATTTTCATCGTATTCCCCTCGAAATGGTTTGCGAAGGCTGCGTCGGTTAGTTCTATCGCGCGCAGCAGGTTTTGTTCGACGATAGCGGTTGTTTCGCCGCCGTTGCCGTTGCCGTTACCGCCGTTGCCGGGGCCTTCTCCGTTATTATTGGGGTCGGCGCCCTTGCAGGCTTGCAGCGAAAGGCTGCAAACGACGGCTATCGGCAGGAGCAGTAGTAATTTCATCTGTGTTTTCATTGTTATTCCTGTTTAAACGTGAATAGTATTATTTGGCGCCGGGCGGAACACGAAGGCGCCGCCCGGCGTCGAATAATAGCGGTTGTATTATTGCAGGGTTACGCTGTAGATAAACACTTTATTTTCACTCGTGTTGGCTACTCCTTGGAAGATGCCCAGACACAATACTACGTTGTTACCGTTGAATGCTGACAGGTCGTATACAAACGAGGCGTAGTCGTTAGGAGTATCGGCAGTGCCTCGAGTGTGTTTAAACCGCCAGCAACCGTCGGTGGCCGCTGCCGCATCGTCGGCTGTATGCGAGGCAGGCTCTACGTGCGCAACCGTGCCGTCGTCTTTGATAGCCGTCAATTTAAAGTACGTATAACGACCGGAGGGGCAGCAACTACTGGTCGAGTTGCGCGTTTTCAGCGTCAGTTGGTTGTTTCCGGATGCGATGGCAAATTTCGCATAGAAGTACGCCTCGGGCACTAAGGTATTGACTGCGGCGTCGCTGCGCGTTTTTATCACGTATCCTTCTCCGGCAAATGGTTCGGGGTCTTTAGCCAGGGGCATGAATGTCCATTCCCGCGCGATATGGCTCACCGTGCGCCACGATTTATACGCATTGATATAGTTGTCGCGGTTTCCGCTTATCGGGCTTATGCCGGTGAAGGACTTTCTCTGATGCACCATCGTCGAGCGGACGGTTTGCAGCGGCAGTTTCCAGTCGGCGATCACTTCGTCGCCGGGCAGCCAGTCCCAGTTTTTCACTTCCTGATGCGCAAAACGGATCGCGCGCAGCACAAGCTGTTTCCAGTAGTCGCCTGTTTTCTGGCGATAGATTCCGACGGCAATAATCACTTCCTTGCCCACGTAGGCGCTCAGGTCGAAATGATAGTCGGCATAATCGCCCGATCCGTGCGTGCGGTCGTTGCCGATTTTAACGGCCGCCGGCGTAGGCGCCGACAGATCGACCACCTGCACGCCGAAGTAGGCAGGAGCGGCGGCGTCGGCATTGTGCGTACGCACGCGCACCGACATGATTTTGTTGTCCTCCGTAATCAGCTTACTGCCGTAGGTATAGGAGTCGAACACGTCGAGATTGGCCGGATTGCTCTGGTCGGCGGCGTCGTTGCGGATACGCAGGGTCGAGCCTTCGTTCTGTTCCTCAAAATTGCCCACGTAGTCGAGCGACCCCATATAGTTCGTCGACCAGTCCCAGTGCGGATAGGCGTCGGCGTTGCGTCCGCCGCGGTATTCGTTATAATACCATTTATCGGCCAGCAGCAGATCGTCGGCTGTTTTCCCGCGCAGGAGCTCTTCGCCGCCCATCGTAACATCGACCACCGCCACGCCGTTTTGGAAGTCGGCAATGGCCACCTCGCGGATAATAACCGGGTAGGCCGCTTTTGTAAACACGACGGTGTAGTTGTCGGGAGCGAGGTTGTCGATGGTAAATTTCCCGTCGGCACCGGTGGTTGCGGCGCCGATGGAGCCCACCGTAACGGTTACGCCCTCTAAGGGCGCTCCCCGGTTTTTCCCGTCGGAGACCGTACCGGCGATTTTCAACGACGCATTACGCAGCTCTATACTGATAGTCGCTACGCCATTAACAAACAGGTCGGCACGTACCGTCTTGCTTCGGGATTCCCAGCCGGTTTTGGTGAATACCACTGCATACGACGAGCCTATCGGCACATTGGGAAACGTATATTTCCCGTCGCTGCCGGTCGTGGCCGATCCTTCGAGGTCTTTAAGCGTTACCGTAACGCCGGCTATCGGCGCGTTGGCTTCATATTCATCAGTTACGATACCCGTTACGGTACCGAACTCGGTCGCCTGCTCTTCCTTGTCCGTGCAGGAAACCGTCGTAATTACAGCGCCGCCAAGCAGCGCAACGAACGCTAAGGTTCGTAAAATTTGGGATGCTTTCATAAAATTTTTTATAACGGTTGATACTTGTATTTGGTTAAACAATTAAATAATTAGTGCATTAGAAGGCTTTCCTGTGCCGGCGTCTGCGGCGGTCTACGGACCATACGCCGCCCGCAAAGCGGCAAACCCTGCGCGGGGAAAAGCGTTATACATTCGGGAAAATACGTTGGTGTCATCAGGCGTCGTTTTTTACAGTGATTAATGAGGAGGTATTATTATATTATAGGTGTATGGCAAAAAACGACGACGCCGGCAGCGCGTCCTGTGGACGTCGCGGCGCAGGCGTCGTCGAAGAGACTGCCGGCAGGCAGGGGGGGCAAGAAAAAAACGGTGTTAAATTTTTGCGAAAAGCCGTTTTGGAATTGAAAATACCGTCGATTTGTCCGGATTTTGAAAAAAGATGGTTCCGATAATATACATTATCAGAAATACAGACAAAACAAGTACATATATAAGTATTTATAAACTTAGAAACAAAGAAAACCAAATGGAAAAATTAAAGACACTCCCATCGGAGCCTCCTCAAAGACCCGTAGAAAGGGACTTCCTGTTACGGTATTACAAAAATGAATGGAGGGATATCTTTTTTACTTCTGATAATGTATATTATCACGTGTACTTTTTTTGCTCTTAGTCCTTCATCTAAAAGGACTAAACAACGCGGCAAAGGTAATAAAAATAGTTTTTACAAAAAAAAATAAAAATATACAAATCATGGGGCTTTTTGAAGGGGAAAAAAGCAAGATGTGTGATGCTGTGTGAAATATGTGTAAAAACCGTGTAAAGCTTCATTCAAAATTTAACATTGGACGCGCGTCGACCGTCGCTTTTTTGCGCTGTTTGTCTGCCGCTGACTCCCCGGGTCCGACGCATCTCATTTTTTGTTGTGGGCAAAGAAACAAGTATTATCTTTCCGAGAAAAACAGTTTATGAAAAGCCCTCTTACTTGTTTTTCGACCCCTGCCCACCCCCGTCCTTCGGGCGCCCCCTGACGGGGAATGCGCTCCGTGCGGGCGACCCGGAGGGTCGAATATGAATAACCCCCAGTGAAGCGAAGCGATTGGGGGGCAGCGAACACGGCGGCTCACGCAACCCGAAGGGTTGAGGGTTGGCGGGGATGGTAGTTTTCTATGGATATGGATAGCCTACGGCCAACGTTCCATTGCGCATCAAGGCAAGCGCCGCCACCGCAGGCCAATTGTTCATTATTCATTGAAATAAGGTAATAAGGTTCGGGAGAGGGGGGAGCGTCCCGTGCTACTACGGTTGTTTTGTTAGTTAAAATAAGGTGGAAATAAGGTTCGCGGAGATGGGAACGTTCCCGCCGAACGATGGGAACGTTCCCGCCGAACGATGGGAACGTTCCCGTCGATGTGATGGGAGCGTTCCCGCCGAACGATGGGAACGTTCCCGCCAATGTGATGGGAGCGTTCCCGTCGAATGATGGGAACGTTCCCGCCAAATGATGGGAGCGTTCCCGCCGAACGATGGGAACGTTCCCGCCGAACGATGGGAGCGTTCCCGTCAAACGATGGAAACGTTCCCGTCGATACGCAAAGGTCGCCCATAAAAAAAGACGGGGCTTTTGCCTCGTCTCTCTTTGTGTTTCATATTCGCCCGACGTTCGAGGGGTACGTTTCGAACCGTTCGGTTTGGTTACTCCAAACCGCTCAGTTTGGTCACTCCAAACCGCTCAGTTTGGTCACTCCAAACCGTTCGGTTTGGTCACCCCAAACGGAGCGGGGGACGCTTACTGTACCGTCAAGACCTTGTCGAACACCACTGTGCGCGGTTCGTTCAGGAACTTGTTGGTTGCGCCCGTAAACTGCGTCGTAACCTCCAGCCGGTATTCGCCGGCGGCCAGTTCGGGGATGACGATCACCAACTCCGACGGGTTGTTCGTTACGACGTCCGTAGGGT